>CAYPNI010000028.1:0-39756 GCA_964411925.1 uncultured Nitrospirales bacterium
CCGAGTTGCCACGCGACCAGGGAGAGACTACCGGCCGCGACGGCCGCCATCGCCAGGAAGTAGACCAGCGGCTTCCCAATCTCCCGGCGCCGCAGATACAGCGTCGTCAATACGCCTGTGGCCAGCAATCCCGGGACAATCCATCGCGACTTGCCGGGCAGCGGCAACCCCATCGACGGCCACAAGAACGACTGGACCCGCTCGATCATCAACCGAAATCCGCCGAAAATGGACAGCGAAAACTGCTGTCGCGATGTGAACGCGTTCGATTGTTCAGGAAGCGCGAGCATCATGGGAACATACGCGACGCCGACGACTGCCATCGCGCCATAATACTGCGCAATTTGCCGTGGGCGGCGGCTCAACAACAGCGTGACACCGTTCGCGAGCAACAGGAACCCGAGGTAGTAGTAGGTGTAGAGCGCGATCACGCTGAGCGCGCCGTACGCGATCACCGCCCATCGCTTCGGCGATTGGTCGAGAAAGCCTTCGATGAACAGCCAAATCAGCAGGCCGGACTCGAGCAGCGTCATGGCGGGCGGGCGCAGCTCGGTGGCGGCGTAGATCAGGCTGGGATTCATCGCAATGGGTGCAATAATCCACCCGGGATGAATCTTCGGCAGCATGCGCGCCACCACCCGCCACGTGACGATGAGAAACGAGAGCGTGCAAAGCGCGGTGAGCATCCGGCCCCAGAACACCGTCTCATTGATTTGGCGCCAAAACCAGAGCGCAATGAAGAAGAACGGCGGATGCTCCTCGACCTGAATCGACTGTGATATCGCGTAGGGAAGATCCCGCGAGGTCGTATTCATCGCGTACGCCTCGTCCACCCAGACGTTCATCGTCGCGCACAGCCAGACAACGATCGCAAAATGGGCCGCCAGGATGACGGGCACGACGCCCCGCGATACGCGGCTTCGATCCGGAGTCATGCGGGCGCCTCTCCTGGCGACGTGGATCGGCGATCCACTCGGATTGTTCTATTACGAGCCGTACAACGCGAACGAGAATACTCCAGTTGCCCTGCCAGTGTAGCAAAGCTGGTATTCAATGCTGGCACAAACGTCGCATCGGCTTCGGCGCGGGACGGTCGGGATGGCCGGTGGCGGTGTCGCCTGCTCGACGACGCGCGGGGAGCGACCCTCAACGATACGATTGATCGAAACCGTTACTGGGAGTCCGCTAGCCGACCCAATGCCGAGCAGTGTTGAATTCGTGCCCCGTAGAAACTTTGGAAGTCGTCGACCGAATAGTAACTCGCAACAAAATCCTGAAGAATATTCAGATTATGGTGCCGGACGGGATCGGCACACGATTTGAGATCGCAATCTACGATTACCCAAATGGAATCCGCCTCGTAGGGCACTAGCTCCAACGCGGCGAAGATCTCCGATTCGTTCTGAAGGAAGTCATCCGGGTGGTTATACCGGTCGAATCCTTCCGGTCGGGGAATCGCCAGAACGCGGTTCTGGCCTTTGTAATAGTAGTCGAACGTGTAGGCGGACATGGGTGGAAAGACCAGAATCGGCTCGCGTTCCCGCTCGTTCGCTTGGATGAATTCTGCCACACGCTTCCAGTCGCCGGGTTTGGCCAGGGCGTAGAACAGCGCATGCGTACCCAGCACGCACATCACGCCGACGGCCGCAGTCCACGCCGCCAGCACCTTTTGTCGTGTTGCGTCGGCATAGAGGCTGAGAATTCCGTAGACGCTGAGGTACACGGGCACGACGAGGGCGGTCGCGTGGCGCTCCAACATCGATCGCCACCCGAGTTTCCACGCCAATAACGAGTATGCGATCGCGAGCACCGCGGTCAACGCGAAGTACACGACGAGCGGCCGCTCGACCTTTCGGCGGTTGACGTAGAGCGACCCGAACACCGCGGCCGCCAGTATCCCCGGGACGATCCAGCGGCTCCTGCCGGGAAGGGGCAATCCGAATGACGGCCACAGGAACGATTGGATTCGCTCGATCATCAGGCGAAAGCCGCCGGTAAAAGAAAGCGAATCCGCGAGCCGGTACGTAAACGAGTGCGCTTGCGTGGGAATCGCCAACAGCATCGGAATGTATGCGATGGCGGCCGCGAGCATAAGGCCGTAATAAATCGCGATCTGGCGTGGACGGCGCGTCAACAGCAGCGCGACGCCATTGGCGAGCAGGAGAAACCCGAGGTAGTAGTACGTGTATAGCGCGATCACGCTTGCGATGCCGTAGGAAACTACGGCCCATCGCTTCGGCGACTCTACGATGAAGCCTTCAATGAAAAACCACATTAACAAGCCTGACACGAGCAGCGTCAGGGCGGGCGCTCGCATCTCGGTGGCGATGTAAACGACGCTGGGATTCGCGGCAATCGGTCCGACGACCCAGGCCGGATGGATCTTGGGCAGTGCGCGCACCGCGACGCGCCACACCACGATCAAGAACGTCAGGGTGCACAGCGCGGAAAGCATGCGCGCCCAGAACACCGTCTCGCTGATCGTCCGCCAGAACCAAAGCACGACAAAGAAGAAGGGCGGGTGCTCCTCGATCAGAATGGCCTGGGATATCGCGTAGGAGAGGTCTTTTGACGTCGTGTTTACCGAGTACGCTTCGTCCGACCAGAGATTGGTCGAGGCGCTGAGCCACGCGACGACAGCGAAGTGAATAACGAGAATTATGGACACAATGCCAAAGGCAGAGCGAGCCCGCGCGGATTGCAAGAAAACGTCTCCCCGGCACGACTGAAAAGAGCCGCCCGCGATTGGAGATCGCGACGCACTAGCCAGCGGCCCGAGTGGTTTCAAGAACTTCGAGCATTGTAACAGAAACTGCACAAAACAGGCCTTCCGCGTTGTCTATTGTGGTGAGGGTCGTCAATAATTGAGTAATCGGGAGCATGTCGGTGGCGTCGACTGATTTGGCCCAGTTGCGGCGTTGGATCCGGGATGGGGATTCCGGCGCCTTTGACGATTTGGTGCGGCGCTATGGCGGGATGGTTTTCGGAACCTGTTCCCGCATCCTGCACGACGCCGCCCAGGCCGAGGACGTGACGCAGGAATGTTTCCTCAAACTCGCCCAGTCAGCCGCCGCCGTCAACTCGAATGTGCCGGGCTGGCTTCACCGGACGGCGACGAACCTCTCGCTCAATCGTCTCAAGGAAAACGCGCGCCGCGCCCGGCGCGAGTCGGTCTACGCGGACGCCGCACCCCGATTGATCGAACCCAGTTGGGATGACATCCAGCCGCTTGTCGATGAGGCAATTAACGCGCTACCCGACAAACTGCGCTACCCGATCGTTCGGCACTTTCTCGACGGGAGAACACACCGCGACGTTGCGGACGAATTCGGGTTGACGCAATCGCAAGTGAATTATCGTATCAAGCGCGGAGTCGAAAAAATTCGCGAGACGCTGGGCCACAAGGGAATCGTTGTCGGCACGGCCGCGTTGACGGCCCATCTCGCCGAGCTGAGCGGGGTGCAAGCGACGGCGGCGTTGTTCGCAGCACTCGGCGAAATCGCGCTGGCGGGCCATGCCGCGACATCGGCCTCGGCCGCCGCCACGGCATCCGCATTCGCCGCCGGGGGCTGGCCGCCGATCGCGGTGGGCGCGATGATGTTGTTGGTGGCAGCAGCCGCGTTGATTGGCGATCGTGACGCGGCGCCGGCGCATGCCAGTGGGACGGAACAGGCCGCCGCGACCTCTGCCGATTCCGATCGCGCGGAGCCGCTCCGCGACAACGTGCTGCTCGCACAGGCGAGTTCACCGGTGACGATTTCGAACGCGGCCGCGTCGGGGGCGTTCGCGCAGGCCCGCCCACGCGAGAGCGCTACCTCCGGCCCCGGCCGCATTCGCGGGACGGCGCATCTCGACCCAATCGGCCGCTCGACCTACAATCCGCCGCTGCCCGCGGATGGATACGTACAGGCGTCGCTGGTGTCCTGGCGTCCCTATGAGGACCCGCCGACCGATCGCCTCGTTCTGATGGCGACGGTGAGCGAACACAACGAATTCGAGTTTGAGAATCTGCCGCTCGGCGTCTATCTCGTGCGCGTCGTCGGCGAGGGCCGCACCTCGGTGAACAGCGTCGCGCTCACCGCGACGGAGCCGTCCAAATTCGTGAGCGTGGGGCATGCGCACACCATCGCGCCAGTGATTGGCCGAGTGACCGACACCGACGGGAAGCCCATCGAAGGCGTATCGGTGATGACGGCCGCGTGGGAGACTCCCGACGTGGAGTTTACGAACGAATGGCAGTACGTCGCTGGATCGGAGACAAAATCGAAGGCCAACGGCGGCTTTGTGTTCGATTACACCGGCGCCGGTCCTCGCGCACCCGCGCGTTACCGGGCCTTGGCGCGCAAAGAAGGGTATGCGCCGCTCGTTTCCGAGTGGTTTCCCGGCGGCACCCAGGACCTGACGCTGGTGATGTCCCGCGGCGTGGATCTTGCCGGAAGCGTCGTCGATCAAGGAAGCGGGAAGCCGGTGTCGGGCCAACGTCTGCGCATAGAAACCGAAGTGAAGTGGGACCGGCGCGAATTCGTCACCGGCCCGGACGGCTCGTTCCGTCTCTCTAATCTGGGGCCATACGAATACCGAATCGAAACGGAGGGATCCGATCGCATCATCGAATCGGAATCGTCCGTCCTGGACCTGACCGGTGGCGGGAGCCCGGACGACTTGCGCCTCGAGGCGGTCGAGGGCGGCGCGATCGCCGGCCGCATTTACGATCCCGTTACCGACACCGGCTTCGCCAATGTCGGCGTGCATCTTTACGATCCCGACGATAACATCCGGCGAGACTTCTATATCGGTTACAACGTCTGGCAATCCGATCGCGCAACGCGAACGGATTCCACCGGGAAGTTCAGCTTCGCCGGACTGCCCAGCGGCCGTTATGAGATTGAAAGGGAAAACATCGCCGGCCTTTCGATGCAGGTGGCCAGTGGCAGTGAACCGCGGCGGCAGACCGTGGAAGTTCACGCCGGCAAGACGGCGTCGCCGGAATTCGTGGTAACTGTCGGCGAACGGATAACGGGGCGCGTCGCCGATCAGAATGGACGCCCGCTGACGGACATCGCGGTGATGGCGGGCGATCGGCCATCGGCGTGGGCGGCCGTCATGTACGATCCGACGCGGGAGAATTACGCCGTCACCGATCCCCGCGGTGTGTTCTGGCTTTCCGGATTCCGAAACGGCCAGACCGTGTACCTCCTGGCCGAGTCCGACAAACCCATGTACTCCTCCCGGAGCGTTGCCGCGCATCCGGCCGGGCCCTTCAAGATCGGCGAGATAACGGAGCCGATCGTGATCACGATGCAGCCCGAATCGCGGATCAGCGCGACGATCGTCGATTCGCGCGGCGTCCCAATTCCGGACGCGCGACTCCACGCTGAAGTGACGGAGGGAAGCGATACGCGCTATGTCCACTTCCGCGCGACCGATCCGGATGGGCGCGCGACGGTCGATAAACTGGTCGACGGCGAATACAGCCTGTGGGTGGACCTGCCGGGCCAGGGCGCGCGCCGCACGAGCCGGCTTGCACGCGTGACGGTAGGCGTCGGCGAGCACGTCGAAGCGCCGCGCATCGTCGTTCCTGACGCTGACGGTCTCGTTTTCGCCGGCCGCGTGACGGATACGTCGGGACGGCCGGTGTCGGGGGCCGAGGTGACGCTCAACTCGGTCAGCGGCCGGACAAGTGACGACGGTTCGTTCCGCATCGGCGGCGTAGAGGACGACGCCGGCTTCTTGCAGGTGACACATCCCGACTACACGGCCTACCGGGTGAATCAATTTGTGCCGACACGGGCGCCCATGAGCATCCAGTTGCGCGGCAAGGGCTCACTCGTGGCGGACGTACTGCGCAACGGCCGGCCGGTCGAGAAGTTTCGCGTGGTGTACCTGGAGGACACTCGTTTCCCGGCGTATACAAATCGCACCTTGATTGGTATGGAGCGTCTGGGCGGCGGTATCGACGGCTCGAACGGCGCGTTCAGTTACCGCGTGCCGGAAGGCGACTGCACGATTATCGTGTTTGCAGAGGATTGCGCGCCGAGCTTGCAGGTGGTAACCGGAGTCGTCGAGAACCAAACCCTGCGCCTGCCGCCGTTCAACCTCGTCGATGGCGGCGTGCTCGCGGGGACGGTCCTGCGGGCGGACGGCAAACCAGCCGCCGGATGCGAGGTGTCCCCGGACCAGACGCAGAGCCCCGGCGCACTCCGGACGGACTCACGAGGCGAGTTCCAACTCGCCGGCCTGCCGACTGGGACCTTCACGCTATGGCTCACGGCGCCGGACGGCCCGGCCCAGGAGTTCGAGGTCACCGTTTCCGCAGGCCAGACGCACCGGCAGACGTTTCAATTGCACGGCGGCAACTCCGTCTCCGGGGTGGCGACACTCGGTGGCCGGCCTGTGGCCGGGGCGAAGGTGCGCGTCGAGCTGGTCGATGACATGAACGATCGACGCGGGACGCGTCGTGAAATACTCACTGACAGTCGCGGCCGGTATTCGATTGAAAACCTGAACGACGGCACCGTGCGCGTCCAGGTGGAGATCGGCGAGGAACCGAACCAGCGCGGCGTCATTCGCGCGGTCGAGGTATGGGGCGGCGGCGCCTATACGCTCGACCTGCACGCGGCGGCCGGCACGGCACGGGTGCAGGGGAAATTGACCGATTCGTCCGGCCGGCCGCTCTCCGGCCGGATCGAATTGCAGATCGTCGACCCGAACAAGTTGGCGACGATAACGAACACACGCGCGATCGAGGGTGAGGCGCTGGCGTGGGACGTCCACGGCAGCTACGACATCACCGGCCTGCCGGCCGGAATGTGCCTGATCCAGTTCGAAGCGACCGGCGCTGAGGACTTGAACATCGTTGCGATGAAGATGGAAGGCACCGAACTGCGCGACGGCGAAACGTCCGAGAAAGATTTCGTCATGGAGAAGCGCTGACGCGCGCGGGCCGCGCAAGTGATGTCGATCAGCGGTACTGCTTGAGGATCTGCCGGGCGACGGACCATTTGTGGACTTCGTCGGGGCCGTCGTAAATGCGCCCGGCGCGGGCGTGACGGTACATGCGGTCGAGCGGGGTGTCGGGCGTGAGGCCCTTGGCGCCGTGGACCTGGATCGCGCGGTCGATCGCGTTGTGCAGCATCTGCGCGCCGACGACCTTGATGCGGCCGATCTCGATGCGCGCCGGGTCACCCTGGTCCATCTTGTGCGCGGCTTCGAGCGTCAGCAGGCGCGAGGCCTGAATTTCGGCGGCGGTGTCGAAGACCATGTTCTGGATGGACTGTTTTTCGGCGAGCGTCGTGCCGAAGGCGATGCGTTCGTTGGCGCGCTTGCACATGAGGTCGAAGGCGCGCTGCGCCTGGCCGAGCCAGCGCATGCAGTGAAAAATACGGCCCGGGCCGAGCCGCCGCTGCGCGATCAGGAACCCCTCGCCGCGCGGGCCGAGCAGGTTTTCCTTGGGCACGCGGACGTTGTCGTATTCGACTTCGCAGTGGCCGCCGTCGATGCCGAGGACGGGCGTGTCCCGCACGATGTTGTAGCCCGGCGTGTCGGTGGGTACGACGATCATGCTGAACGCGGCGTGGCCGTCGACTCCGGGCTCGGTGCGGCACATGACGGTCGTGTACGCGGCGTGGTCTGCGCCGGTCGTGAACCATTTGCGGCCGTTGATGACCCATTGGTTGCCGTCCAGTTCGGCGTGCGTCTTGAGTTGCGTCGGGTCGGAACTGGCAACGGACGGCTCGGTCATCGCGAAGCTCGGGTAGACCTCGCCTTCGACGAGCGGGCGCAGGTATTTGTTGCGCCATGTCTCGTTCGCGTACAGGTGGAGCATGATCGAGTCCTGTAGCGAGTGCGTTCCGAGTGCGACCATCGCGTACTCGGACCGTCCGACGATTTCGTTGACGTAGACGTAGTCCATGAACGGCAGGCCCTGGCCGCCGATCTCCTTCGGGTGGCCGAGCGCCCAGAGGCCTTCGCGCTTGGCCTCGGCGCCGAGTTCCTTGAGGCGTGCCAGCGTCGCGTGGCGATCGAGCGCGTCGAGCTCAGGCTCGACGGGGTAGATGCGCTGTTCGATGAACTCGAGCACGCGCTGCCGGAGTTCTTTTACGGAGTCCGGCACCGAAAAGAGGCCGTTCGCCGAAGTACGTTTCGTAGTGGTCGTTGTCGCCATGTCAGCCCTCGTTTCTGCGCGCCGGGAACGGCGTCGTCCGCGGTTCGTCTTCTTCCGGCGTCAATTCCGGCGCGTTCAACATGCGCGGCGCCTGCTCGAGCGGATTCAGCAGCGGGATTTCATCACCCGGCGCCGCGCCGAGTTCCTGAAACTTGCGCGCCGCCGGCAACACCCGTGCTTCGAGCGATCCGACCGCCTTGTTGTAGGAATCATTCGCCTTGGCAAGGCCATCGCCAATCTTGACGACATGCCCGGCGAGCAGGCGCATGCGGTTGTACAACTCGCGGCCCAGATCGCTGATCTCTCTTGCGTTCTGAGCGACCTGTTCCTGCCGCCAGCCGTACGCGACGGCGCGCAGCAGCGCGATGAGCGTCGTCGGGGTTGCCAGGATCACGTTTTGCGCGATGCCGTCTTCGATCAGCGTGCGGTCCTTGTCGAGCGCGGCGCTGAAAAACGATTCGCCCGGCAGAAACATGACAACGAACTGCGGCGCGGTCTGAAACTGCGACAGATAGTCCTTATTCGACAGCGCCTTCATGTGCGCGCGTACCTTGCGAGCGTGCATCTCGAGATACGTGCTGCGGTCCTGCTCGGATTCGGCTGACACGGCGCTGTAGTACGCGTCCAGCGGGAATTTCGCGTCAATGACGAGTTCGCGGTTTTCGGGGAGATGCACGACGAGGTCCGGCCGGATGCGGCCTGACTCGGTGTCGTGCGATGACTGCTCGGTGAAATCGCAGTGTTCCGAGAGTCCGGCAAGTTCGACGACGCGTTTGAGTTGAACTTCCCCCCAACGCCCGCGCACCTGCGGCGTGCGAAGCGCAGTGACCAGGTTACCGGTCTCGCGTTGGAGCTTCTCGTGGTTCTCGGCGAGAAATCTAATCTGTTCGCCGAGTTTCGAGTACGCGCCTTCGCGTTTTTCCTCGAGCTGGCGCACGTGCGAGTCGAATTTGTCGAGTTTTTCCGACAGCGGCGACACCAGGCCCTTGATAGCTTCCTGCCGCTGCGTCAAATCGCCCTTGGCGTCGGACAAGATCTCGTCGAATTTTGTCTTGGCGAGTTCGAGGAATTGTTCGCTGGTGGACTTCAAGCTCGAGCCCGCGAGCGCCTGAAACGTGTCCTTCAGTTTTTCGCGAGACTCGTCGAGCAGCCGGCGCTCCTCGGCGACGCGCGCCAGGGCGTTGTCGCGGTCGCGTTCGGCGGCGACCCGTATTTGCGACTCATGGCCGAGCCGTTCGCGGAGCGATTCGAAATCCGACTTCGCCGCGGTTTCGACTTTGTCAGCGCGCCGCTGTGACTCGTCCAGTCGCGCGGAGAGATCGGCGATCCGGCCGTGCGAACGCGCGCCAGCGATGAGCCATCCGACGAGGCCGCCGATTACCACGCCCGCGATTGCCGCTACTGCGAGATCCATGATTGCGTCGACTCTCCGGTCATCAAGTCGATTACGAGTCTACGCGCGCCGGGGGGTGGAATCGAGTCCGAATGAGCAATCGCCCGGCCCCGAGACTCGGGGCCGGGCGATCCGTCTTAAAATTTCGGTTGTTGCGAGACGGTGGCTTACTCCTCGGCCGGAGCTTCCGTGGCCGGGGCAGCCGGATCGCCGCCTTCCGCAGGCTGCTCAGTGCAACCCACGAACGCCACTGCCAGCAGCAGCATTGTCGCAGCAATAAACGCGCGCATCGTGTATCTCCTTCTTTTCTAATCTCGTTCGGCTCAGCGCCATTCTGATCTGGTCGACCGCCAGACACGTGCCAAAAGTATACACACCGGCCTTTGCAAACTCCACAACCTTTGCAAACTGCCCGATTCGCGCTAGGGCTGGCGCGCCGAACATATCAGGCCGGCGATGTCTTTATAGGCGGCCGCGGCCAATTCGCGGATCTCGTTTTCCGTGCGATCCTGAATGGGATGCGCCACAAACAAACGGGCCGCGTCGAAGCCGAGCGCCTTCGCCTGCGTGGCTGCGGCATCGATGAATTCGGTCGTGGCGACGAAGCCCGCCGGGATGCCGCGCTGTTCGATATCCGTTACGTCATGCACACTGCACGACGTGCAGCTGCCTCAATCGGCCAAGGCCTCGATGACGAGCGTGCATTGCGAAGCGATGAGTTGGCGCAGATCGATGGGCGCGACACGCGTAAAGGTCGGTTTGGCGTAACGGATGACCTTCGCGCCGGCTTCGCTTAGTTTTTGTTCGATCGTGTCGAGGAAAAATGAACCGCCCCACTTGGAAATGTCGAGCAGACCAACGGTCTGGCCCCGGAGCGAATCGGGCCGCGGCAAGCGTTCGCGCTTGGCGGACGAAGCCTCGTGCGTCGGGTCGAGCAGGATGCGCTTCTCAATCATTCACGTATCTCGCGGGTGACGACGTTACTCCCCATCATACCAGTCGCGAGCCAGCCGCCGATGATGGCGGAGAAAAGGCCGGCCTTGCCGCCGGCCCGGACGATATTGAGTCCGCCGGGCCGGAATTTGGGGAGTGCATCGGCCTGGATGGTCGTCGGGATGCCCTCGGCGATGCCGCCGGCGCCCTGGTGAAGGTCCTTGGCGGGGGACAGGAGTAACTTCGCGAGTTCATCTTTGAGACGCTGCTTGGTCCATCCGGCTTCGTGGAATACGTGCGCGTGTTCGGGTGAGACTACGAGGAACGCGTCGGACGTCATCACGATTTTCGGATGGGCGACGGTGCGCAGGCAGCCGGCGAACGTGAGCGCGAGCGACTCGGGCGATCGCGACTTTTGATCGAATACGCCCTGCACTCCGTCCGCGGCAAACAGCGTGACCGTGGATGCGCCCGGCGCGAAACCGCGTTCCGTCGCGAGCGAGTCCCACTGCGGATTAGACTCGTCCTCGGCGAAGCAGAACGTGTACTTGCCCGGCTGGCCGAGCGTGCTGCGGTCAATCTCGCCGGGTTTGCCGCCGCCGACATTGCGGATGACCAGTTGCAACGCGCGGCCGATGGTGGCATTCGCCCGGTTGCCCTGGCCGAGCGCGTTCATTCCGGAGTTCATGCCGATGCGGCGCGCGATGGGTCCGTTGACGACCACCATCGGCCCGGAAAACCAGGTCGTGGCGAGCAAGCCGTGCATGCAGAATTCGTCCATGAGCGCGGCCTCTACCGCAGCGAGCACGACCGGGAGATACTCCGGTTTGCACCCGGCCATGACGGCGTTGATCGCGACTTTTTCGACCGTGCAGTCCGCGAGATTGGGGGGCACCTTGCCGATGACTTCCCCGGGGTCACGACGCGTCGCCATTAACATGCGGACGACGCGTTCCTCCGTGGGCGCGACGACCGGCAGGCCATCGGTCCAGCCCCGCTCGAAGCAGGCCTCGGCCTCGTCTTCGATGGGGCCGATTTCGATCCGGCGCGAGGCGATCGGAACGGCGCCGAATCGCACGGCGAGTTTCTCAGGCATGCCGGGCGCGACATTGAGCGAGCCGCAGCCGGGTCGAAACGCGGGCAGGGAAGTCCCGAGCGCCGCACGGCCGGTGATGCGTTCCCATTCTGTACGGTCCCAACCGACCACGCGATCCGTTTCGAGCCGCGAGTTACAACGGATTAGCGTGGGGACGGTCTCGATTTGCAATCGAAACGAAAACTCTAAAGTGCGGTCGTCGCGAACGGATGGAACCGAAGCGGGGAAAGTGGGATCGTCCTGTGTATACACGGTGAGCGGGGCGCCGTCGTTCACGAGTTGCTTCAGCACGGGCTCAATCAGCACGCACGTGGGGCAGTCTTTTTTGACGAAGACCACCAGGCCGTCGGGCAATTCGAGCGGAGGAGTCGAGGGCATGACCGGAATCCAGCGTTGGGATCGTCCCGGATGGTAGCCCATCGCTCGAGAGTAATTCGATTCGGGTAAATCGCGAAATACTCACTTGTGTCGGCAAAGCGTCAATGATTTAGACAGAAGTCATCTTCGACAAAGGGAACTGGCTCTCGTTATGCTACTGGCTGAAGTTGATTTCGGGGGAGTTCGGGAAAGGAAGTGCCAATGAATTACCAACATCTGCGCTGCGGCTGCACGGGAAGTCCATTGAACCGCCGTGCGTTCCTACGGGTCGGTGTGCTCTCCGGGCTGGGACTGACGCTCGGGGACTATTTCCGGCTCCAGACCGCCTGGGGCGACCCGGTGGTGGCCGGCCCGGCAGCGAAGGCCGATTCGGTCATCTTCATTTTCATGGCCGGCGGCATGAGCCACATCGAAACCTTCGACCCGAAGCCGTATGCCCCGCTGGAATACCGCGGCGAAATCGGCAGCATCGAAACGAACACCGGAGAGATGTTCGGCGGGCAATTCGCAAACCTCGCCAAGGTCGCCGACAAGATGACGGTCATCCGTTCGATGACCCATGGCGAGGCGGCGCACGAGCGCGGCACGCACAACATGCTCACGGGCTACCGCCCGAGCCCTGCAATCACGTATCCGAGCCTGGGCGCAGTGGTCGCGCACGAATATGGCCCGCGCAACGACCTGCCCGGGTATATCACGATTCCGAATGCTAGCGACCCATTTCTCGGGCCAGGGTACTTGAGCGCGGCGTATGGACCGTTCAGTGTGGGCGGCGAACCGCAGGCCGACGGGTTCCAGGTGAAGGATCTCAATCTCGCGTCCGGGGTGGACGCGGAACGCATGGAGCGGCGCAAGACCCTGTTGTCCGCCGTGGACCATCACTTCTCCGAGCTCGAGGCGGGCGACATGCTCACCGCGATGGATTCGTACTATCAGCGCGCGTATGCGCTGATCTCGTCGCAGGCGGCCCGTGAAGCGTTCAACATCTCGGCGGAGCCCGAGGAAATTCGAAACGAATACGGCCGCCACAATTTCGGACAGCGGTTGCTGCTGTCTCGGCGGCTCGTCGAAGCGGGCGCGCGGTTCGTCACCGTGCTGGACGGCGGCTGGGACCACCACGAGAAAATCCGCGACGCGATGCGCAACCAGTTGCCGTCCGTGGACCAGGGACTCGCGACGCTGATTCGCGATTTGGACCGGCGCGGCCTGTTGCAGCGCACGCTGGTCGTCATGGTGACCGAATTCGGGCGTACGGCGAAGATCAACAAGGACGGCGGCCGTGACCATTGGCCCAAAGCGTTCAGCGTGGCGTTGGCGGGCGGTGGCGTCAAGGGCGGCACGATCCTCGGCCAGACGGACCCGCGCGGCGCGGAGCCCGCGCGCGACCCGGTGAGTCCCGAAGACCTCGCTACGACGATTTACAACCAGTTGGGCATCGATGCCGGGCGAGAACTGATGAGTCCGGGAGACCGTCCGTTGGAAATTATCAAGGACGGATCCGTGCTCTACGACATCCTCGCGTAAGGTAGTTGCAGTGCGATTTGCCCGACGACATCGCGCGTGTGCGTGGGTCGCCGCGGTGGCGGCGGCATGGGGCGTGTGCGCGCACGCGGCCTCGCCCAAACTGGACAATATCCTTCCGCGCGGCGGCGCGCGCGGAACCGACGTCGAAGTGCGCCTGCTGGGCGGCAATCTTGCCGATGCAGTGGACCTGCTGTTTGCCGAACCGGGCATCTCGTTCAAACAAAGCGTCTCAGCGGCGGACGGCGAGTTCAAGTGCATCGTCACCATCGCGCCGGACTGCCGGATGGGACGGCACCCGGTCTGGGTGCGCACATCGAGCGGAATTACGAACCTCCGAATATTCAGCGTCGGTGCGCTTACCGAGATTACCGAGGCGGAACCGAACAACGAGGCCGCGAACGCGCAGGCGATTTCGCTCGGGACGACGGTCAACGGTGTTGTGACGTCGGAGGACGTGGACTATTACGCAGTGGAACTTGACGCGGGCGCGAAACTCGCGGTCGAAGTCGAAGCGATTCGGCTGGGACACACGTTGTTCGACGCGAAGGTGCGCTTGTTCGGCCCCGGCGGCCACGAACTGGTCTCCGAGGACGACACGGCCGCTATGCGCCAGGATCCGGCGTTTGTGCGTGTCGCCGAGGAACCGGGCCGCCACGTGATCGCGGTGAGCGAAGCGGCGTACGGCGGCAGCGGAGACTGCGAATACCGGCTGCACGTTGGCCAGTTCCCGCGGCCACTCGCGGTGACGCCGATGGGCGGGCCGCCGGAGACGCCCATCCAGGTTTCCTGGCTGGGCGATCCGCAGTTGCCGCCGGCTGAAATTGTGCTCACGGCGCAACCGGAAGGCACCGGAGCAGTCGTGCCTGCGAGTGAGGCCGGCCGCGCGCCGACGCCGCTCGCGTTCCGCGTCTCGAAACTTCCGGGCGTGCTCGAACAGGAGCCGAATAACGCGCAGGACCAGGCGACGGCGGGCCAGGCGCCGGGCGCATTTGACGGCGTGATCTCCGAGCCGGGCGACGTGGACTGGTATGCCTTCGACGGCGTGAACGGCCAGTCGTACGAGGTGCGCGTGTGGGCGCGTGAGATGGGGTCGCCGCTCGACAGCGTGCTGATAGTGCACGGCCCGGACGGCGCACAGCTCGCGAGCGTAGACGACGCGATCGGTCCGGACAGCCTCGCGCGCGTGACGCTGCCCGCGGACGGCCGCTACACCATCGGCGTGCGCGATCACCTCGGCAAAGGCGGCCCGACGTTCGCGTATCGCGTTGAGGCGGCGCCGAGCGCGCAGCGCCTCAGATTCGTCGCGGTTACCAACGAGGAAGGCCGGTTGGCCGTCCCGAAGAATAATCACGCATTGATGGTCTTTGAAGTTCGCCGCGAAGGTTTCGACGGGCCGATCGAACTCGAGTTTCGCGAGCTCCCCGCGGGTGTGACCGTTCAGCACGAACCCATCGCCGCGGGACAGGGCACGCTTCCGGTGTTGTTCTCGGCCGCGCCGGATGCCGCGCCTGCGGGCGCGCAGGTGGACGCGCACGGCATCTGGCGCAACGGCGAGAGCGTGCTGGAAGGCGGGCTGTCGCAGACCTACCGGCTCGTGCTCGGGCAGAACCAGACGGTGTTCGACTCGTACGATGTGCAGCGCGTTGCGATGGCGGTGACGGACGAGGCGCCGTACTCCCTCTCGGTCCAACAACCGAACGTGCCCACACCCGCGGCGAGCAACCGGTACCTGAAGGTCACCGCGACGCGCAAAGAGGGCTTCGACGCCCCGATCGAATTGAATGTGCCGTGGCTGCCAAACGAAGTCGGCGTGCCGACGGCCCGGATTGAGCAGGGCCAGACCGAGACGGCGATCCGTCTCGAGGTGCGCGGCGGCGCGCCGCGCGGCGAGTTCCCGCTCGGGGTCGTCGGCGCGAGCGCGGGATATCAGGTCGCCTCACCGTTCGCGACGATTCTGGTGGAGGAGCCGTGGCTGGCGATGTCCGCGCCGGAGACGCAGGGCGAGCAGGGTGGCCAGATCGCGTTGCAGGGCACGCTGACCGTGGCCAAGCCGTTCGAGGGCGAGTTCCCGATGGAATTGCTCGGAATGCCGAAGGGTTTGACAACCGATCCGCAGCCGATCACCGCCGCGACGACCGAGGTGGTGTTCCCGGTGCAGGTGGCCGCGGACGCGCCCGAAGGCAAGCACGGTCCATTTTTCTTCAGCACGAAGATCACGGTGAACGGCGAGGAGATCCAGGTAGGGCTGAGCGGCCCGCAGGTGAAGATCTTCAAGCCCTTGCCGCCCGAGTTGCAACAACCCGCGCCCGCGGAACAGCCCGCGGCTGCGG
Organism: uncultured Nitrospirales bacterium; assembly: GCA_964411925.1. Lineage (GTDB taxonomy): Bacteria > Hydrogenedentota > Hydrogenedentia > Hydrogenedentales > VFKU01. The sequence continues at coordinate 15,819 of CAYPNI010000028.1, forward strand.
CCGAGGAAGCCAAGCCCGAGGCGCCCGCGCGGCGCACTCGTTTTCCGAATACGCAGTGAGGGGAAGGGGACAATCGAGATGCAGAACGAACCTCGGACGATACGAAGCGCGAAGGCAAGTGTGATCGCGGCCGCGATCGTCGCGTTGTGCGCGACCACGGCCGAAGCGGCGGAGATTTCCGTGTATCCCGGAACGGTCGCGCTGGATTCGGCGCGTGACCCGCAACGAATCGTGGCCATGATGACGCGCGACGACGGCGTGACGCTTGATGTTACCGCGCTGGCCGAGGTGCGGATCGAGCCGGGCAATCTGGCGCGCTGGGAGAACGGCCGCGTCTTCCCCGTCGCGGACGGCGAAGGTCAGTTGGTGGTGACGCACGAAGGGCAAACTCAGAGCATTCCGCTCAAGGTGACGAACGCGTCCGTCGATCCGCCGATGAGTTTCCGGAACGATATCGAGCCGGTGATCATGAAGGCGGGTTGCAACACGGGCTCGTGCCACGGCAGCGCGCGCGGTAAAAACGGATTCCATCTGACGTTGTTTGGCTACGACCCTGCCAAGGACTATCTGACGCTTACACGCGAGCAATTCGGCCGGCGGCTGGACGTCGCCGTGCCGGAGGAAAGCCTCGCGCTGCTCAAGCCGCTGGGCGCAGTGGACCACGAAGGCGGCGTCAAACTGGACGAGGACGGCCGGCTGTATCAGTCGTTCAGCCGATGGATTCGCGAAGGTGCGCCCGACGACCCGGCCGACTTGACCAAGTTGACCGGGATCGAGTTGCTGCCCCGCGAAGCGGTGCTCGAGGGTGAAGGCGCGAAACAACAGTTTGTCGTGCGCGCGACCTACGCCGACGGCACCGATCACGACGTGACCGATGTCGCGATCCTTCAGAGCGTGGACGACAGCATCGTGTCGGTGGACGCCGAGGGCCTGGCGACCGCGGGCCGGCGGGGCGAAGGTTTCATCATGGCGCGGTACGGCACGTTTGCCGTCGTGTCGCAGGTCATCGCGATTCCGCAGGGCGAGCCTATGCATGAGCCGCCGCTGCCGCCGGCGAACTATGTTGACGAGATGATCTACGACAAGCACATGAAGCTGCGGATATCCGCGGCGGAACCGTGCAGCGACGAGGTGTTCGTGCGCCGGGCGTACCTGGACATTCTGGGTGTGCTCCCGACGGTCGAGGAGGCGGAGACCTTCTTCGCGGATGAGCGTGCGGACAAGCGCGCACAACTCATCGACGCGTTGCTCGAACGCCCGGAATTCTCCGACCTCTGGGCGATGAAATGGGCTGAAGTCTTGCGCGTGCGGACGTCGTTGACCCTCGATCGCAAGGGCATGCACCGCTACAACGACTGGCTGCGCGCGTCCGTGCAGGCGAACAAGCCGATCAACGAGCTGGCGGCGGAATTGCTGACGGCAACCGGCGGTAACTTCACCGAGCCTGCGTCTAATTTTTATCTCGTCGAGTCGCAGCCGGAGATGATGGCGGAAAACGTCGCGCAAGTGTTCATGGGAATCCAGATCAAGTGCGCGCAGTGCCACAATCACCCGTTCGAGCGGTGGACGATGGACGATTACTACTCGTTCGCGGCGTTCTTCGCGCAGGTGGGCCGCAAGACGGGTAGCGATCCGCGCGAGACGGTCGTCTATAACTCCGGCTCGGGTGATGTGAAGAACCTTCGCGACGGCCAGGTGATGCAACCGAAGTTTCTGGGCGGCGCGCAGCCCGACCTCGCCGGGCGTGACCGGCGCGCGGTGCTCGCGGAGTGGCTCGCATCGGACCAGAACCCGTGGTTCGCGCAGAACATCGCAAACCGCGTGTGGCAGGCGTTTTTCGGCCGCGGAATCATCGAGCCCGTGGACGACGTGCGCGTGAGCAATCCGCCAAGCAACCCGCAATTGCTCGAGACGCTCGGCGCGAAATTGACCGAGTACGACTTCGATTTGCGGCGGCTGATTCGGGACATCTGCAACTCGAACACGTACCAGATGTCCACGACGGCGCCGGAATGGTCGAAACAGGACCTGCGCAATTTTGCCTACGCGCAGGTGCGCCGGTTGCCGTCGGAGATGTTGCTCGACGCGATCTGCGAGGTGACGGGCACGGAAGTGAAATTCAGCTCGTTGCCGCTCGGTGCGCGTGCGGCGCAAGTGGCGGACGGCCCGAGTGGGAATTACTTCCTCGAGGTTTTCGGCCGGCCGCCGCGGGACTCGGCGTGCACTTGTGAGCGGCGCGGCGAGCCGACGCTTGCGCAGGCGCTGCACTTGATCAACGGTGACACCGTCACGCGGGCGATTCAGGCCTCGAACGGGCGGTTGGCGGCTGCGGTGCAGAGCGAACAGTCCACGGGCGAGGTCGTGCGCGAATTGTACGTCGCGGCGCTCGCGCGCGAGCCGTCCGAGGGCGAGCTGACGAAACTGGCATCGTACGTCGACGGTGCGCCCGATCGGCGGGCGGCGCTGGAGGATGTGTACTGGAGCGTGTTGAACTCGAAGGAGTTCGTTTTCAATCACTAGATGCAGCGTATCGTCGCGCGGAGAGATTGCTCCGGCGAGATTCGCGCTCCTTGCGGAAACGAGTACTGGCCAAACTGGAAGGGAGTTGGATCGATGAGAAACTGGATGATCGCCGCTGCACTGCTGATGTCGGGCGCGGCGTGGACGGACGAGGCGCCGAAGCCGGACGTGAACAAGGTCATCGAGGACATGGCGGCGATCGGACCGGAACAGTTGCTCGCGCGCGTGAACGAACTCAAGGCCGCCGAGCAGGAGTATGTGAAACAGGCGGCCGACCTGCGCGCGCAGGCTGACCAGAAGGACGCTGAGGTCGCCGCGCTGCGGGCGCGGATCGCCGCGGTGGAAAAGTTCACGACTGAATTGGCGGCGGCGATGGCGCCCGCGCCACCGCCCGCGCCGGCCGCAGAGGCCGCTGCGCCCCCGGCCGAGGCCGCGCCGGCCCCCCCGGCCGCGGAAATGGCCGCAGCACCGCCGGCGGAGACGCCACCGCCGGCTGAAGCGCCGCCCGCCGAGCAGCCCGCGCCGGTCGCGGAAGCACAACCGGCCGCGGCAGAGACACCCGCCGCTCCACCGGCGGAATGACGGTGAATTCGAGACGGAGCTATACGCAGTGACTTTCCGATCGAACCCAGACAGCGTGACGATAGTGCTCATGGGTCTTTTTATGAGCGCGATCTCGTTGATGCCGTCCAGCGCCTACTCCGAAGCGGAGCCCGCCGCACCAACGGCGGACGCCGTGCTCGATTCGCTGCTCCACAGCGATCCGGAGGCGATCCGCGCGGCGATTGACGCGATGCGCACGCAGGCGGACGCGCTCGCGGCGGAATCGGCAGCGCTTCGAGAGCAGGCGTCACAGGCGGACCAGCGTATCGAGCGGCTTCGCGTGGTGCTCGGCCCGATCGAAGGGCTACTTCCGAAACCGGCGACCGTGATGGCCGGCAAGGAGTCCACCGAGGCGATGGAAGCCGTTGCGGGGCCGAAGATCACGTACGCGACCGACGTGTTTCCGATCCTCGAGCAGCGCTGCCTGAGTTGTCACGACGAAGACAAGCGCAAGGGCGGGTTGTCGCTCGCGGCGTTCAACCAGGCGATGGAGGGCGGCAGCTCGGGTCAGGTAATCCTGCCGGGCGACCCGGACGGGAGCCGGCTGATCAAGCTGATTGAGTGGGCGCAGGAACCGATCATGCCGCCGAAGGGCGACCCGCTCGAAGACGGGCAGATCGAACTGATACGCAACTGGATCCTGGAGGGGGCGGCGCGCGACTCGAACAGCAAGGTGATGCTCGCCAAAGCCAGCGGTCCCAAGCCTCCGGAGGAGATTTTCCTCGCGGCGGCGAACATGGACGGGCCGCCTCCGTTGCCGGAGATCGCCCTCGCATCGGCGGCCGAGCCGCGCCACCGCGCGCCGGCCGCGCGATCGATCGCCGCGAGCCCGACGGCGCCGCTATTGGCGGTCGCGGGCGAGGGGCAGGTGCTGTTGTACAACCTCGAGACCAACGCGCTGCTCGGTGCGCTGCCGTACCCCGAGGGCGAGGCCTACACGATGACGTTCAGCCTGAACGGCCAGTTGTTGCTGGCCGCAGGCGGACAGGAAGGGGCATCGGCCGCTGCGGTGCTGTGGGACGTGCGCAAAGCCGAGCGCATCGGCACGTACGGCCGCGGCTACGACACGATCCTCGCCGCGGACATCAGCCCGGACCACCGGATGATCGCGTTGGGCGGGCCGGACAAGAAGGTGCGCGTGTTCGCGACGGCGGACGGCGCGCAGTTGTATGAACTCAAGGGCCACACGGACTGGGTGATGAGCGCGAAGTTCTCGCCGGACGGCGAACTGCTCGCGACGGGCGATCGCGGGGGCAACCTGCTGCTGTGGCAGGCGGCGAACGGCCGCGCGGTCGAGCCGTTGCGCGGGCATAACGGCGGGATCAACGGGCTGGCGTTTACGATCGACTCGAACGTGCTCGCGTCCGCCGGGGGCGACGGCAAAGTGTTCCTGTGGGACACGTGGAAGTACAGCGCGATACGCAACTTCGACGCGCACGGCGGCGCCGTGTTCTCCGTCGATATCAACAAGGCAAACGAGATCGTCACGAGCGGCATGGACGGACTAACCAAGCGCTGGGGAATGGACGGCAAGGCGATCAACCAGTTCGAGTCGCTCGGCGACTGGGCGTATCAGACGGTGTTCGGCAAGGCCGGGGCGGTTGTCGCGAGTGGCAACTGGGGCGGCACGGTAGCGCTCTGGAACGCGGCGGATGCCGCGCGTCTCGCGACCCTGACGACCAATCCCGATCCGCAGTCTACAGAGGCTCCTGCCATCCGGGTGGCCGCGGAAACGGCCGCGTCCGACTCTGCCGGAGCGCCGTAGACGCGAGGCGTTTACTGCAGAATGATTTTTTCCCGGAAATATCCGAGGACGGAAATCGCGGGAAACACGAACGCCGGGGCGTCCGGTTCATGTTCAATATGCGCCGTGGAAATCCACGGCATTCGGCCCGAATCCACCACGATTGTCCCGTCCGGAAAATCGAGCGAGTAGATCCGCTCTGAATCCTCGGGGTGGGCGAGCGCTAGGCGCGCGAGGATGATGGGCGACCTTTCGTAATTGGGGGCCGGATACCGGCTCTCGAGATTCAGCGTGGACAACACCTTGGAATCCACGAGTCCGTTCACCGTGACTTGCAGGATGACGAATTCCTTGCCGTCGGCCACCGGCTCCGAGCCTATCGGCAGGAGGTCGATGCCGTCACTGCGAATCGGCGACTCGGCGTACGCCGCGCCCACAGCCATCGAACTGAGTTTGACCTGGGCGCCGGAAGAGTCGTCGCGATTCCCGCGAGCCAACTGCGCGCGGACCAACACCGCTGTGAGCGTGCCCGATATGATCGCGACCGCCACTATCCATGCCGCGCGCGTCATTGCCAGTCGATCTCCTCAGCGGACCGTGCCTGGAGATTCTATCATTGATTGTGCCTCGCGTCCCGGCCGGGCCCGTGGGCCGCACACGCGGCGCTATCGGCCCTGCTACGAGGACTACTTCACCATCGCGGGTTCGATCGTGGCCGCCTTTTTCAGGTCCTCTTCGTAGCGATCGATGGCCCGGTCGCGGCCTGGCTCGACATCCTCGCGGGCGGGCCATGCGCCCTTGAGCAGGCGATGGACGAGACACCGTATGTCGTTGAGTGCTGCAATCAGACAAGGGACGATGACCAGCGTCGAGACGGTTGAAAACACGAGCCCGCCGGCGAGCGAGAGCGCCATGGGGATGAGCATGAGCGCGGCGAAGTTGGTTTCAAAAATCAGCGGGCCCATGCCGGCGACCGTGGTGGCCGTGGTGAGCAGGATCGCCCGGAACCGTCGGCCACCCGCTTCGGTGAGCGCGTCGTAGAGTTTCATGCCCTGGCCCATGCGCGTGTTGTATGCCTCAATCAGCACAATGGCGTCGTTCACCACAACGCCGGCGAGTGCAATCATGCCGAAGACGCTGAACATCATCAGCGGCAGGCCCATGAAGTAGTGCGCGTAAATCGCCCCCGTGACGCCGAAGGGAATGGACGACATCACCACGATCGGCTGGAGATAGGATCGGAACGTCGCGGCGATGATGACGAAAATGCCGAGCATGGCAATGGGGAAGCCGATGAGGACGGCGCGAAAGGCCTCATTGCTCTGCTGCTTCGCGCCTTCAAAGCTCCAGTCGATGTCCGGGTGGCGGCTGTCGAATCCCGGGAAGAAGGTATCGCGCAGATCGGCGAGCACGGCTTCGGCGTTCGCGCGCGCCTGGTCTACTTCCGCGCCGACCTGGATGGTGCGCCGGCCGTCCACGCGCGAGATGCTCGCGACGCTCCTGCCGAACTTGACGTTCGCAACGGAGAAGAACGGCACCTCGCCGCCCTGAGGCGTGCGGATGCGGACCTGGCTCAGATCGTCGATGGCGTCGCGCTCGTCGCGAGCGTAGCGGACCTTGACGCGGATGTCATCGCGCCCGCGCTGGATGCGGATCGCCTCCGAGCCGTAGAAGCCGGCGTACACCTGCGCGGCGAGATCGTCGAGCGTAAGCCCGAGCCCGCGGGCTTCGGGCTTGAGATCGAGCTGAATCTCGCGGTTGCCTTCCCGGTAATCGTCCTCAACCTGATACAGACCGCTGTAAGACCTGAGTTTCTCCTTCACTTCCTCCGCCGCGACCACCATCTCCTCGGTGTTGTCGCCCTTGAGCCAAACCTGGATGGGTGCTCCGGGCGGGCCGTTCGCGAGCGTGCCAAAGGTCTGGCTGATAGCGCCGGGGATGTCGCCGGTCTTGGCCTGCCATCGCGCGACGATTTCGGTCGCGGGAATTCTTCGGTCACTGGTGGCTGTGATTTCCACGCGCACGACGCCGATATGAGACCCGGCGTCGCGCTGTTCGAATACATCCCCGCCGAGGCCGATTTGGGCGTAGAGGTGCTTGACGAAACTCGAATCTTCGGCCGCGATTTCGGCGTCCACGTCGCGCAGCGCCTTCTCCGTCTGCGCAATGGCCGCCTTAGTCACTTCGACGGGAGTGCCTTGCGGAAATTCTACCGACGCCTGCAGAAACGCGTTGTCGGTCTGCGGGAAGAGCACAAACTGGACAAGCCCGCTGCCGAGCATTCCGATCATGGTGAAAACGAAAAACGCGAAGCTGGCGGCGAGCGATAGGTAGCGGTAGCGAAGTGCGGACAACAGCGCCGGCTTGTAGATGTGGCGAATGAACCACATCATGCCGTCGGTAACGCGCTCGCGCACATAGAACTGAAATCTGAGGAGGCCGAGCACCGGAATGTAGTACGGGCGCAGGTACCGTGTCAGGCCCTTGTCGCCGGTGAGCCAGGCCGGATATTCGGGCCTCAGGCGGGGGTCGGCGATGTGGGACAAGTGCGCCGGCAGGCACGTGAGCGACTCGACCATGGATACGCTGAGCGCGCCAATGACGACGACGGGCAACAGCGCGACGAATTTACCCACGACGCTGGGAATGAAGAAGAGAGGGACGAAGGCAACAATAGTCGTCGTAACCGCCGCGAGCACGGGCAGGGCGACTTCCACCGCGCCGTGGGTGGCGGCGGCGACCCCGTGTTCGCCGTTCCATCGGCGGTGGTAAATCGACTCGCCCACCACGATGGCGTCGTCCACGATGATACCCATCACGAGGATGATGCCCAGCAGCGTCATGATGTTGAGCGAGCCACCGACGAAATACAACACGACCAGCGCACCGCAGAGCGAGGCGGGAATACCCATCGCCACCCACAAACTCAGCCGGACATCGAGGAAGAGCAACAGGATGAGGACGACAAGGATCAGGCCCTGGACGCCGTTTTTGAGCATCAGGTTCAGCCGCGCTTGCACGTCTTCCGATGCGTCGCTCCACGCGGTGAGGTGGATGCCGGCCGGGAGCGTCTTGTCGCGGGCTTCGACGTACTTGTGCGCGGCGCGCGCAACCGTGATCGCGTCCTCGTCCTCGGTCTTGAATACGCCGATGGTGACGGCGGGCTCGCCGTTGAACCGCGTAAGCACGTCGTCCTCGGTGAACGCGTCGCGGATCGTGGCGACCTTGTCGAGCGTGATGATTTCGCCTGTCGGTTTGGCGAGGATAACAATCTTGGCAAATTCGTCGCCGGTGTATTTGCGGCCAACCGCCTTGATGTCGATCTCTTCACCCGTCGTGCGAATGGTGCCGCCGGAGAGATTGACGCTGCCCTGCCGCACCGCCTGCGTAACGGCCTGGAAGGAGAGGCCGTACTGCCGCAGCTTTTCTTCCGAGAGTTCGATTGAGATTTCGTAATCGCGCACGCCGCTCACGGAGACTTGCGATATTTCGGGCAACGCCTGGAGTTCGTCCTTAATGCGCTCGGCGAGTTCTTTGCCGGCCCGCTCCGTAATGTCACCCCAGAGCGCGACGAGGATGGTCTCGCGGCGGATCTTGATTTCGGAGATTACCGGTTGTTCGGCGTCGATCGGGAAATTGGGAATGGCGTCAACGGCGTTGCGCACATCGTCGAGGACCTTCTCCATCGAGTGGCCTTCGACAATCTCGATCACCGTGCGGCTGGCATTCTGCACGGAAACGGTGGTGTAGCGCTTGATGCCTTCGAGGCCGTCGACGGCTTCCTCGATCTTCCGGGAAATCCCTTCCTCGACTTCGTATGGATCTGCGCCGGGGTATCGAATCTCGACGAGGATCGTATCGACGGAGATCTCGGGGATGCCTTCGCGAATGAGCAGCGAGGAGGCGACGATGCCGGAAAGCAGCGTGAAGCCCGTAACCATCATCGCGATGACTTCGTGGCTGTAGAGTGTGGCTAGAAAACGGCGCATGTCGTCCCGGCTCTGGCGCAGGTGGTGATACTTAAACCCGAAACGCGTCTATAAGAGCCATCAGCGTAGCAAATATAGGGCTGGGGCAGCATGTTTCCGCGCCAACAATCATCGTCTATCCTCCGACGACAGGCTCATCCGTTTTGGTATGCTCCGGTGGCTGGCCCGGTTTATTTATGGACGTCTCCATCCGCCACCTCTCCACCCTGGATGACTACAACGCCGCGGTCGAGTTGCAGTACGAAACCTGGGGCCGGGGATTCGCGGGCTGTGTCCCGGCGGCGATTCTCATGGTCTCGCAGCGCGTGGGCGGAATCTCGGCAGGCGCATTTGATCCAGACGGCCGGATGGCCGGCTGCGTGTTCGGGATTACGGGCGTTCGCGACGGGGTCGCGGTGCACTGGTCCGACATTCTGGCCGTCACTCCCGAATACCGAGGGACTGGACTCGGCAAACGGCTCAAATGGTTTCAACGCGCAGAACTGCTCAAGGCGGGCGTGCGCACAATGTTCTGGACGTTTGACCCGCTGCAGGCGCTGAACGCGAACCTGAACATCAACACACTGCGGGCGCGGCCGGTGGAATACGTCGTGAACATGTACGGAGACACCGGGAGCGACCTGCACGCGGGTCTGGGCACTGACCGCTTCGTGGTGCAGTGGGACCTCGACGCGCCGGAGGTCGCGGCGGCGGTGGAGGGACGCAACATCGCGTCCGCGTGGACGCCGGACGCGCCGATCGTCAACGGCGGGCCCTTTCCGGAAGTGGAGACGGTGCTGGTCGAGATTCCGGTCTCGATCAATGAGACCAAACGGGTGTCGCCGCAGGAGGCCATGCGGTGGCGCGAGCAAACGCGCGCGGCGATCGTGCATTATCTCTCGCGGGGACACCGCGTGACGGGGTTTCATCCACTGGACGGCGGACGGCGCGCCTACGCGATGAGTCGCGGAGAACGCACATGATCCGGGTAGAACAAATCATCCTGCGCGAGATCCGGCTGCCACTCGTGGAGCCGTTCCAGATTTCGTCGGGCACGACGACGGACCGGCGCATCCTCCTCGTCGAGGCGATCGACGTATCGGGCGCCGTCGGGTGGGGGGAATGCGTCGCAGGCGAGGCGCCGAATTACTCGCCCGAAACGATCGATGTCGCGTGGCTGATGATCCCGCAACAGATCGCGCCGCGCGTCCTCGGCCGCTCGTTTGGGCACCCGCGTGAGGTGCGCGGCGCGCTGGACGAAAACTTCCGCGGGCACAACATGAGCAAAGCGGCGGTCGAGATGGCGCTGTGGGCGCTCGGCGCGGAACTGGACGGCGTGTCTTTGTCGAAGATGCTCGGCGGCTCGCGTGAACGAATTCCCACCGGTATTTCGCTCGGGATCCAGAAGGACCCCGCGGCGATTGCCGCGAAATCCAGGAAAGCGCACGAGCAGGGCTACCAGAAAATCAAGGTCAAGATTAAGCCGGGCAAGGACATCGAGTACATCCGGGCCGTTCGCGAGGCCGTCGGACCGGACGCGCACGTGATGGCGGACGCGAACAACGCGTACACGCTGGATGATTTGCCGGTGATGAAGGCGCTGGACGGGTTCGGTCTCATCATGATCGAGCAACCGCTCGCCTGGGACGACGTGGTGCAGCATGCGAAGTTGCAGCGCGAACTGCAGACGCCGATTTGTCTGGACGAATCGATTACCAGCGCGGGCCATGCGCGCGACATGATCGAACTGGGCAGCGGGCGCATCGTAAACATCAAGGCGGGCCGGGTCGGAGGTTTCGCCGAGTCGATCGCGATCCACGACCTGTGCCAGGCGCACGGCGTGCCCGTGTGGTGCGGCGGCATGCTCGAGAGCGGCATCGGCCGCGCGCACAACGTCGCGTTGGCGTCGCTGCCGAATTTCTCGCTGCCCGGCGACGTGTCGCCGAGCGCGCGGTATTGGGCGCGGGACATCGTGTCGCCGGAGTGGACCATGGACGCGACGGGCCACGTGACCGTGCCGCGCGACCGGCCGGGGCTGGGCGTCGAGGTGGACCGCGCGCGCATCGAGTCGTTGTGCGTGCGCACTGAATCGTTCACGAAACGTACGGTGGGGGCTCTGCCATGAGCGTGCCGGCGGGTGTGGCGAAATTGTTTGATTCCGCATTGCGCGATCGGCTGGTAAAGCTGCGGCGCGATTTGCACCAGCACCCTGAACTTGCGTTCAAGGAGGAGCGGACTTCGGGGTGTCTTGACGCCGAACTGAGGGCGCTGGCGCCCAAATCGATCGAGCGGGTGGCCGGCACGGGCCTGGTTGCGCGGATCGCGGGGCGCGATCCCAAGGCGCCAGTCGTTGCGGTGCGCGGAGACATCGACGCGCTGCCGATCCAGGAGGCGACGGGCCTCGAGTTCACGTCGAAGCACGACGGCGTGATGCATGCCTGCGGGCACGACGTGCATGCGACGTGGACCATCGGCGCGGCGAACCTGCTCGCGCGCAATCCCGCGCGCGGCGACGTTCTCATTGTGTTACAGCCCGCCGAAGAAATCGGCGACGGCGCGACGGCGATCCTGAAAAGCGGCGCGCTGGACGAGGCGAAGGCGATTTTCGGCGGCCACGTCGATCGGCGGTTCGACGTCGGCCAGTGCGTCGCGCAGGAAGGGCCGCTCGCGGCGTCGGCCGACACGTTCCACATCGTTCTGCGCGGCCGAGGCGCGCACGGCGCCCGGCCGCACGAATCGCGCGATCCCGTGATCGGCCTGGGTGCGCTCATCGGCGCCCTGCAGACGATTGTTTCGCGGCGCGTGAACCCGTCGGTGCCGGCGGTCGTGACGATTGGCAAGATACAGGCCGGGACTGCACCGAATATCATTCCCGAGACGGCCGAGCTGCGCGGCACGCTGCGCGCGGTCGATCCGGAGACACGCGCGCTGCTGGCTGAGGAAGTGAAACGCATCGCGCAGAACATCGGAGAGGCGTACGGGCTCAAGGTGGACGCGATCGTGCACGGCAACGGGTCGCCGCCCATCGTGAACCCGCCACAGGCGACCGCGTGGGCGCGCGCGGCGGCGGAGTCGGTCGTCGGCGCGGAGAACGTCGTGCCGCTGCTCGGCGCGAACATGGGCGGAGAGGACTTCGCGTTCTACATGGAACGCATGCCCGGCTGTTTCCTGCGCATCGGCGCGCGCGAACCGGGCGGGCAGGTCATCCCCGCGCACTCGCCGTACTTTTACGCTGCGGAGGAGTGCATTTTCGTCGGCGCGGCGATTCTCGCGGAGAGTGCCCGGCGCGCGTCCGAGGCGCTGGCGAACGGAACGTAACGGGGCTAGCCCGCTCGCGTTGACGAATACAGCGCGCGAGTTTCGGGACGGGCGAGCACGACGAGCGTGAAGATTCCCAGGATTGTGCCGAACGGAATCGCGAGCAAGTTCATCAGCGCCACAATCAACGAAAACGTCCGCCATTTGCGTTGTCTGACACACCAGCCGGACCACGCGGTAAGCAGGGCGTGCAGTACGCCGAAAAACGCTGTCATGCCGGCGGTTGCCCATACGACGATATCCTCGAACTGTTGAATGCTTTCCAGGTTCCCCCGGAGCGTCGCATCGCTGATTTCGGCGAAATCCCGCGAGCGATATATGGACACGAACGCATTTAGCGCGAATCCGGCAACGATCAGAAAGCTGATTGCGACGAGGTAGTGCGACAGGACGAGCATGCGGAGTTGACGGTCGTCACGGTCGTGCGGTTTCAATGGCGGCGGTTGATCCATCAGGCCCTTGAAGATGACGGGCAGGGAACGAATGCCGAAAGGCAGGCGGTACTATACCTCGAACACCTGTCCCTCTTTGACGAGGCCCGCGAAGCCGTCCTGTTTCGAGTTGACCTTGTCGTAGCCGTTGCCGAGGTGGACAAGCCAGGTTCTCGCGCGGACATTGTCGGGGAGCTTGTCGCGCAGCGTTTCATACGCCGTGTGGACTTCGTCGGGGAACGAATGGTTGAAATGGACGTCTTGAAAGATCAGGTCCGCATCGAGCGGCGGCAGATCGCTCGAGTCGCCGGAGTAGTAAATGCCGTTGTCGAACCGCAGGCAGTAGTTGGCCATGTTGGGGATGTGGTTCGTCGGAGCGAACGTCGCGCCGGGCAACCCGTCGAGCGGCACGCGCAGCCCGGTTTTGACGTTGAAATACTCCTCGAGGTCGGCGACGAACGCCGGGTTGCGGTCGTTGCCGCAGTGTTGCATGCCCGCGCGCAGCGAGTTTTCCCACAGCTCGTGCGCCATGGCGTCGCTGGGCAGGTGCAGCGTGGGACGCTTCCCGTTGCGGTTGCGATAGACGTGGTAATGCTGAAACCCAAAGGTCTCGAGTCCGCCGACATGGTCGGAGTGCAGGTGCGTGATGAGAATGTCGGTCACTTGCGGTAGCACGCCCGCGGCGTGCAGCGCGGCGGGGACGGTAAACCCGCAATCGATCAACACCACTCGATTGCCGCCGGCGGTGACGTAGAAGCTCGTATTGGTCATCGACAGGTTGAGTCCGCTGCCGACTCCCAGCCAGTGCAAGCTTGCCATGCGTTCGCTCCGCATTCCCGCGTAGACGGACCGATTGTAGTACACTCGCGGCCCGTTGTGCGATACCTCGTTTCGCTCGCGGTTGCATCGCGGGTGAGCCCGGCATAGGCTTAGGGTTGTCTCGGGAGGGGCTGTTGACTATGGACAAGAACCAGGCGCGCCATGCGATTGTGAGCATGTCCGCGCTGGGCCCGCTGAACACAGGGCTTCGCTCGAAGGTGGCCGATATATTGATGGAGATCGGCAAGCCGCTCCGCGTCGCGGCGACGCGTACGCTGTTTAAGGCGGGAGACGCGTCCGACGACCACGGCTACCTGCTCATCGAAGGCGAACTGACGATAGAAAAGGAGGGGAATCCGGGGCTTACGGCGTTTGCGCCGGATCTCATCGGCGAGATGGCGCAGCTCAACCCGACGCGGCAGCGAACGGCTACGGTGACCGCGGCGACCGATCTCCTCGTGATTCGCTTCACGTGGGGGGATTTCATGCGTGCGGCGACCGCGAAGTTGACCGAGGCGGACCTCACTCAATTTACCGCGGCGATGCAGGAACACGCCTGGAGACATTTCACCGAATGACGACGCGCGCCCGACTGGAGTCCCGATGATACGAGCGATGGCGGCGGTGATTGGATTGACGCTGGGCGGGCTGAGCGCGGCCGAGACATTCGATGTGGTCATCCGCGGCGGTACGGTGTACGACGGGACGGGCGCGCCGCCGATCCGCGCGGACGTGGGCGTGCAGGGCGATCGCATCGCAGCCATCGGAGACCTCTCGCAAGCCGATGCGAAATCGGTCATCAATGCGACGAATCTCGCCGTCGCCCCGGGTTTCGTAAACATGCTGAGCCACGCGCCGGTGACGCTCCTCGTCGATCCGCGGGGCATGAGCGATACCTTGCAGGGTGTCACGCTCGAAGTGTTCGGCGAAAGCTCGATGGGCCCGTGGAACAAGCGAATGCAACGCGAATCGCGCGAGAGCCAGGGCGACCTGGCCTACGAAGTCGCGTGGAGCACGCTGGGCGAGTATTTCGACCACTTGCAGGCGCGCGGCATCACGCCGAACGTCTGCTCGTTCGTCGCGGCGTCAACGGTCCGGGTGAACGTGCTGGGCCGGGACGATGTCGCGCCGACGCCCAAACAGCTTAAGAAGATGAAGGCGCTGGTGGCGGAGGCGATGGAAGAAGGCGCGATGGGCGTGACGTCGGCGCTGATCTACGCGCCGGCGACGTACGCATCCACCGGGGAACTCATCGAGCTGAGCAAGGTCGCGTCCGAGTACGGCGGGATGTACATCGCGCATATCCGCAGCGAGGGTAACCGGTTTCTCGAAGCGATCGACGAGACGCTGCGCATCGCGCGCGAGGCGAAGCTGCCGGTCGAGATGTATCACCTCAAAGCCGCGGGCAAACAGAACTGGCCGAAGATGGACCAGGCGATCGCCAAGATCGAGGCGGCGCAGCGCGAGGGCGTGCGCATCACGGCAGACATGTATACCTACGTCGCCGGCGCTACCGGGCTGGACGCGTCGATGCCGCCGTGGGTGCAGGCGGGCGGTTACGACGCGTGGGCGGCGCGGCTCAAGGAACCTGCCATTCGCGACCGCGTGCGTGAGGAGATGAACCGGGACACGGACGAGTGGGAGAACCTGTTTTACTCTGCGGGCACGCCGGACGCCCTCATCCTGGTCGGGTTCAAGAACCCTGAACTCAAAAAATACACGGGGAAGACGCTGGGAGAGGTCGCGAAACTGCGGGGTACAACGCCCGCGGACACGGCGATGGACCTCGTCATCGAGGATGGCAGCCGCGTCGGCACGGTCTACTTCCTGATGTCCGAAGACAACGTCAAGAAGCAGATAGCGCTGCCGTGGGTGAGTTTCGGGTCGGACGCGGGTTCATTTACAGCCGACGGCGACTTTCTGAAATCGAGCACGCATCCGCGCGCGTATGGAAACTTCGCGCGGCTGCTGGGCAAGTACGTGCGGGAAGAGAAAGTGATCCCGCTCGAGGAGGCGGTCCGCAAACTGACCTCGCTGCCCGCGACGAACCTGGGTATTGCCGATCGCGGCCGGCTGGCGCCGGGCTTCTTCGCCGATATCGCCGTGTTCGATCCGGGGACGATTGCCGATCACGCCACATTTGAGGCGCCGCATCAGTACGCCACCGGAATGGTGCACGTATTCGTGAACGGCCAGCAGGTCGTGGCGAACGGCGCGCACACCGGCGCGACTCCAGGGCGAATTGTGCGCGGGCCGGGATGGACAGGTGGCGAATGAGATCGAATTCGTTGGGAGGGCGAGCGTACGCGCGAGCCGTGCCCTTCCACCCATCGCCGGCTCGCGACTACGCTCGCCCTCCCAAGTGTCGTTTCACGCCTTGACCAGCGTTCGGTAGCGCGCGCGGCGGTTCTCGAAGAGTTTCGTGCCGAGTTCTTTGACGCGCCAGTCTTCGTATTCGCGGTAGTTGCCTTCGAACCAGCGCACGTTGCCCTCGCCCTCGAACACGAGCAGGTGCGTGCAGATGCGATCGAGGAAAAACCGGTCGTGGCTGGTCACGAGCACGCAGCCGCTGAACGACAGGATCGCCTCTTCGAGCAGTCGCAAAGTGTTTACGTCGAGGTCGTTCGTCGGTTCGTCCAACAGCAGGACGTTCGCGCCTTCCTTGAGCAGCTTGGCGAGCGTGCAGCGGTTGCGTTCGCCGCCCGAGAGTTCGCTCGCCTTCTTTTGCTGGTCCTGGCCTTTGAACCCGAAGCGCGAGAGGTAGGCGCGAATCGGCACCATGCGATCACCCAGTTTGATC
The DNA here is from genome assembly GCA_964411925.1 of uncultured Nitrospirales bacterium. Taxonomy (GTDB): domain Bacteria; phylum Hydrogenedentota; class Hydrogenedentia; order Hydrogenedentales; genus VFKU01. The sequence goes on from CAYPNI010000028.1 coordinate 32,022, forward strand.
TCGTCCGCGCCGCCGCCAATTTCGTCCACGAGGCTCACGTCGCCTCCGAGCGCGCCGCGCTCCTGATCGGCGTAGGCAAGCTGGACCGACGGGCCGACGACGATCTTGCCGGAGTCTGGCTTTTCGGTGCCGACGATCATGCGCATGAGCGTCGTTTTTCCGGTGCCGTTCGGGCCGATGATGCCGACGACGGCGCCCTTCGGGATTTGAAACGTCACGTCGTTCATCAGGACCTGGTCGCCGTAGGCCTTTGAGACACCCTTGAACTCGACGACCTGATCGCCCAGTTGCGGACCGGGGGCGATCTGGATGATGGACGCGTCCTGACTGTGCGCGGCATTTTCCTTTGCGAGGAGCCGCTCGTAGTTCACGAGACGGTCGCGCGTGAGTTCCTGGCGCTGCTTCGAATTCATCTTGATCCAGGCGAGTTCATGTTCGAGCGCTTTGGTGCGCGCGGACTCGCCCTTCTGTTCCTGCGCGATCCGCGCGAGTTTCTGCTCGATCCAGCTCGAGTAGCTGCCTTCCCAGGGCACGCCGTGGCCGCTGTCCAGTTCCAGGATCCAGCGCGTGATGTTGTCGAGGAAATACCGATCGTGCGTCACGACGATAACCGTGCCCGGGTACTCGACGAGCTGCGCCTCGAGCCAATCGATCGTTTCCGCGTCCAGGTGGTTGGTCGGCTCATCGAGCAGCAGCAGGTCCGGCCGTTCGAGCAGAGCGCGGCATAGCGCAACGCGGCGCTTCTCGCCGCCCGAGAGCGTCCCGATGATGCGGTCGTCCGGCGGCAGGCACAGCGCCTCGCTCGCACGGCCGAGCGTCTGGTCGAGGTTCCACGCGTCCGCGGCGTCAAGTTCGTCCTGCAGCACGGCCATGCGGTCCATCGCCGCCTGCATGTCATCGTCTGAGAGTTCCTCGCCCATCCTGATGCCGAGTTCCTCGAACTCGCGTACCTTGGCCAGTGTTTCTGCGAACGCGCCTTCGAGGACCTCGCGGACTGTTTTGTCAGGGTCGAGCGGCGGCTCCTGCTGGACGAACCCGCGCGTATAGCCCTTGGACAGCCAGGCCTCGCCGTCGAACTGCGTATCGTCGCCCGACATGATGCGCAGGACGGTGGATTTGCCCGCGCCATTCTCGCCGACGATGCCGATTTTCGCGCCGGGGTAGAAACTCAGGCCGATGTCCTTGAGCACGTGCTTCTTGCCGTAGTGCTTGTTGAGACCGTGCATGTGGAAGATGAACTGCTCGGGCATATCGCTCCTCGTACGAATTCGGGGGTTGCGAGAGAATCGTCATTTTGACATAGTCTTGCGGGGCTGCGCGAACCGGAGGCGGGCAATGGACCACACACAGAGTCTCGAGGCGATCGATATCGCCATCCTGCTCGTGTACATGGTCGGCGTGCTGATTCTCGGCTCGTTCTTCGGGCGATACGTCAAGACCGGCGGCGACTTCTTCCTCGCGGGCAAGGCCTTGCCGTTCTGGGCGATCGGGATGTCGATCGTCGTCAGTGACATTGGCGCGATGGACTTCATCGGCGTCGCCGGCGAGACGTACAACAGCGGCATCGCGGTCGCGAATTTCGACTGGATGGGGTCGATGCCGGCGATGGTCTTCGCGGCGTTTTTCTTTATTCCGTATTACTGGCGATCCGGCGTGTACACCATCCCGGAATTCCTCGGCAAGCGCTACAACCGCGGCGTGCAGACAATCCACGCGGCGATCTGGGGCGCGTTCCTGTTCGTCGGCACCTCGCTCGGCCTGTGGACGATGGCCGACAAGTTTCTGCACGAGATTCTCGGCTGGGACCAGTGGTTTTCCGTGTGGCTCATCGCGGCGATCGTGGGCATTTACGTGTTCTCCGGCGGGTTGACTGCCGTCGTGATGACCGATGTCGTACAGATGGTGCTGATGTTCGTGGGCGGGTTCGCGCTGCTCGCGCTGAGCATTCACGCGGTCGGCGGCGACACGTTGCAGAAGATCCGCGAGGCGCCGCCGAAGGCCGTCGTCACTGTGAACGTCGCGCAGTCGATCGACGAGGCGGGCATGCGTGCGTTCGTCGAGCAATCGGGCATGGGCGTGTTGACAATCAAGAAGACCACCTCGCCCGCGGAAGGCGCCCTGGGCAAGCAGGTGTTCGTCGTCCGGTTTACCGACCAAATCGCGACTGAAGCGAATCCTGTGCTCGAGCGTGAGCGCCTGTGGCGTGAGGCCGAATCGCGCTTGCGCGCGTCGATCGAGGAGAAACTCGCGAGCGTACCGCTGTTGCCCGGCGCAAGCGCGCGGGTGGAGATGCGCCTGCGAGGGTTCGACAGCCACTTGCAGATCCTGCTGCCGCACACGACCTCTACCGCGTTCCCGTGGACCGGTATCGTGTTCGGACTCGGCATCGTGATGGCGACGGCGTACATGTCGGGGAACCAGGCGGTCGTGCAGCGGGCGTTCGGCGCGCGGTCGGAGTGGGACGCCAAGGGCGGGATGTTGTTTGCCGGGTTCCTGAAGTCGTTCATTCCGGTGATGGTGGCGCTGCCGGGGCTGTGCGCAGTCGTGCTGCTGCCCGAACTGGAGAACGGCGATTACGCCGTTCCGAATATGATGCGGATTTTCCTGCCGACCGGCCTGCGCGGGTTGATGTTCGCGGCCATGTTCGCCGCAATGATGTCCACCGTGGACTCGACGCTGAACTCGGCGAGCACGATCTGGACGACGGATCTGTACGGGCAGGGCGTGCGCCTGGTTTCCGGCCGGGAGATGTCCGAGCGGCACACGCTGCTCATCGGCCGCGCGTTTACGCTCGCGTTCATTGTCGCCGCGGCGGCGTTGTCCAAGGTGATCGGCGACAACGAAGGGTTGTACAACTTCCTGCAAACGGCGCTCAGCATGTTCCAGGGACCTGTGTTCGCGATTCTGCTGCTCGGCATCCTGTGGAAGCGCGCGACGCAATGGGGCGGGCTCGCCGGCTTACTGCTGGGCGTGTGTTTCACGACCGTGCTGAACAACGTCGAAGGATTGTTCCCCGGCGACGATCCGTTCCTCTTCGTTTCGTGGTGGTCCTTTGTGTTCAGCATAGTCGTGACCGTCGCGGTGAGCCTCGCGACGCCGAGGGAGCCCGACGATAAAATCCGCGGGCTCGTGTTCGGCCAATTGATGAAAGACGGCGAAATTCAGCGCGTGCTGCGCTCACGGAGCGAGTGAGATGGGCCAGTCATTCCACGATTGGATCAATAACACGTTCGGCGACGCGCTTCGGCCGGTATTTTCCCAGGTGGATGCCCTGGTCGGTGAGATCTACATGCCGTGGGCGCGCGTGTGCGCCGTCGGGCTGTTCGCGGTAGCGATGATCTGGGTGCTGACACTGCGGCCGGAATACGTCAATCTCGACGCGCCGCGCAAGGCGTGGTACACCGACCTGCGCCTGTGGACGGCGCTCGCGATGTTGCCGCACGTGATCGTTTACCTGTTCGTTTGAGGAGGAGACATGAGCGAGCGGCCTGCCGGACACGAACACACCAAGCGTGACGCGGAAAGCCTCTGGGCACTGGGCATCTTTCTCGTGGTGCTGTCGATTCCCGTGTTTATCGGGACGTTTTTCGAACACGACTCCTTTGCGCAAATCGTCAACGTCTGTTCCGGTCTGGCGATTTTCATCATCGGAGCGCTGATGATCTGGCGCGGTATCTGGACCGGGCGACACCTCGGATAGGTCTCCGCGCATGCGTCACTTGCGGCCCGCGATTGACCACGCGGGCGCGCTTCAGCGCTGGCACGCGCCGCGCGGCGGTATCACGCGCGCGATCCTCCGCCGGCTGTTCCCGCCCGGTCCTCCGAAACGCATCGAGCTGGTCTGGCTCCCGGCGTACCTCGTGACGATCGAACTGGATCTGCGCGGTGTGAAGAGCGACGTGACGTGTTCCGTCGAAGGGCTCAGCGGGTCGTTCGCAATCTTCCAGATGCACTCCGAGATCGAGGACGGCATGCCCGCCGGCGATTCGTTCCCGCCGGTCATCGATGCGCAGTCCGCGGAACACTCGGCGCGCGAGTCGCTCATCAAGACGATTCTGCGGAGGCGCGGGCGCGCGGGAAAACCCGTGCCCGGCGCCACTCGATCGGTCGAACCGTTGCTCTGGCCGTATTGGGTGTACTACCATTCGCGGCGCGGCGGGCGCCTGGACGTTCAACTGCTGGACGCGGTGACCGGCGACCGCCCGGGGCACAAGATTAAACTCGGCCTGCTCGAGGCCTTTCGTGCCGCGGCGCGCAATCAACCTCGATCGGCGGAAGGAGAACTGTCGTGAGCAAGCTCGCGATATTTGGCGGCGCGCCCGTGCGCGCGAAGGGCAAGACCTGGCCGCAGTGGCCGGTGACGGACGCGGCGGACGCGAAACGGCTCGCGGACATCACGCGGTCGCGGGCGTGGTCGTACGACGGCAAGTACGAGTGGGAATTCGCCAACAAGTTCGTGAAGTATCTGGGCGCAAAACACGGGCTCTGCTGCGCGAACGGCACGATCGCGATCCAGATCGCGCTCGAGGCGCTGGATATTGGCGCGTATGACGAGGTGATCGTGCCCGGCCTGACCTGGCAGGCGACGGCCGCGGCGTGCCTCGACGTAAATGCGATTCCGGTGCTGGTGGACGTTGAGCCGGACACCTGGTGCATCGACGCGAAGCAGATCGAGGCCGCGATCACGAAGAGAACGCGCGCGGTCATCGTCGTGCATTTGTACGGATCGATGCCCGATATGACCGCGATCCGCAAGCTGTGCAAAAAGCACAAGCTCGCGTTGATCGAAGACTGCGCGCACCAGCATGGATCGTTCTGGGAGGGCGCGGGCGCCGGGGCGCTCGGGGACATCGGTTGTTTCAGTTTTCAGGAATCGAAGGTGCTCTCTTGCGGGGAAGGCGGCTTCAACACCGCGGCGTCGCCGCAACTGTTCGAGCGCTTGTACTCGCTGCGCAACTGCGGCCGCGGCTGGCAGGACAAGATGGACAACACGCGGCAATCGGGCAACTACCGCCTGACCGAGTGGCAGGCGGGCATTCTGTTGGGCGGGTTGAAGCGTCTGGATGCACAGGTGAAGCGGCGCGACGCGAACGCGCAGTACCTGAACGCCAGGCTCGCGGCGATTCCGGGAATCGCCCCGATGCGCCGGCGGCCGGAAGTGACCCAACAGAGCTACTTCAACGTCGCCTTCCGGATCGATCCGCGCGCGCTCAACGGCGTGTCGAACGGACAGTTCGCGAAGGCGCTGACGGCTGAACTGCGCACGACGGGCTACGACTGGGACCGGCCCTACGAGCCGCTGAACAAGTGCATGTTGTACAAACCGCACACCAAGCCGCGGCACAGGCTGAACGCCGACTACTGGAAGGCGATCGACCCGCGCCGGTTCGCGCTGCACGAGTGTGAGTCGGCACACAACGCGACCGGCGTCGTGATTCACCACCACGCGCTGATGGGCCCGCGCAAGGACATGGACGATATCGCGCGCGCCGTCGCGAAACTGGTCGAGAACGCGGACGAACTGAGGAAGGTCGAGACGAAGCGTGCTGCCGTTCGGAATCCAGCTGTACAGCGTTAGGGACCATCTCGAGCGCGACGTTCCGGCCACGCTGCGCGGCCTCAAGTCGGCGGGTTACGACCACGTCGAGCTGTTCGGCGTCGGTCCCGTGGATGCGGACGCGTGGAAACAAATGCTGGCCGAGTCCGGGATTCGCGCCGTCTCCGCGCACATCGACTACGAGACCGTAACCGGCGACCCCGAGGGCGTGATGCGGCTCGCGCGCACGCTCGGGTTCGACGACATCATCGTGCCCTGGCTGAAACTGGACACGCCGCGGGCATGGGTGCACGCCGCGACGACGCTGGACAACCTCGGCGAGCGGCTGCGGCGCGAGGGATTTCGGCTCGGCTACCACAACCATGATCACGAGTTCGAACCGCTGGGCGATACGACCCCGTTCGACATCCTGTTCGACAACACGAAGCCGGACAACATGTTTCTGGAGCTCGACGTGCGCTGGGCCGAGCACAACGGCGGCGACGCCAAGGCCATCATCCGCGAGTTCGGGACGCGTTGCCGGTTCCTTCATCTGAAAGAGCGGCCGACATCCGGCACGGGATCCTGCGAAGTCGGCCGGGGAACCATCGACTGGCCGGCCATCGTCGCCGCGGGCAAAAAGGCCGGCGTGCAGTGGTACATCGTCGAGCAGGACGAGAGCAACACCGACTCGATCGAGAGCGCACGGATAAGCGCGGAGTATGTGAAGACGCTGTGACGGTTATCGCTCGCTGCGATTGTTCTCCTCCGCCTCGCCTGTCATCGGTACAAATCGAACGAGGTCCAGCGTTTCCTCGCGGACGGTTCCGTCCTCCTGCTTCGTGAGCCGCTTGAGTTGTTGTACGCCGCCCGTCTCGCCGACGGGGATGACGAGGCGGCCGCCCGGCTTGAGTTGGTCCACGAGCGGCCGGGGGATGTGGTCCGGGGCGGCGGTGACGATAATCGCGTCGAAGGGCGCGCGTTCGGGCCAGCCTTTGTAGCCGTCGCCTACGCGGACCTCGACGTTGTCGTAGCCGAGCCGCGCGAGGTCGCGTGCGGCGCGCTCGCCCAGCGGCGCGACGATTTCAATTGTGTACACCTGTTCGACGATCTCCGCGAGCACGGCCGCCTGATACCCCGAGCCGGTGCCGATTTCCAGCACGACATCGTCCGGGCCGGCCTTGAGCGCTTCGGTCATCGTAGCGACGATGTACGGCTGCGAGATGGTCTGATCGTGGCCGATGGGAAGGGGGGAGTCGGCGTACGCATGGGCGCGCATGTCCTCCGGGACAAACTCGTGACGCGGCACGGCACGCATTGCGCGTAGCACAGTTTCGTCCCGCACCGCCGTCCGGCCGAAGATGCCGCTCGCGATGTCGCGCCGGACCATGGCGTCGCGCTGCGCCTGCAACTCGTCCGTGGTCGATGCGGGATCCTGCGCCGGCGCGCACGCCGCGAGCAGCGCGGCGATCACGGCGGTCAATGAAGCGGCGGCGTTTCGCATGGCGGGTTGCTTTCGTTTTGGGCGCGTGCTATCCCATTTATCATGAAGCAGATCGCCGAGGATGTCCACCTGCTGGCCGGGTTCCCGCCGAACGGCATCAACGTGTATCTCATTGGCGACGTTATCCTCGATGCGGCGACGAAACTGGAGAAGGGCCGGATCCTGCGGCAGGTGCAGGGGCGCACCGTGCGCGCACACGCGCTCACACACGCGCATCCGGATCACCAGGGCGCGAGCCACGCGATCTGCGACGCGCTCAATATTCCGTACTGGGTAAGCGAGGGGGACGCGCCGGCCGCGGAGACGGGCGACCTGACGCTTACGATGCCGAAGGGTCCGCTTTCGCGAATCAACAACCGCCTCATGTCCGGTCCGGGCCATCCGGTGTCGAAGCGGCTCAAAGAGGGCGACTTTGTCGGCGGGTTCACGGTAATCGAGACGCCGGGACACTCTCCGGGGCACGTGTCATACTGGCGCGAGCGCGATCGTGTGCTGATCGCGGGCGATGTCGTGTTCAACATGAACATTGTGACCGCGATTCCGGGGCTGCACGAACCGCCGCGTCTGTTCACGGTCGATCCTGCGCTGAACCGCGAGTCCGCGCGCAAACTCGCCCAATTGCGCCCCGAAATCATCTGCTTTGGCCACGGCCCCGCCCTCGCCAACGGCGCGCGGTTCGTGGAGTTCGTGCGGGG
>CAYPNI010000029.1:0-6773 GCA_964411925.1 uncultured Nitrospirales bacterium
AGAGCGGCAGGTGACCGTCGCAGGCGAGCTGCGGCCGTTGGCGAAACCCTTCTACGTGCTTGCGACGCAAAACCCGATCGAACTCGAGGGCACGTATCCGCTGCCCGAGGCGCAGCTCGATCGGTTCATGTTCAACGTCCTCATCGGCTACCTGAGCGCGGAAGACGAACTCGCCGTTGCGACGCGGACGACCTCTGCGGCGACGCAGCACGTCGAACGCGCGTTTACCGGCGCCGACATGCTCGATTTCCAGCGGCTCGTCCGGCTGGTGCCCGTGGCGGACCCGGTGGCGCACTACGCCGTGCGGCTGGCGCATGCGAGCCGGCCGAGCTCGCCGACCGCGCCCGACTTCATCAAGAAATGGGTGAGTTGGGGCGCGGGGACCCGCGCCTCGCAGAACCTGCTGCTGGGCGCGAAGGCCCGCGCGCTGCTCCAGGGCCGATACCACGTCAGCACGGGCGATATCCGAGCGGTCGCAGCGCCCGTGCTGCGCCACCGCATCCTGACCAATTTCCGCGCCGAGGCGGACCACGTGACGGTCGAGGACGTGATCAAGAAATTGTTGGAGGCCGTACCCGAGATCCACTCGGGCCTGTCCTGACCGAAGGGGCTTTGCAGTCGTAGATGGCCACTGGCGCGCCGCAGTTTATCGATCCCGCGCAGCTCGCGGAATTGGGCGATCTGCAATTGCTCGCGCGCACCGTCGTCGACGGCATGATGGCGGGGTTGCACCGCAGCCCGCATACGGGCTCGTCGATCGAATTCGCGCAGTACCGGCCCTACGCGCAGGGCGACGACCCGCGGTTCGTGGACTGGAAACTTTTCGGCCGCACGGATCGCCTGCACGTCAAGCAACACGAAGAAGACACGACCATGCGCTGTACCGTGCTGCTCGATTGCAGCGCGTCGATGGACTACACCAGCGGCAAGGTGACCAAGTTCGACTACGGCCGCATGCTCGCGGCCTGCATCGCGATGCTGTTGCAACAGCAGCGCGACGCGGTGGGCCTGGTCGCCTACCACGAGAAACTCATCAGCTACGTACCGCCTGAATCGACCCGGCACCACGTCCGGCGCATCTTCGTCGAGCTCGAGGGCCTCAAACCGCAGGGGCCGACCGACACCGCCGGCGCGCTGCACTTCCTCGGCGATGTGCTCCGGCCGCGCGGGATGATCGTGCTCATCACCGACCTGCTCCACCCCCTCGATGCGATGATTGAACACCTGCGGTCGTTGCGCGCCCGGCGGCATGATGTCGTCGTGCTGCAACTGAGCGATCCCGCAGAGCAGACGTTTCCGTTCGACGCGACCTCGACGTTTATCGACGCCGAATCCGGCCGCGAGCAGTATGCCGTGCCGTCGGCCGTGCGCGCGGCCTACCTTGAAAACCGAAACCGGCATTTCGCGCAGATCCGCGGCGAATGTCTGGCGTTCGAAATCGACATCGAAGAGTTCACGATCACCGACCCGCTCGATCGCGCACTCCACTTCTTCCTCCACCGGCGCAACCACGCGCTGATACGGTCCAGCCGGCGCGCGCTGGTGCGTCACGGAGGCGGCTGATGGGCTTGTCGTTTCTCGCGCCGCTGTTTTTCGCCGGGATGGCCCTGCTCGCCGCGCCGTTCCTGATTCACCGCATCCGCCGGCCCGAACGCGAACCGATCAGGTTCAGCAGCGTGCTGTTTATCCCGGACGTGACCAAGGAAGTCATCGAGCGGCGGCGCATCGAGCACATCCTGCTGATGCTCCTGCGGATGGCGGTGTTGGCGCTGCTCGCGCTCGCATTCACCCGTCCCTACTGGCGCGCGATGGCCGCCGTAGACGCAGACGAAGCGCCCAAGCGGCATATGGTCCTTGTGGACGCGTCCTACAGCATGGACCGCGGCGGCGCGTTCGACGAAGCCAAGCGCGCCGCGCGCCGCATCGTCGACGAAGTGGCCTCGGGCGAACCCGTCGGCGTGATCGTGTTCGCGGATCGGCCGCGTCTGGCCGCGCCGTTGCATGCGCCCGACGACACGCGTGCTGGGTCGAAGGACGCCGCGCGCGACGCTATCAACCTTGCGTCGCTCACCTTCGGCGCGACGGACTACGTCGCGGCACTCGAACTGGCCCAGCAGCAGTTGCTCGGCGGAGCGGACGAAAACGTCGTGCACCGCTCGATCGTGCATCTCGTGACGGACACGCAGCGCGTCGGGCTGCCCGAGGACAGTGCCGGGTGGAAGCTCGCGCCGGCCGTTGAACTCGACGTCGTCGCAGTCGGCAAACAGCCGCCGCGCGATTTCGCGGTGACCGAGACCTACGTGCGGCCGTCCGCAGACGGAACCCTGCGCGTCCTCGGCAAGGTGCGTAACTGGTCGACCGCGGACGCGAAAGAACTCAACGTAAAACTCTTCATCGACGACAAGGAAATCGCGAGCAAGACGCTCGACGTGAACGGCCGCAGCGCGTCGCAGGTCTCGTTCGAGCTGCCCGAGCCCCATGCGCCCGAATTCGACGGATACCTGGAAGTCACCGAGGGCGGCGCCCGCGCGGACGACCGGCGTTATTTCAGTTATCGCCCGCCGCGCCAGAGCCGCATCGCCATCGTGTCGGCGCAGGCCGAGCCCGAAGACCGTTCGGGGGCGTGGTTCTTCGTGCAAGCGCTGCCGTCCTCCACGAAGTCGCCATGGCGCGCGCGCAGTCTGACGCCGGCCGACCTCGCGAGCCTGCTCGACGACCCCGTCGAACGTCCGGACGCGGTCGTGCTTACCGAGACCGCATCGCTTTCGGAAGAGGCGGCGCAATCGCTCATCCGTTACGTGGAAGGCGGCGGCCAGTTACTGCTCGCGCTGGGGGAGACCACGCCGCCCGCCGCGTTGGCCGCGCGCGTACAAGCCGCCGGTATCACCTTCGGCGATCTGCAGTACGAAAACCCGCGCACATCGCAGTTCGAGACACTGTCCTGGCTCGATTTCGAGCATCCCGTCTTCGCGCTGTTCCAGGGCACGCGGTACAACGATTTCAGTCTCGTCAGGTTGTACAACCACCGCAAGCTCGACGTCGCGGACCCGGCGCGCGTCATCGCGCGGCTCGACGACGACGCCCCGGCGATCGTCGAGGCGCCGATCGGCGAGGGACGCGTCATGGTCTGGCCGTTCGCCGTGCGCCTCGAATGGACCAACCTGCCGAAGACGCCCCGCTTCGTGCCGCTCCTATTTGAGACGCTCGCCTACGCGAGCGGGTGGGAGGAGCGGGCAGGCGACTACGCCATCGGCGAAACACTGCCCGGGCCCGCGCTGGAATACAATACCGAGGGCGAAGCCGAGATCCGGCTGCCGGGCCAGACCGAAAGTCGTACAATTACGGTAGCGACAGCCGGCGAGGTCCGGTTCGATCGGCCCGGGCTGTTGCGGGCACGGCTGCCGGGTGCACCGGAATGGAGCCTGGAGCGCGCCGTAAACGTGAATGCGCGCGAAGGCGACCCCGAGCGGCTCGAGCCGGAGACGCTGCTGGCGAAGGTCGCCACGTCGTCCGTGTTGGCGGAAAATACCGCCGGCGCGGGAATCGTCGGTACCGACGTGGACACGAAGGGATACGCGATAGACGAAGAGTATGGGCGCTGGGCGCTGATCGCGGTGTGTGCATTAGTGCTCATGGAGTGTTGGTATATGAGCCGGTTGAGCGCGCGACGCAGCGCCGGCGTGGTTCCCGCGGCGGGTTCTTCCTAGCCGCCCGCGGCACGGCAACAAGGAGCGACGATTTATGAGCGGTCCGCTGAACTCGATCCATCCCGAAGTGCGGTGGTGCATCGAAGACGTCGCGCAGCAGGTCCGCCGCCGGCAGTGGATGGGCGCAGCACGCCGCTACGGCTGGATCGCGTTCGGATTGACCGGGCTGTTCACGGTGGCGATGTGGCTCACGGGGTCGTACGCGTCGGCCGGGTTCATTCTCGGCATAGCGTATGTGTTCTCGCTGCTCCTGGGCGCAATCGCCACCGCGATCCCCGTCTGGCGCAAGCCGGTCAACGTCGAGCAGGTCGCGCAATTCATCGACGAGAAGCATCCGGAACTCGAAAACCGCATCACGAGCGCCGTCGATTTGTCGTTGCACGAAAAGGAAGGCGTCTCGAACTGGCTCACGGAACGTTTCCTCGAGGAGTCCCTCGAGCGCGTCCGGCAGGTCTCGATCGCCGATCTCATCGACCCGCGGCCCGCGCGGAACCTGGGATACTCCGCCGCGGCGATGGGCATTTCGTCCGTCATTCTCCTCTATCTGTTCGCCAACGTCTGGCTGCCTGCGCTTTCGTTCGTCGTGCCGTCCGCGCGCACGGAGGTGGCCTCGCTGCCCTTCACGGTTGAGCCCGGCGACGTGCGCGTGCGCGTCGGCGACAACCAGATGATTTGGGTGCGCACGACCGAGACCGATCGCGAAGTGATCGTGCGCTGGCGGCCGGCGAGCGGTTCGTGGGAGGAACTGCCCGCGAGCGCGAGCGGCAGCGAGCGCGTGTATTACCACCAGTTCGTCGATGTCCAGCAGGACATGGAATACCAGGTGCAGTACGGCCGCAAACGGTCCGAGACTTACCAGATCACCGCCTGGTTGCCGCCGACGATCGACAGCATCAACCTCACCTACAACTATCCCGGGTACTTGAAGCTCCCGGCGCGCGAAGTGCCCAACAGCGGCAATATCTCCGCTGTGGAAGGCACGAACGTCGATGTCGAGGTGTACACGAACAAGCCCGTGGAGTCCGCGCAACTGGTTCTGGAAAGCGGGGAGTCGCACGCGCTCGAGCGGCTCGACGGGACGCGCTGGCGCGTGCCGATCGCCGTGTCGAAGGACGATGCGTACCGTATTGAGCTTGTCGATGGCGAGGGCGAGAAAAACGAATTTCCCGAACGGTATACCATCGCCATGCACCGCGACCGCGCGCCGGAAATCAAGATTTCGTTCCCGCGCGGTGACAACGAAGTGAACTCGCTCGAAGAGGTTCCGTTCGATTTCCAGGTGACGGACGATTTCGGTTTCGACTCGTTCGGCGTGCAGTACGAGATCGCCGGCCGCGAGCCGGTACAGATCCCCCTCAGCGAGGGCGGCACCCCCTCCACCGACGCGCTGGGCCACCACGAACTGCGCCTCGAGGACATCGGCGTCGAAGTGGGCGATTTCATCACGTGGTCGGTCTGGGCCAGGGATTCCAAGCCCGACCGGGGTGACTACGAGTCGCTCGGCGATCCCTACTTCCTGGAAATCAAACCGTTCAAGCGCGAGTACCGCGAGGCGGTCAGCGCCGGCGGTATGGGCGGCATGGGCGGCCAGCAGCAGGACCAGCAGCCGGATCAGGTGCAAAAGCAGATCCTGATCGCGACGTGGAACCTCCGCCGCGACGCGACGTACATGGACGAGACCGAGTTTGTCGAGAAGCGCGACGTAATCGTCGGTACGCAGGACCAGCTCATCGAGTTGGTGTCCGGCGGCGCGGGCGGCGCGCTGGAAGCGCCCGACCCCGACGAGATGAAACTGCGCGACGCGATGCAGAAATCGGCCGACGCGGTGAAGCGCGCGACGTTACCCGACCACAAGGCGGCGTTGTCCGAGGCGACGGTGCATCAGCAGAACGCGCTGCGCCTGTTTGCGCGAATGAAGCCGCGCGAGGCCGAGGTCCAGCAGACGCAAGGCGGGGGCGGCGGGGGCGGCGGCGCATCCGAGCGGCCGGACATCAGCGAGCTCGAGATGGCTCGGAACCGGAATTTCTACGAGCAGGAGAGCCTCACCCGAGAGCAGCAGCAGGCGAACGACGCGACGCTCAACAAAATCAAGGAGCTTGCTCAGCGCCAGCAGCACATCAACGAGGAACTCGCCAAACTCATCAGCGAACTCCAACTCGCCAAGACCGAGGAAGAGCGCGAACGGCTGCAAAAGGAACTCGAACGGCTGAAAGACGAGATGCGCAATAACCTGGAAAACATGGACCAGGCGCGCCAGCAACTCTCGTCCAACAACATGGACACGCAGCAAGCGCGCAACGCGCAGGACGCGCTCGAACGCGCGCGGCACCAGATGAACCGCAGCCTCGAACTCATGGACCGCAACGACCTCCAGCAGGCCCGCTCAGCCGGGTCGCGCGCGTCGGACGCGCTCGAGGACGTTGAAGACCAGTTGCAACAGTTCGGCCGTGAGGCCGCCGCGCAGCGCATGAACGAGCTGCAGGAACAGATGCGCGACCTGCAAAAACAACAGGAAAATATCCTCGAAGGCGCGAAACAGGCCAAGCAGATGCATGAGTCGCCGTCGATGGAGCAGCAGAAACAGCTCGAGACGACGCAAAAGCAGCTCGGTGAAAACAAGGAACAGCTCGCCGACAAGTTCGTCGAGATGATGGAGGAAGCAAGCGAACTCGCGCAGCGCAGCGCACAGACGCAGGAGTTGATGTCGCGGCGGCTGGGCGACTGGATGCGCGAGACGAGCCGCGAAGGCATCTATGAGGACATCCGCGAGTCGAAACCGCTCGTGGACTACGGCATCTGGGATTCCGCCGTGACCGAGGAACAGCAGATCGCGCGCAAGCTCGATCATGCCGCGGAACAACTCGAATCGGTCGCGAATTCGCTCGTGGGCGATGACCTCGAAGGCATGCAGAAGGCGATGGAGCAGCTCGACCGCCTGCTCGAACGCGAGGAAGTCGCGCGCGCGCTCGAACAGCGCGAACGCGAGCAGGCCGCCGCCGGCGGGCGCGAACCCGGCCAGGAGGAAGAGCAGGCGGGCACCGGCGAGCCGAACGAGCAGTCCGGGCA
>CAYPNI010000029.1:6873-14430 GCA_964411925.1 uncultured Nitrospirales bacterium
CCGGGCAGTCCGATGAGGAACGCCAGGCGAACGCGCAACCGGGTGAGCAACAGGATCAACAGCAAGCGGGCGAGCAGCCCGGAGGCCGAGAGCCCGGCGACCAACCCGGTCAGCCCGGGGAACAATCGTCCCCGTCCAACCAGCCGGGCCAACAGCCGCAGCAGGGCGGCCAACCCTCGCCGGGCCAGCCGGGCAGTCGCGAGGCGCGCACGCCGGGATCGCCCGATGCGGGGCGTCCCAACTCGGCCTCGAACGGCGGCTGGATCGGCTCGGACCAGGCGATGCGGGACTTTATCGAGCGCGGCTACGAGGATTGGCTCGACCGTCTGAACGACGCAGAATCGTTGCTGCCGCAGGGCACGCCCATCCGGACGGACGTGACGCGGCTGCGCGAGCGCATCGAGATGATGCGCCGGGAATGGCGCGCCCGGGCGCTTGCGCCCCAGTTCGATCTGTTCCTGGAATTCGCCGCGGTCCCGCTTGCCGAGGCTGCCGAAGAGCTCCAGCGCGAGATTGATCGGCAACTGAGCGCCAAGGAGTTTCTCGCGGTGGACGAAGGCGACGTTCCGGAGCGCTACCGCGCGCGCGTATCGGAATATTTCAAACGGCTCTCCGAAGCGGAGGGGCGGCAATAGGCATGCTTGAGCGGCTGACGGCCTGGCTTGCCGGCGATGCGGCGCAAGACCTCGTGCCGCGCCAGTTCGGGTTCAATACGCCGATCCCGCTCGCCGCGAGCCTGATGATCCTCGCCGCGGTCGGCGTCATCACGGCCGCGTGGTATTGGGGGCGCCTCGCGGCACTGAAGACGCCGCGTCGCGTTGCGCTCGTCGCGTTGCGCACGACCGCCATTCTATTGCTCGTGTTTCTGGCGCTCGATCCCGCGGTCATCGCGCAGCACGTGCGGCCCGGCGAGCAGTTCGTCGCGCTGCTTTTCGACGACTCACAGAGCATGCGGATCGTCGATTCCCAGGGTCGGACGCGCGGCGAGCAACTGCAACAGGGATACGCCGCCGCGAAAGAGAATTTCGAGGACCGCCTCAAACGCCGCCACCAGGTCGTGCGCTACGCCTTCGGCGATGACGCACAGCCCCTGCGCGCCGTCGAAGAACTCCGGTTCGACCGCAAGCAGAGTGACCTGACGGGAAGCGTCGCACAAGTTATGCGCGACCTCGAAGGATCAACCGTCTCGGCGGTCGTCGTCTTTTCCGACGGTGTGCAGTTGAGCGAAGAAACCCGCGAACCCGAGTATCTCGAAGGCGTGCCTGTGTTCACCGTCGGCGTGGGCGACGCCTCCGCGTGGAAAGACATCGAAGTGACTGGCCTGCGCGTCAAACGCACCGACTTCGACCGAAGCCCCGTCGTGCTTACCGTGGGAGTGAGGTCGGTCGGCCTCGCCGGCCGCGAGGCGATTGTCGAAGCGGCCGTCGGCACGCGCGTGGTGAAATCGAAGACGATCACGATATCGGACAGCGTCGAGGAACACGAAGTCGTGCTCGAGTTCGTCCCCGATCGGCCCGAATGGATCGAATACGAAGCCCGCGTCCGCCTCGTGGGTGACGCCGCCGGCGACGCCACGGACGTGCCCAACGATCGCATCGCGGAGAACAACCTGCGCACGTTTGCGATCGACAATCGCGAGAAAACGTATCGAGTGTTGTACGTGTCCGGCCGGCCGAACTGGCAGAACAAGTTCTTCCGCATGGCGCTCGAGGGCGATGATAAACAACTGCACCTCACCAGCCTCATTGCCATTTCCAACGCCGAGCGGAAATTTGAGTTCCGCGGCCGAAAGAGCACGCTGTCCAATCCACTCTTCGAGGGATTCGAGGACGAGAAGGACAAGCCCCGGTACGACGAATCCGTGTTTATTCGCATGGGCGCGGCGAAGGACGAGCTCACCTCGGGCTACCCCGTCGAGGCGAAGGACTTGTTCGGGTACGACCTCATCATTTTCGGCGACGTTGAGCGGCCGTTCTTCACGATGACGCAGCTCGACCTCACGCGCGACTTCGTGGACCGGCGCGGCGGCACGTTGATGCTGCTCGGCGGTCCGCGCGCATTTACCGATGGCGGCTATGCAGGCTCGGTCATCGAGAAGATGATGCCGCTCCTGCTCTACCAGGACGGCACGGACGCTTCCCGGCTGCATATCGACGGCGAATTCAAGGCGCGCCCGACGGTCGAGGGCCGGCTCGCCGGTTCCTGGATGTTCGACCAGGACGAACTCGGCGACCAGGAACTCTGGACCAGCCTGCCGCCGCTGTATTCCGTCGATCAGTTCCCGTTGGTGCGCGCCGGCGCGACGGTAATGGCGATGGCCGCGCTCAACCAGGGCGGCGAAGGCCAGCAGGACGTTCCGCTGTTCGCGCTGCAGCGCTACGGCGAGGGACGGTGCGCCGCGCTCGCCGTGGGCGATACCTGGCAATGGCAAATGCGCTCCGAATCCGGCGACGACCGCCACGCCCGGTTCTGGCGGCAGATCGTGCGCAATCTCGTCAAGGACGTGCCGCGTGCCGTCGTGTGGCGGTCCAAGGCCGACGCGTACACCCAGGGCGATGCGGCCGAGTTCGACTTTCTCGTGCGCGACGAATCGTTCGAGCGCCGCGAAGGCGCGCAGTGCAGCGTCACCGTGACCGCGCCCGACGGGTCCACCGTGTCGCTGCCCGTCGAGGAATCGCTGGAAGATTCGGGCGTCTACCGCGCGTCGCATACGCCGGACGTCGCCGGCTTGTATCGCCTCTCGCTTGCCGCGCAGGACGAGAACGAGAAGGTCGTCGCGCGGCTGGACGAGGCGTTTCTCGTGCAGCCGGACCATCGCGAATTTCGCAAGGCGCAGTACAATCCCGATTTCCTGAGTTCGCTGGCGAAGGACCACGGCGGCCGCATGTACTCCCTGGAGAATCTTGCCCAACTCGCCGACGATATCCCCGTGCCGCCGTCGCTTGACGCCAAGGATCTCATCTTGCACCTCTGGCACCTGCCGGGGTTCTACATCGCGTTGGTCGCGATGATGATCGTGGAGTGGTATCTCCGGCGAAAGGCGGGTCAGGCATGAGACTCACGCGATCCGTGCGTGCGTTGGGCCGCGTGGCGCTTTGCTGCGCGGCGTTCGCCGCGCCCGCCGGCGCCGAGACCCATCACGTCATACTTTCCGGCAGCGGCGGTGAACCGGAATTCGTCGAGAAATTCGCCGACTGGAGCTCCCGCCTGCGCGACGCGCTCGTCTCGCAGACCGGCGCTTCGCCCGATCACGTGACGCTGCTCGCGGCCGCCGGGGCCGACAAGTCCGCGCCCCAACAAGAGATCGGTCTCGAGTCGATCCGCGCCTTGTTCAAGTCCCTTGAGACCGCCGTGAACCCCACCGAGGACGTCGCCGTCTATCTCATCGGCCACGGCTCGTTTCTCAAAGACGCGTCCAAGTTCCAGATTCCCGGCGAAGATTTGTCGGCCCAGGCGCTCGAGAGCATGCTCGCCGAGTTGCCGGCCGCGCGCGTCATCATTGTGAACGGCTCGTCGAGCAGCGCGGGATTCATCAACGTCCTCAGCGGGCCCAACCGCGTTGTCTGTGCGGCAACCAAGAGCGCGACCGAGTCGAACGCGACCGAGTTCATGCGCTTTTTCGTCGAAGGTATCGAGGACGGCAGCGCCGACCGCAACAAAGACGAGCGCATTTCCGTGTTGGAGGCCTGCGAACAGGCTGCCGAATTGACCGCGTCGTGGTACACCGGCTCAAACCTCATCGCGACCGAACACGCGATTTTGGATGACAACGGCGACGGCCTCGGCACGCGCCTGCCGGTTTCCGCGGTGCTCGACGAGGGCGGGGACGCGGATGCGGCGATCGACGGCGCGCTTGCAGGTGCGATTTTCCTTAAGGACTACACCTTCCCCGAGGCGGCGCCACAGGAGCTGATCGATCGTTATCTCGCCGCGCTCGACGCGGTGACCGCCCTGCGTCATCGTAAGCCGGAACTCGCCGAGGCGGATTACACCAAAGAACTCGAACGCATCCTGCTGGACGCTGCGCGCGCGAACCGCGAGATCCGAAGCTACGCCGAGCCGCGCGAGGCTCAGTAACAATCCGTCACCAAAGGTTGCGCCCGCTCGTGCCCGCCACTATCATGCCCCGAATGCGCCGGTCCGACGTGGCCGGAATTCTCTGGGCGTGAGTCGGGGCGGATCATGGACATCTCTCTCATTGTAGTTATTGCCTATCTGGCCGGCGTCTCTGGGATCGGAATCGTCCTCATCCGCCGTACAGGCGGCTCCCGCGACTGGGCCGTCGCCGGCGGCGGCATGGGGCTCTCGATGATCGCCGTCGGCATCGCGGGCACGCGCATTGGCGGCGCAGGCACCTACGGCGTCGCGGGCGACGTCATGACCGGCGGCGTCTGGAACATGTGGTGGTACGGCGTCAACACGTTTCTCGCGCTGGCCATCGTCGGAGTTTTCTTCGCGCTGCCCTATCGCCGGTTGCGCCTGCAGACGGTCGGCGAGATCTTTACCCAGCGTTTCGGCACGCGCCGCTGCCAGGTGTTCACGAGTCTGTGCGTGCAAACCGAATACGCGATCGTCAACGTGATCGAGGTCTACGTGACGGCGACGATTCTCCGCGGATTGACGGACATGGACACCGCGTACGCGGTCAGCATTGCCGCCGCCGTCATCATTACGTATACCGCCTTGGGCGGGCTCTGGGGCACGGCGTTTACCAACCTCATCCATTGCGCCGTGATTATTTTCGGGCTGCTCATCGTCGGGGTCATGGGAATTTCCAAGGCGGGCGGGTGGGACGCTGTGGTCGCGTCCGTTGACGGGCATCTCGCCGCCGCGCAGGTCGAATCCGCGAAGTGGTGGGGCATCGCCGGCGCGGGCTGGGGCGCCGTGCTCGGCATGTTTTTCTCCGCGTCGATTCACACGCCCGCAGCGTCCGTGTACACGAATTACGCCACCGCCGCGCGCCGGGAAGGGGACGTAATCCCCGGATTTCTCCTCGCGGGAATTATGGCAGCGGTCATGCCCGTGCTCGCCGGCCTCATCGGAATTCTGACGCTGGCGAAGTACGGCGTGAATCCCGGGACGCGCGGGTATACGAACCTCACCAAGCTTGCGACCGACATCGACCCGATCGTCGGCGCGATCGCGCTTGCCGCCGTGCTCGCCGCCGTGATTTCGTCGGGCGGACCGATTCTGCTCTCGAGCGCGACCATGTTCGTCCGCGATTGGCTGCCCTTCACGCGCGACTACTCGTCGGAGAAGAAGCTGTTCAGTTATCGCATCGCGACGGTCATCTACGGCGCGCTGTCGGCCGTCGTAGCATGGATCATCCTGCAGCCGCGGTTCGCCGTATCGATTCTCGATTTGCTGCTGTTCGGGTTTGCGATGGTCGTGCCGCCCGCGATCGCTGTCGCCTACGTATTGTACTGGCGCCGCACAACCGAGCGCAGCGCCTACTGGGGGATGCTCTCCGGTTATGCGGCGGGGCTGGTCTGGTTCGGCCTCATCGAATGGGCCAAATCGGTCGAATTCACCGCGGCGGGGGACGATCCGCTTTGGCGCCGCGTATTTCATTTCTGCTTCATCTACAAGGGCGAAGGGATCGATCCTTCGTACGCGACGACGATTGTTCCGCTGATCCTGATTCCGGTGCTCGCGCTCATGAGCGCGCGCGACGCGCGCGATAACGATGAGTTCTACGACACCGCTTGGGGCCGGCGTCAACTCGCCCAGTCCACGAGCGAGACCTGATCGCGGTGTTTGCCCCGAAATGGACGTAATCCCGGCAAGTTGTTACACTTGGCGCCCGATTTCCGAGGCCCGGGACGATTCCAGGCGGGCATGAGGCGACCCATTAATGCGCAACACCGTTTCGATCGCGCTCGTTATTTTCGCCGCGTCGGCGACCGCATTCGCGCAAGCACCACGCGACGCCGTTTTCGTCAACGCCAAGGTGTACACCGCCGCAGACGGCCAGCCGACGGCCAGCGCATTCTCGATTCTCAACGGACGGTTCATGGAGGTCGGGACGGATGAACACGTCCTGACTTCGGCCGCCGCGGGAACGCAAGTGGTCGATCTCGGCGGCAGGACGGTCGTTCCCGGTTTCATCGATTCGCACGGGCACCTGCTCAATCTGGGCCTGAGCTTGCAACAGGTCAACGTGACCGGCACGGAAAGTTACGAGCACATCGTGCAGGCCGTGGCTGCGCGCGCGGCGGAGACGCCCAAGGGCCAGTGGATCCTCGGCCGCGGCTGGGACCAGAACGACTGGGCCGTGAAGGATTTTCCGAACCACGGCCCGCTGAGCGCGGTAACGCCCGAACATCCCGTCTCGCTCATCCGCGTCGACGGTCACGCGCTGCTGGCGAACGCCGTCGCGCTCGGACGGGCGGGTATCACGGCCGAGACGCCCGATCCCGAGGGGGGAAAGATTCTGCGCGATGCCTCGGGCAACCCGACCGGCGTGCTCGTCGACGCCGCGATGGGCCTCGTGCGTGCGCAGGTGCCCTCGCCCACGGCCGACGAGAAGCGCGCCGCCGTCCGGGCGGCGATTGCCGAATGCATCACGCTCGGCCTGACCGAAGTGCACGACGCCGGCGTGGACGGTTCGACGATCCAGCTCTACCGCGACATGATCGACGCCGGGGAGTTTCCGTTCCGCGTGTACGCCATGATCGCCGCGGCCGACGCCGAAACGGTAAACCAGTTTTTCCAGAGCGGTCCGCTTGTCGGATACGGCGACGGCCGGCTGACCGTGCGGTGTGTCAAGGTAGTCGCGGACGGCGCGCTTGGGTCGCGCGGCGCCGCGCTCATCGAGCCGTATTCGGACGATCCGGGCAACACCGGGCTCATCCTGATGCCGCAAGACGCGTTGCAGGCGCTGACACAGCGCGCGCTCGCCGCGGGGTTTCAGGTCGCGACGCACGCCATCGGTGACCGCGCGAACCGTATGGTGCTCGACGCGTACGCGGCCTCGTTGACCGCCGCCGGCCTGCCGCTCAAGGACAACGACGCGCGCCTGCGCATCGAGCACGCCCAAGTCGTCGCGCCCGACGACATCCCGCGGTTCGCCGCGATGCGCGTGATCCCGTCTATGCAAGCGACGCACGCCACGTCGGACATGCCGTGGGCCGTCGATCGCGTCGGCCCCGAGCGCATCAAGGGCGCATACGCCTGGCAGCGGTTCCTCAAGTCCGGTTCCCGGATCGCCAATGGTTCGGACTTCCCGGTCGAGAATGCGAGCCCGCTCTGGGGGTTTTACGCCGCCATTACGCGCCAGGACCGAACCGGCCAGCCCGCGGAGGGCTGGCAGCCCGACCAGCGCATGACGCGCCAGCAGGCACTCCGCAGTTTCACCCGCGATGCCGCGTTCGCCGCGTTCGAGAAGGACGACCGCGGCACGATCGAGACCAACAAGCGGGCGGATTTCGTCGTGCTCAGCGCGGACATCATGGAAATTCCGACGCTTGAGATCCTGACGACGCGCGTGACGATGACGTTTATCGGCGGCAAGGCAATTTACACGGCGCCCGCGCAGTGACGATGGTAGGGCGAGCG
>CAYPNI010000029.1:14530-39753 GCA_964411925.1 uncultured Nitrospirales bacterium
TGGGTTTTCCTGAACGACGCGTGTGCGTCCCCAGTACGCCGCGATCACCGAGCCGGAGAGGTTGTGCACGACGCTGAAGAGCGCAGCCGGAACGGCCACGACCGTGCTCGCGAAATGTTTGGTCGCCAGCGCGACGCCGAGCCCGCTGTTCTGCATGCCCACCTCGATGGCGATGGTGCGCCGCGCGCTGACCGGAAGGTTCATCAGGCGCGCGGCCGCGTAGCCCAGTGCCATGCCGCATAGATTGTGCAGCACGACCACCACGCCGACCATGCCCAACACCTGTGGCAGACTATCGCGCGAGACCGCGACGATCGTCGCGATAATCAGCACGATAATCAGCACCGAAAACGCCGGGAAGATTCCAAGCGCCCGCCGGATCCGATCGCCGAGGAGATAGCGCAAAACCAGCCCAGCCATGACGGGGATGATGACGATCTTAACCACGCTGGAGAACAAGTCGCCCGCGTCCACCGGCAAGTAGGTGCCGCCGAGGACTTTGATCAAGAGTGGAGTGAGAAACACGGAGAGCAGCGTCGAACTCGCGGTCATCGTTACCGAGAGCGGTACGTCGGCCCTGGCGAGAAACGCAATGACGTTCGACGCGGTGCCGCCCGGGCATGCTCCGACGATAATGACGCCCATCGACAATTCGTCGTCGAGTCCGAACAGTCGCGAGAGCGCAATCGCCAGCAGCGGCATCACGATGAACTGCGCCACAACTCCGCAGGCGACCGCGCGCTTCATACGGAGCACGCGCAGAAAATCCTCCGGCAGCAGCGTCGCGCCCATGCCGAGCATGACCAGCCCGAGCGCGGGCGTGATGTAGCTGCGAAGCGGCAGGAACGCGGACGGGGCAACGTAGGCCACCGTCGAGAAAAGCAACACCCACACGACGAAACCGTCGGTCCAGATTTTCAGCGCGCGTTCCATCGTGCCGGGAGTGTGTCAATCACGGCGAGGCGCGCGCAAGTGGGCTCGGTGGCGCGGGCGTCCAGCCTGCGGTGGCGCCCGACGCCGCCAACGTCGCGTAACGCTCGTGTTCGGAGGCGGCCCCGTAAGCTGGAAGCCCGCGGCACGACTCCCGCACAATCCCTGCATGCCCAAGAGGAATCCGGCGCGGAAACGGCGGCCGCCGACGATGGCGCGCCTGGTCTCCAAGCACCGCGACGACATCACCGACCTGTGCGAGGCGTGCAAGGTGCAGCAGTTGTACCTGTTCGGCTCGGCCGCGAGCGGTGAATTCCGGTCCCGGTCGAGCGATCTCGATTTCCTGGTACGTTTCAAGCCTGCGACACCCGCCGAACACGCCGAGCGTTACTTCGCGCTCATCGACGGGCTCAAGGACATCTTCCACCGGCGCATCGACCTCGTGGAACTTGGGGCCGTCAAGAACCCCTATTTCATGCAGAGCGCAGAGTCGAACCGGATGCTGCTCTATGAAGCGTGACTCACGCCCGTACCTCCACGATGTGTCCGAGGCCGCAGCGCGGCTATCCGGCATGATTGCGAGGAAATCGCTCGACGATTATCTCGGCGACGTGATGCTGCGGTCCGCCGTCGAGCGACAGCTCATTGTTATCGGCGAGGCGCTCTACCAACTCCGCATGTATTTTCCCGACCTCGCCAGGAGCATCCCCGACGCACACCGCTTCATCACCTTCCGACACGTACTCGTCCACAGTTACAACCAGGTTGAGCCCGATGTCGCGTGGGGACTCATGGAGACTGGTCTGGAGCGGATGCGCAAGGCGGTCGATCGGGCGCTGGCCGGCCGCGACGCTCCGGTCTCGTAGCGCTGTCAGTGCGCATACTCCTGGGTACACGCACCATGTACTCCCCCGGCCTGACCCCTCGAGCGACGCAGCGGGCGTAGGATCGCCCGCGCACTACGCGTGCTGTCCTCCGTCCGCGCATCCGGGGCATGGGCCTCCTGCCCGTGCCGGTCTTTGCATTCTAAGCCCATTGGCGCGTACCATTTAGGCAGCCACGGGGCGGCTGGACGGACCTGATTTCGCTCCTCCGAAACGGCATTGCGGCCTCAAGACGGGGTAGCTTTTTTTGCCGTTCGGACCCATCCCGCCGCCGCGCGCGCTCGCAAGGGAGCATCGTCAGCGTTATGCGTAGAGACATCCTTCACCCCGGCGCCTCGAGCCTCAAGTACGAGATCCGCGAGATCGTCGTCGCCGCGCACGATATCGAGCAGCTTGGCCAGGAAATCACCTGGGAAAACATCGGCGACCCCGTCCAGAAGGGCGAGGCGCCGCCGCAGTGGATTCGCGACGCCGTCACCGACCTCGCACAGCAACCCTCGTCCTGGGCCTATTGCGATACCCGGGGCGTCCCGCGCACCCGCGAGTTTCTTGCCGAGGAAGTGAACGCGCGCGACGGCGTGCAGATCACGCCGAACGAAATCATGTTCTTCAACGGCCTGGGAGACGCCGTCGCGAAGGTCTACGGGTTCCTGCGGCGCGAGGCGCGCGTGCTCGGGCCGTCGCCCGCCTACAGCACGCATTCCAGCGCCGAGGCCGCGCACTCGGGCTATAACCACGTCACGTATAACCTCGACCCGTACAACGGCTGGATGCCCGACATGAAGGACATCCGGAACAAGGTCAAGTACAACGACTCGATCGCGGGGATCCTGTTGCTCTCACCGGACAATCCCACGGGCGCCGTATACCCCCGTGAAATCCTGGACGAGTTCGCGAATATCGCCCGCGAGTTCGACATCTTCCTCATCGCGGACGAAATCTATTCGCACATCGTCTACAACGGACAGCCGCGGCTGCACATGAGCGAATGGATCGGCGAGGTGCCGGGCATCGCCATGCGCGGCATCAGCAAGGAATACCCCTGGCCCGGTTCGCGCTGCGGCTGGCTCGAGATTCTGAACAAAGACCGCGATTCGAACTTCGCCAAGTACGTGGATAGCCTGCTCGCGGCAAAACGCCTCGAAGTGTCGTCCACGACGCTGCCGCAGATGTCGATCCCGCGCGTAATGGGCGATTCGCGGTACGCCGGCCACCTCGCGCGCCGTGAAAAAATGTTCGCGCAGCGCGCCGAGGAAGTGGCGGATGCGTTCGCGGGCTGCGAGCACGTGATCGTGAACAAGCCCAAGGGCGCCTTCTATTACACCGTCATGTTCAAGGACGGCGTGTTGAATGACCGGCAGACGCTGCCGATCGAAAACGCCGCCATCCGCCGGCGGATCGAGCAGATGACGGGCGACGTCGCGCCGGACAAACGTTTCGTGTTTTATCTCATGGGCGCGACGGGCATCGTTGTCGTGCCGCTCACCGGGTTCCAGTGCGCGCACCATGGCTTCCGCGCGACGCTTCTCGAGACCGACGACGCCAAGCGCGCCTGGATCCTCAAGACGCTGCGCGAGGCAATCGAACAGTATGTCGAGAGCGGCGTCGCAATGACCGCAGGCAAAGCTTGATGCCTAATTCGTCACTGTGGCAGGGTCAAGCGAAGTCCAGCTTGTCCCTGTCTGCGTTTTCGCCGGGTCTTCACAGGGCTGAACAAACCTCGCTTGGCCCCGCCACCCGATTCCGCGCTGTCGGAGTATCCGCATGAAAAAATGGATCGTCGCTTTTGTCGGCCTCGTGCTCGGCGTCGTGATGATCTGGCTGCTTTTCCGGGATACCGACTGGGCCGAGGTGCGCGCGTCACTCGAAGGCGCCAACTGGCCGCTCCTGTTGCTCGCCATGGTGCCCCTGTTCGGGCAGCATTTCGCGCGCATTCGCCGGTGGGGTTTCATCGTCCGCGCGGCCTACCCCGCGACGTTCCGGCAGATGTTCAGCGCGACGCAGATTGGGTTCCTCGCGAACTTCACGCTGCCCGGACGTGCGGGCGAGGCGGTACGCGCGCTGGTGCTCTCGCGGCTCACGGCGCTGCCGTTCAGCAAATCGCTCGCGTTCGTCGCCGTGGACCGCATCAACGACCTGTTCGGGCTCATCGTCGTGCTCGGGGTCTCGGTGCTGGCGTTCCAGCCCGAGGGCGTCGTCTCCGTCCCCGCGGCCACCTTTGGCACGAGCGGGCCAATCGAGTTCGACGCCGGCGATTACCGCAAGGGCGCGGCGCTGGTCGCGGTCGGGTTGGGCGGCATCCTCGCGGCGTTCGTGGTGATTTACAAGAAGCGGGAAATTCTCCTCTGGCTTGTCACCAACACGGCGGGCCTCGTCTCGAAGAAAATCGCCGACTTCATCAACGGCATGATCAACCACTTCGCGGACGGCCTGCACGTGTTCAAGTCGCCCGTGGACATGGCGCGCAGCGTGGGCTGGTCGATGTTTCTGTGGGGCCTCGGCCTGCTGGGGTTCTGGCTCGGCCTCGTGGCCTTCCACATCGAGTTTCCGTGGTACACGCCCTTCGTGATGAACGCGCTCCTCGCGATCGCAATTTCGCTGCCCAACGCGCCGGGGTTCGTCGGCCAGTTCCACATCCCGCTCGTGCTCGGCCTGGTGATGACGATCCCCGGCATCGACACCAGCGAAGCCAAGGCCTACGCCATCGTCATGCACCTGTGGCAGCTCCCGCCCGTCGTCATCTTCGGCGTCTGGTGCCTGCTCCGCGAAAACATGAACCTGCTCCAACTCCAGCGTGAGGGCGAGGCGCAGGCACACGAGGCACATTGACCATGATGTGTGGCAGGCCTAAGCGGGGTCCAGCTTGGGCCTGTTCTCCGCGAAGAGCTAATTCGACAGGCTTAAGCATTCCACCGATCATCCTATTCGTGCCGCAGCGCTTCTACGGGGTCCATTTGCGCGGCGCGGAGGGCGGGATAGATGCCAAACACGACACCCACGCCGACTGAGATCCCGAATGCGAGGACGGGCGACCAGAACGTCACGATTGTCGTCTGATCGGCGAAGATCGCGATGAGCCGCGGCACGCCCACGCCGAGCGCGACACCGATCAGCCCGCCGATGCCCGACAACAGCGTCGTCTCCACGAGAAACTGCAGGATGATGTCGCCGCGGCGGGCGCCGACGGCCCGGCGGATGCCAATTTCGCGCGTGCGCTCGCTGACGCTCGCGAGCATGATGTTCATGATGCCGATCCCGCCCACCAGCAGCGAGATGGCCGCGATGCTGCCCAGCACGATATTGAAGATGCGCGCGGTGCGTTCAGCCGCCTGCAACAGGCTCAGCGGCACGATGACCTCATAGTCCGCCTTCTTGTGGTTGAGTTTGAGCAGGTCGTCGATGATCCGCGAGGTCTCGATCACGTCGTCGAGGTTCGCGACCTTGACGGTCACCTCGTGAAATTCGACGCGTTCGACTTCCTGGCTGCCGCTGCTGCGCTTGACCAGGATTTCGCCGAAGCGCGTCCGCGCCGTCGTCAGCGGGATGTACACACTCTTGGCTGAGGCCTGCACGCCCCCGCCCTTCGAGACCGCCTTCATCGCCGCGGGCGCGGCGCCGCGCGGCGCCATGATGCCGACGACGCGGTAGTAGTCCGCGCCGATCCGCACGGTGTGGTTCAGCGCGGCTGTCAGCGGGAAGAGATCCTGCACCACCTCCGCGCCCAACACGCACACGCTCGCGTTCCGCTCCATCTCGGCGTCGGTGAAAAACCGGCCGTGCGCGACGCCGTGATTGCGCATCTCGGGGTACCACGGCAGCGTCCCGACGATTTCGCAGTCCACGCGCCGGCCGATGTTCCAGACCTTCTGCCGAATGATCCGCCCCGGCACGATGATGTCCACCGTGGGGATTGTCGCGCGGATGCGCCGCAGGTCCTTCTGCGTGATGCCGTACTCGATCATGTAGTTCGTGCCGCCCGAGCCGGTCTCGTCCTCCGGGGGTTTCA
Organism: uncultured Nitrospirales bacterium; assembly: GCA_964411925.1. GTDB lineage: Bacteria > Hydrogenedentota > Hydrogenedentia > Hydrogenedentales > VFKU01. The sequence continues at coordinate 20,351 of CAYPNI010000029.1, forward strand.
CGCTGCGCAGGATGATGTTGTGGCTGCCCTGCTGGCGGATTTGTTCCTGTGCCTCAAAGCTCGCGCCCTCGCCGACCGCCAGCATCGCGATCACCGAGCCGACGCCGAAGACAATGCCGAGCATCGTGAGCGAGGACCGCAACCGGTGAATCCAGATGCTGCGCAATCCGACGCGCAGCGTGCGATACAGCGAGACGAGCGTCGTCGAGGTCGGCGGAGCGGCGTGCATGTGCCGGGTCAGGCGGCGGCCGGCGTATCGGACGCGGCGGGCGATGCGTCCGTCTTGACCGTCGGCGCTTCTGCCGGCGCGCTGGGAGCGTCAACGCTCTCGCCGTCAGCCGGTTGTTCGCCTGTCTCGTCCGACTCCTCCTGGCGGCTGCCGTCCGGCGGGCGGATGAGCACGCGCTCGCCGGCGACGAGGCCCTTGGTGACGGTGATGTACTCGACCGTGATGTCGCCCGTCTCGATTTCGCGCGGGGAGACCTTCCCGCCATCGACAACGAAGCAGACCTGCTTATCGCCCTGCGGCACGACCGATTGGATCGGGATGTAGGTCGCTTCCGGCAGGCGCTTCACCAACACCTCCGCCTCTGCGCTCATGCCCGGCTTGAGCCACTCGAACGTGCCCTCGATGCTGATCGTCGTCTCGTAGACTTTCAGGTCCGGGTTCATCCACCGGTTCTCGGAGTCGGGCAGCACGCCGACCTTCACGACCTCGCCGTGCAGCACGCGATCGGGAAACGCGTCGGCGATTACGTTCGACTTCTGGCCGACGGCGATGCGCTTGATGTCCGATTCGTGGATGTTCACCTTGACCGCCATCTTCGACGTGTCGGGGATCGTGATAATCGCCTGTTTTTCGCGGACGGTCGTGCCTTCCTTGATGGGCTCCTCGTCCCAGTACCGCGGCCCGCTCCCGCCGTAAACCACGAGCCCAGCGCGCTCGGCCACCATCACGCAGCGGGCGATCTGTTCCTCGTAATCCTCGATCCGTTTGGATTCGATCTTGAACTGGCCCTCGGCCGAAAGGAGTTTGGCCTTCGCCTGCGCGATCTTCGAGAGGGCCTGCTGCTCTGTGCGCTGCAGCTTGCGCCGCGCGAGCACGTAGTCCGCCATCAGCTTTTGCGCTTCCTTCGAAAACTCATACTCGACGAATAGTTGCCGGGCCACTTCGGCCGCCTTCACGCTCGCAACCGCCTTATCCAGCGAGATCTTCGCATTCTGCAGGTCGTTCGACGTCGTGAAGTTCTTGTCGAACAGGCGTTTCTTGCCCTCGTAGTCGTTTCCCGCCTTGGCCTGTTCCGCGCGCGCCATCATCAGCGCGTCTTCGAGCGTGCTCAGTTTCTGGCTCGCCTCTCCGCTGCCGAGCACTTCGGCCCGCGCATACTCGCTGAACGTGATGTCCGGCGTCGGAATCCGAAGGTCCTCGAGCGTGATGCCGCCCGCGGGGTCCTCCTCCGGCACCACGGCCTGGCCGTCCGGCGCGGGTGATGCGGGCGCGCCATCCAACTCCACCATCGGGACAAGCTGCGCGGGCTCCGCTTCGCGGGGCTTCTCCGCCTCCTTTTGCGCCGCGGCGGCCTGCCGCGCGAGTTCGTCGGCCATCGCTTTCGCCGCGGCTTCACGCGCCGCGCGTTCCGCCGCGGCCTCCTCCGCTTTTGCGCGCTCGAGTTCCTCGAGTTCCTTGAGTGCATCCATCACGATGGCCGTCACTTGCCGGCCGAGATACTTCGCGAGTGCCATCTCCGCAAAAGTCACTTCGAGCCTTGTGGAATAAATGTCGCTCTCGCTCTGATTGACTTCGATTTCGAACGCTTTTTGCGCCTCGGTCAGGGCGGCCTGCGTGCCTTTGAAACTGAGTTGCGCCGTGGTGAGTTGGTCCTGAAGTTTCGAGGAGTCGAGTTCGACGAGCTTCTTCGAATTCTTCACGTCGTCCTCGGTGACGTAGTATCCCTCGTCAACGATGAAGAGGATCTTGGTGCCTTCCCAGCCCTTGACTTGGGACTTGATTTCCTGGCTCTCCAGCGCCTCGATGTTGCCGCCCTCGACAATGTTGATGTCGAGCGGTCCGCGCCGGACGGTAAATGTCGTGTAGTGTGTCGGCTCCGGGCTTCGCGTGAACCAGACCGCCGCGCCGATCGCGCCCACCGCGAGCAGCGCGATCGCGGATTTGAGGACGAAACCCCGTCGATTGCGCCTGCCCGACACTACGTAACTCCTTTGTTCTCAGCGCGCTAGCCGCCCACGCGAGACGCCGCGCTTCATCATACACACCGCTGCCGCGCCCGCCAATCTCACGAAGTAAACGAAACGAAGTGCTCTAATTCTGACTATGAACCGCACTGAAGTCAGACTACTCCGGGCGGGTCTTCAGCATTCGTGTACTCGATGCCCGACACTTCGGACGTCGTCGAGTGCGCAACGTCGGGCGCGACGTGTGACAATTCCACCCTGGGAATAGTCGAATGTTACGGTAGCGATCGACATCCACGCACGAGACGGAGAGGAGCAGCGAAATCCGCGAGCGAGACGGCGAATATTGAATTGAACATGTAGCCGGTCGATGGCGTCGGAATGATCGACAAGGTAGGCGCGTTCGGCTTGATGTGCGAATAGAAGGAATTTTTGTAAATAGATTACAGCGGAAGGTGGACGTTCATAGAACCCTTTTGGGGCTGGTGTTATACTTTCGCCCCTAGGGGGCCCTAACCCCTGTCAAATAAGGTCATTATGCTCTGTCAAAACTGTCATAAAAACCTGGCTTCCGTTCGATACGCCGAAGTGGTCGATGGCAAAGTCTCGGACCTGCACCTGTGCCAGGAATGCCTCGCGCAGCGCCAGGACGGCGAGACCGCGGGGTTTCAGTTTGCCAAACCGGCGCAATTTGGCCGCAAAACCAAGCCGACGACGGATATCACACCCGAGCCGCTCGAGGCGCGCAAGTCCTGTACGGCCTGCAACACGACGCTCAAGCAAATCCTGGAGACCGGGCGCGTCGGTTGCAGCAGCTGTTACGAGACATTCCCGGCGCAACTGGAATCCCTGCTTGAAGGGATCCATATCGCGCTCGCCCACCGCGGCAAAGTGCCGCGAATGAACAATGCGCGCGTTCGCGTGCGCAGCGAACTGCAATCCAAACGAGCGCTGCTGAAGACCGCGCTGAACATGGAAAACTACGAAGAGGCCGCCGCGCTGCGCGACGAAATCAAGGTCCTCGAGACCGGGTTGAGCGTCTCGGGCGGCGGCGCCGACTAAGGATCACATGGTAGAAACGTTGCTCGATAAAAAGGCCGAGTGGATGGCCGCGGCCGGTCCCGAAGCCGACACGGCGGTGTATACGCGCTGCCGGCTGCACCGCAATCTCGCGGACTTTCCGTTTCCCAGCCAGTGCACGCTGGACGAGCGGCGCACGATCGAAGAGCGCGTAAGCGGCGCGATAAACAGCCTCAATCTGCTTTCCGCAGGCGCGTACTTTCCCCTGGCGGACTTGAGCGTGCTTGAGCGCCAGTTTCTCGTGGAACGGCGGCTCGTCGCGCCGAGCTTCGTCGAGTCGGAGAGCCACGCGGGTGTCTACGTGAGCGAAGATCAGGGACTCAGCATCACGATCAACGACGAAAACCACATCACCCTGACGTGCATCGCCTCGGGGTTGCAGCTCAACGACGCGTGGTCCCGCATGAACCTGCTGGACGACATGCTCGCGGGCACGCTCGACTACGCGTTCGGCGAGCGCCTCGGGTATCTCACCGCGTCCGTGCGCGACGTCGGCACCGGCTTCCGCGCGAGCGTGCTGCTGCATTTGCCGGGCCTGAACGTAGCGAACCTGCTCGGGCCGGTCGCGGAGGACGTCGCGACGAAACGCCACTGGCTCGAGGCGTTCCCCGAAGCGGCGCGATCCGCCCAGGGCGAGCTCCACCTGCTCAGTCACATCAGCACGCTGGGACGATCCGAGGAAGAAACTTTATTCCACCTCAAGCACCTGGCCGGAGAACTCATCGCCAAGGAACGCGACACGCGGGACCACCTGCGCAAGGACGCGCCGTTGCAGCTCGAGGACCGCGTCGGGCGGGCCCTGGGCGTCGCGCGGCACGCGCGGCTCCTTGCATCGGCGGAAGGCAATTCGCTATTGTCATCCTTGCGGTTGGGCGTCTCTGCGGGGATGCTCGATCATTTCTCCCTCCAACACATCAACGAAGTTTTCATCGCGTCGCAGAACGCGCATATTGAGATGAAACGTGGCCATTCCTGCGACGAACTGCAGTTAAGCGCCGGACGCGCGGACCTGTTTCGGGCCCGCTTTGCCCCGGCCGAGTAGGGGATTGACCGAATTATGTGGGAACGGTTTACCGAACGGGCCAAGCGCGTCGTCAGCGCCGCGCGTGAAGAGGCGACCCGCCTCAATAGCGAGTACGTCCGCACCGAGCACATCCTGCTTGGGCTGTGCCGCGAACCCGAAGGCATCGCCGCGCGCGCGCTCGAAAACCTCGGCGTGGACATCGAAGCGCTCGCCGTCGAAATCGAGCAGCAGTGCCAGCGCGGCACCGCCAGCGTCTCGGGCGACGAAATCGCATTCACGCCGCGCGCGAAGAAAGTGCTTGAGCTTGCCGTCGAAGAGGCGCGCCGGTTCAACCACAGCTACATCGGCACGGAACACATCCTGTTGGGCCTGATCAAGGAAGGCGAAGGCATCGCCGCGAAGGTCTTGCAGGACATGAAGATCGATCTGGGCCGTGTCCAGGCGGAGATCATCCGTCTGCTCGGCGACCAGACCCGGGGCGGCCAGCCGGCCGCGACCGGCAAGAAGTCGCAGACGCCGGCGCTCGATACCTTTGGGCGCGATCTGACGCAGCTGGCGCGCGAAGGCAAGCTCGACCCGGTCATCGGCCGCGAAGAGGAAATCGAGCGCGTTGTCCAGATACTCAGCCGCCGCACCAAGAACAACCCGGTGCTCATCGGCGAGGCCGGCGTGGGCAAGACGGCCATCGTCGAAGGTCTCGCGCAGCGCATCGTGGACGGCGACGTGCCCGACCTGCTGCTCGGCCGGCGCGTGCTGACGCTCGACCTGGCCGGCGTGGTCGCGGGGACGAAATATCGCGGCCAGTTCGAAGAGCGGCTGAAATCGGTGATGAAGGAAATCCGCCGCGCGGACAACATCATTCTGTTCATCGACGAATTGCACACCATCGTCGGCGCGGGCGCCGCCGAAGGCGCGGTCGATGCGGCCAACATGCTCAAGCCCTCACTCGCGCGTGGCGAATTGCAGTGCATCGGCGCGACGACCATGGACGAATACCGCAAGTACATCGAGAAAGACGCCGCGCTCGCGCGCCGGTTCCAGACGATTATCGTGGAAGCGCCGTCGGTCGAAGAGACCGTCGAGATCATCAAGGGCCTGCGCGACAAATACGAAGTGCACCACCGCGTGAAGTTCTCCGACGAGGCCGTCGAGGCCGCCGCGAAGCTCTCGCACCAGTACATTACCGATCGCTACCTGCCGGACAAGGCCGTGGACGTCATCGACGAGGCCGGCAGCCGCGCGCGGCTCCAGATCACGACGCGACCCGCCGAGCTCAAGGACCTCGAACAGCACATCGAGAGCGTGACTCAGGAAAAGGAAGCGGCGATCCGCAGCCAGGAATACGAGAAGGCCGCGAGCCTGCGCGACCAGGAGCGCACCCTCATTGCCAAGCTGGATGAGAAGAAGCGCGAATGGGAGCGCAAACGCGATTCCGCCGAGATGGTCGTGAGCGCCGAAGACATCGCGCATATCGTGTCGCGCTGGACCGGCGTGCCGCTGATGAAACTCGAAGAGAAAGAGTCTGCGCGGCTGTTGCGCATGCGTGAAGAGCTGCACAAGCACGTCGTCGGCCAGGACGAGGCCATCGACGCGATCACGCGCGCCATCCAGCGCTCCCGCGCGGGCCTCAAGAGCGCCAAGCGCCCGGTCGGGTCGTTCCTCTTGCTCGGGCCGACGGGCGTGGGCAAGACCTTGCTCGCCAAGACACTGGCGACGTTCCTCTTCGGCAGCGAGGACGCGCTGATCACCATCGACATGTCCGAATACATGGAGAAGTTCTCCGTCTCGCGCCTGGCCGGCGCGCCCCCGGGCTATGTCGGCTATAACGAAGGCGGACAATTGACCGAACAGGTGCGCCGCCGGCCATACTCGGTCGTGCTGTTTGATGAAATCGAGAAGGCGCACCCGGACGTGTTTAACACGCTGCTCCAGATCCTCGAGGAAGGCCAGATGACCGACTCGACGGGCCGGCGCGTGGATTTCCGCAACACGGTAATCGTGATGACGAGCAATATCGGCGCGCGCCGCATCACCAAGCATGTCAGCCTCGGCTTCCAGAAGGGCGACGAGGACGACGTCTACCGTGCGATGAAAGAGCGCGTGATGGACGAAGCCAAAAAGGTCTTCAATCCGGAGTTCCTCAACCGCATCGATGAGACGATCGTGTTCCACCGCCTCACCGACGAGCAGTTGCGGGACATTGTCGTGATCAATCTGGACGACGTTTCCAAGCGCCTCACGGAGAAGGGCATCGAGCTCGTGCTCACGGAGGAGGCCAAGGATTTCATTGTGAAGCGGGGGACAGATGATGAGTACGGCGCGAGGCCGCTGCGGCGCGCCGTGCAGCAGTTCATCGAAGACCCGTTGTCGGAACAACTGCTGATGGGGGCGTTCGAACCCGGCAGCCGGGTTGTCGTGCAGGTGTCCGAATTGACGGGCGACCTCATGTTCAACACCGAGCTGCCCGTCGCCGAAAGTATCAGTACTTGAGGGGAATCCAGGCTGGGCTGTGGGTAATCGCCACGCTCGCCTCGTTCTCGAGTGCCGTTGGGCAGGTCACCGGCCGCGTCGTTATTGACCAGGTCGATGTTCGCGGACTCGAACGGGTGGGCGAGCCTCAGGTGCGTTCACAGATCGAAGTCAAACCCGGCACGGAACTCGACCCCCGCGCGGTGCAGCGCGACATTCGCCGGCTCTATCTTCTCGGCTATTTCTCCACCATCAGCGCCGAGTTCGAACAGCGCGACGGAAAGAACATCCTCGTCTACGTCTTCGAAGAGGAGAAGTTCATCGATGAGGTGCGGATCCAGGGCAACAAGAAACTAAAGTCCCGCCAGATTCGCGGCGCCATCTCCTGGCACGAGGGCCAGGCCTTCGTCCGCGAAGGCTACGGCGAAGAACGCGACGCCGTGCTCGGCCTGTACCGCTCCAAGGGCTTTCTCAATTCGACCGTGGACATCATCGTCGAACCAATCTCGCCGTCCCGCGTTCGCGTCACGTACCAGATCGAGGAGGGCAAAAAGGCCCGGATCAAGAGCATCGCATTCCTCGGCAACGAGGCGCTGTCCGAGCGGAAACTGAAACGGACAATCAAGACGCGCCGCGCGTTCCTGTTTGTCGGCGGGCGCTACGACGAGGACAAGTTTGAGACCGATCTGCTCCAGGTCATTAACGAATACGCCAACGTCGGCCGGCTCGAGGCGCAGATCGCCTCCACGGACTTCCAGTACGGGAAGGAAGGCAAGAAACTCGAAATCGAAATCTCCGTGGCCGAGGGGCCCGAGTACCGCATCGGCACGATGAGGACGGCGGACAATTTTGTGTACTCCGACGGCGAGTTGCTGCCGCTCATCGAGGCACAGCCGGGAGACGTGCACAACCGGAGCCGGGTCATCGCGGACGCGACAGCCATGCAAAAGCTTTACAGCGATAGCGGCTATGTGTACGCGCGAGTCGTGCCGCAAGTCACCCTGAATCGAGAAGCCCACACGACCGCGATCACGCACCAGGTGAGCGAGGACGAACTCAAATACATTCGGGAAGTCCGCATCACGGGCAATTCGATTACGAAGGACGAAGTCGTCCGCCGCAACGTCCTGCTCAAGCCCGGCGAGCGCTACGACGGTTCGCTCTACGAACTGTCCAACCGCCGCCTGCAACAGACCGGCTACTTCGAATCCCAGCGCCTGCGACTCGAGGCCGACGAAGAAAACGACCGGTTTACGAACGTGCTGGTCGACGTCGTCGAGGGCAAAACGGGCGACTTCAACTTCGGCGGCGCGTTCAATTCCGAAGAAGGGTTTGGCGGGTTCGGCGAACTGCGGCTGCGCAACTTTGACATCACCAATTGGCCCAGCCTTTCCGGCGGTGGACAGATTTTCAGCGCACGCTTCTTCCTCGGCAACAACCGTTCAAACTTCCGCGTCGGCCTGACCGATCCCGAGTTCCTGGGGTATCCGTTCTCACTTGGCGCGGAGTTATTCTCCGAGAGTTACACGGGGACCGGCGCGTCGGACTACACCGTGTCCTCAGCGGGTGCCCTCATGACACTCGGCAAACGGCTGTCGAATCTCAACACGATGTCATTGACACTGGCGTATCGCGATACCGAGATCGAAGACCTGGACACGTTTGTCGATCCGGATCTCCGCGAGCTCGAGGATCCCGGTACGACGCTGAGTCTCACGCTGGGGCTCAATCGCAATACCACCAACAGTTCGCGGGATCCGACGCGCGGCGCCGACCACACCGTGAGCATGGAAGTGGCTGACTTCGGGCTGGACAACAGCTTCGTATCGCTCAACCACGATTCGATTTGGTTCTACGGATTGAAGAAATGGGAAAAAGTCTCATTCTCCTTCCGTACGCGCGAAGGCATCGCGTTCGCCTTCGGCGACAAGGATCTCGTGCCGATCAGCGATCGATTCTTTGCGGGCGGGTCTACCACGCTGCGCGGCTACGATTTCCGCGACGTTGGCCCCAAGGCCCAGACGTTCCGCATCGAGAACGGGCAGGTGATCGTAGACGACGAAGCGATCGGCGGCGAGTTACGCATCCTTAACTCTATCGAAGGCAAGTACACCATTAACGAAATCCTGCGGCTCTACGTCTTCGGCGACTCCGGCGCGGTGTTTTTCAAGCCCGAGGACTTCGCATTCGAAGACTTCCGGTTCAGTGTCGGCGTTGGTCTCGGGATCTCGGTGCCATTCCTTGGCCCGCTCCGCGTCGATTACGGCTATCCGCTCAATCCGGACGGATCCCAGGGAAGCGGGCAACTCCATCTTCAGTCCAGCGTCCGCTTCTAGCGAAATTGAAGGTAAATTTCGTTGACATGCTATAATCGGCGCCATCGTGGCACGGGGATTGTCCTGTCTCGGGAATTCCAGACCTCCGGGTGCCATAGTGGGTTCCATCAGTCATGACGGGCGGGCCGCAATTCGGGCGATTGAGCCCCAACACTAGAGGATGACCTGGCTCATGCGATTGATACATGCACTTACGTTCTCCTGCGCGGTTCTACTCGCCTCGTCCGGGACTGCGATCGGTGACACGCCGGAAAGCGTTCCCGGCGCCTATCGCATCGGAGTGGTGAACGTCAAGGAAGTCTTCGACAACTACCAAAAACAAAAAGATCTCTACGAGGGACTGCGCACCTCCCGCGACGAAATGCAAAAGCCGATCACGGCGCTGAGCGATCAGATCACGAAGGACCAGGAGCGATACAAGCTGGAAAAAGACAAGATGAGCGACGCCGATCGCAAAGTTCTCGAGGAAAAAATCGAGGCGAACGTGACCAAGTACCGGGCCGAGTTCGAGCGTTCCCAGCAGGACATCAACCGGCAGGAAAAGAAGCTGAACGAAGATGTCCTCGCCGAAATTTATCTCGCGATTCAGGAAGTCGGCGCGCAAGGAAACTATCACCTTGTCTTCGAGAGCGGAGAGACCGCTGCGCCGATTCCCGCCCGCGCCGGCGGATTGCTCTACCACACGACGACGCTCAACATGACTCAGAAGGTCGTCGAGCACCTGAACGCGAAGTACAAATCCTCCAAGAAGTGAATCCAGCTACGTCACCCGGTCGTTGCCTGCCACGGGTGGGCGGCGGGTGATTCGTATGTCAGGAATCCTATACGCGTGGAGATGACCCTCGGCGAGATTGCCGTTCTCATCGGCGCTACGGTCGATGGCGACGCCAGCCTGCGCATCACTGGATTTAATGGCATCAAGGATGCCGCTGCGGGGGAGCTCACCTTCTACGCCGACCCACGCTACAGCAAATACCTGGAGTCCACCACCGCCGCCGCGCTCATCGTTGATCACAACTTTCCAAAGGACTCGCGGCCGCTCCTGCGTGTCAGCGAGCCTTACCTTGCCTTTGCCCAGTTGCTCCGGCTGATCGAAGAACGGCTGCTAATCCACCCCAAGGGAATCCACCCCACAGCCGTAATCGGCAAAACGGCCGTTCTGGGCCGGAACGTCGCACTGGATGCCCATGTTGTCATTGAGGAGGGCGCCAGGATCGGAGACGCCTGCGTGCTTTATGCGGGCGTATACGTCGGCCGCGATACGTCCATCGGACCGCAGACCATCGTTTATCCGAACACAACCATTCGGGAGCGCGTCCAAATTGGCGCGCGATGCCTGATTCACTCAAATGCCGCTATTGGCTCCGACGGGTTCGGTTTCGCGGGATTGGGTCCAAATCGGACCAAAATACCGCAGATCGGCGGCGTCGTAATCGGTGACGACGTTGAAATCGGTTCGAACACTTCCATAGATAGGGCGACGACCGGAAACACAACTATCGGTTGCGGGACGAAGATTGACAACCAAATTCAGATCGGACATAATGCGGTCATCGGAGAGCATTGCGCTATATCTGGTGGTACCGTGGTCGCAGGTAGCGCGTGGATTGGCAACAACGTTCTCATCGGGGGCCACGCGGCGATTGCAGGACACATCCAGGTTGGCGATGGTTGCATGATTGCGGGGAAGACCGGGGTTCACCGCAGTGTCGCCCCGGGCAGCATGGTGGCGGGCATCAACTACCAGCATGAGGCGGGACTCTCGCGTTTAATATATGCTTCTCTCGCCTACCTTCCCGACCTGCTCAAGCGATTTCGAAAACTCGAAAAACGGGTTGACACTCTGGAAAAATAATGCGATGAGTAAACAAATGACCATTGCGGAGCCCGTCTCGTTTTCGGGCATTGGTCTGCATACCGGCAATCTCACGACGGTCACGTTCAAGCCCGCGGCACAAGACAGCGGCATCACGTTCTATCGAACGGACCTGCCGGGACGTCCCGCCATCCGGGCGGACGTTGACAACGTCGTCGATGTTTCCCGCGGCACGACCATCGCCAACGGCGAGGCGCGTGTGCAGACTATCGAGCACGTCCTGGCCGCGGTGTTCGGCATGGGAATCGACAACTTGGACATCGAAGTTGACGCCAACGAGACGCCCGTGGGCGACGGAAGTTCGTTGCCGTTCCTCAACGTGCTCAAGAAAGCCGGCGTGCAGGAACAGGACGCCGAGAAGAAATACGTCAAGATTCAGGAGCCGGTGTACTACCGCAGCGGCGACGTCACGCTGAGCGTGTTGCCGTTCGATGAACTGCGCGTGACCATGACGATCGCGTTCGATCACGTTGCCATCGGCACGCAATACGCCTCGTTCACGGTGACGCCCGAGAGTTTTGAGCAGGAGATCGCGTCCGCGCGGACGTTCTGTTTTCTGCGCGAGGTGAAGGCGCTTCAGGACAAGGGGCTCATCCGCGGCGGCAGCCTGGACAACGCGGTCGTTATCGGCGACGAGTCCATCCTGAACGATACGCTTCGCTACCGCGACGAGTTCGTTCGCCACAAGGTGCTTGACCTCTTGGGCGATCTCTTCCTGCTCGGCCGGCCGCTTAAGGGCCACATCGTCGGTGTAAAATCCGGCCACGCGATGCACGTTCACTTCGCCAAGAGCATCAAGAAGGCGCTCATGAACGGCAATGCCCATAGCGGCACACTGCGCGGCCTCAGCAAGCCCCGCCCCGAGCCGGCGTTCGACGTGAACCGCATCATGAAGCTGCTGCCGCACCGGTTCCCGTTCCTGATGGTGGACCGGATCATCTCGTACCAGCCGCACGAATACGTGCAGGGTATCAAGAACGTCACAATCAACGAACCCTTCTTCCAAGGCCACTGGCCGCGAAATCCGGTCATGCCCGGCGTAATGATCATCGAGACGATGGCACAGGTCAGTTCCGTGCTCACCGTCAGCTCGGAAGGCGAGAAGTCGCATCCACACGCGTATTTCCTGAGCATTGAGAATGCGAAGTTCCGCCGCGCCGTCGTCCCGGGCGATCAGCTGATTATCGAATCGACCACACGGCGGATGCGCCGCAACGCGATCCGCGTCAAGTCCATCGCGCGGGTGGACGGTCTCGTCGTCGCAGAAGCCGAGATGACGTTCGCGCTGCACGACGAGCCGATGCCCGGCGCCAACGGCAACGGCGAAGCCTAAGTTCATCCGGGCGGCAGGCAAACGCGCGACGCCCGCCCCGCGAACCATCGCCACCGAAAAACGAGTCTTTCAGGCCTGTCGCCGCCTCTACCTGAGTTTCCACGCGAGATAGCGACGCATCCAATTCTTCACGCGCGGCGTGAGTCTCGTCTTGTTGTATTGGTCGCCGATTTTACGGATAGCGTCCGCCATGGTCGGGTACGGGTGGATCACATTTGCAATTTCGCCCAACCCCGCACCCTGCACCATCGCAACCGTGATTTCGCTGATCAAATCGCCGGCATTGGGCGCGACGATCGTCGCGCCGGCGATCCGGCCTGAGCCGCGCTCGGCGAAGATCTTCACGAATCCATCCGTTTCCCCGTCGACAATTGCGCGATCCACCCGGTCCATCGGCTGGACGAAAATCTGCACGTCGAGCCCGCGATCGCGCGCCTCGCGTTCGTATAGCCCGACGTGGGCCACTTCCGGCTGCGTGTACGTGCACCACGGCATCGTCAGCGCGCTGAGCCGGCCCCGTCCAAACGGGCCTGCGCTGAACAGGGCATTGCGAATGACGGTGCGCGCCGCGAAATCCGCCGCGTGCGTGAATTTCCAGTCCATGCAGACGTCGCCCGCGGCGTAAATGCGCGGGTTCGACGTGCGCATGTAGTCGTCCACCTTAACGCCGCGCCGCGCGTCGAATTCGACCCCCGCGGCCTCCAGTCCGAAGCCCTCGACGTTCGGCTTGCGGCCCGCGCCGAGCAGGATCTCGTCCACGCGCAATTCCCGGGCACCCTGCGGCGTTTCAAGCGAGAGAACCTTGTTCCCGCCGTCACGCCGCACTCGCTGGGTCCTGGTGTCGAGCATAAACTCGACGCCTTCGGACTCCATCCGGCGTCGGACAATCGCGGCCGCGTCGGGATCCTCCTTGCCGAGAATCTGCCCGGCGACCTCGACTACAGTCACCTCGCTGCCGAACAGCCGGAACGCCTGGGCAAGTTCGCAGCCGATCGGCCCCGCTCCAATCACCGCCAGACGCCGCGGGAGCTCCGTCAGCGAGAACACCGTCTCGTTCGTCAGATAGCCCGCCTCCGCCAGACCATCGATCGGCAATGACGCGGCCCGTGCCCCCGTGGCGACGACGGCGCGGCTGAACCGCAACGCCGCGCCGCTCACCGCGATCGTTGACTTGTCCGTAAAGCGCCCCTCGCCGAGAAATACATCGACGCCGAATTCGCGCGTGAACCGTTCCGCCGAGTCCGCCTCGCTGATGTCGGCGCGCAGGCGCCGCATCCGCTCCATGACGGCCGGAAAGTCCACGCTGACCTCGCCCGCGCGCACTCCCAGGCGCGCCGCGCCGCGTATCTCCGCGACGGCCCGCGCCGGACGCAGGAGGCTTTTCGACGGCACACAGCCGACGTTGAGGCAGTCGCCGCCCATGAGGTGCTTCTCGATCAGCGCGACCCGCGCGCCTAGGCCCGCGGCCCCCGCGGCCGTCACGAGCCCGGCCGTGCCCGCGCCGATGACGACCAGGTGGTAGTTCGGCGCCGGTGTCGGGTTTCGCCAATCCGGCGGGTGAACGCGGCGCAACAGCGCGGCGTTGTGTGCATCCATCGGCGACAGTTCCGGCACGAGTCCACTCATGAATGCTCCTGCACTTCCGCGAGTTTGCGCCGCGCGATCCTCGTGACGAGCACCGTTACCGCTACCGTCGCCAGCAACCCCACCACGAGCAGCGCCCACTGCGCCGGCGACCGCGTGCCGGACTCGGCCCCGGCCTGCGCGAGGCTGCCGGCGGCATGGCCCAGATAGACGTACATCAGCGTCCCCGGAATCATGCCGATCCACGAAGCGAGGACATAATGCACCGCGGGAATCCGCGTGAGTCCGTAGCCATAGTTCTGCAGATTAAAAGGAAACACCGGCGACAGGCGCGTCAGCAACACGATTTTCCAGCCTTCCTCGGACACGCCGTCGTCGAGCGCCTTGAACTTTGGACTGGACTCGATGCGGCGCGCGATCCAGTCCCGTGCCGCGTATCGCGCGATAAAAAACGCCAGCGTCGCGCCCAGCGTGGACCCCGCCGAGACCAACACGAACCCGACGCCGAGGCCGTACACCGCCCCTGCTCCCAACGTCAAAAGCGAGGCGGGAAAAGCGGCCAGCGTGGCCGAAACGTAGATCACGACGAAGATCGCGGCCCCGGCCGCCCCCTGCGACGCGACCCATTCCATCGTGGCGATCGCCTCCGATCGCAGGTCGAATAGCATCGAAAATATCAGCGCCGCGCAGATCACCATCGGAATTGCGAGCCACCTTATCGCGCGGCTCCGCGCCGAAGGACGAGCTAGTGCATCACGTTTGGTTTCAGACATATCACCCGCGCCGAAAGTCGAGTTCATATCCTACCCGCACGCCGGTGGTTAACCGGAACGGCCGGAAAGTCCGTTGCACGGTTCAACGCTGGCGCGTAGAATGACGGGCACCATGAGTTCCATCGCCACATCGCCCGATTCCGGCCGGATCCAGACGTTCGAAGGCCCCGTTACGCGGGAGCCGGATCCGATTTGGCCCGACGCGCCCTGTCTGGTTCCAGGAGCCCCGCTGCCCGTCTATCGTTACGTGCCCGGACTCAATCCGCACCCCATCCGCGATAATGACGGCCACTCATTCGGCGCCAAGCCAGAGCCCCCCGACGCAATTACGCCCGAGAATTGGCGCACGTCGCAGCCGTATCTCTTCGGATGCGATCTCTATCACAACGGTTTTTTCTGGGAGGCGCACGACGCGTGGGAACGCCTCTGGAAGATCGCCGGGGACGACACCTTGGAGGCGAATTTCCTTCAGGCGCTCATTCTGAACAGCGCGGCGCAGCTCAAGGCGCATTTGCGCAATGCGGCCGGCGTCCGCAAGCACAGCCTGGCCGCGCGCTGGCGCCTCTCCCGGATTCGTAGCCGCGGGTACTCCGGCCCGGTGATGCGCTTTTTGGGCGTGGATGTCGACGACCTCATCAATCAAATCAAGCGGCATTACGGGATTGTCTGGTCGGACAAGGAGACCGACGTGGTCCGGCTGAAGGGCGACGCGCCGCGAATCGTCCTGGATCTGGATTGAGAAGATTGGTACACGCGTCCAGCCTGTGGGAGTGAAACTGCCCGCGAAGGATCTAGACCTCGCACTCCAGTGCCGGGAAGAACCGCAGGCGGGAAGCCTGCGCCACTGAATCGCGTTATCGCCCCGTGTGGCCGAATCCGCCCGGTCCGCGCGGCGTCTCGTCCAGTTCGCGGACCGGCCGCCATACCGCGCGCGCAACCGGCGCAAATACGATCTGGGCGATGCGGTCGCCGCGCTCGATCCGGAATGCCGCATCCCCGTGATTGATCAGGATGACGCGAATCTCCCCGCGATAGTCGGCATCGATCGTGCCTGGCGTGTTGACCAGCGTAATGCCGTGCTTGAGCGCGAGGCCGCTGCGCGGGCGGATCTGCGCTTCAAACCCGGGCGGCAGCGCGATGCGCAGGCCCGTCGGCACCAGCGCGCGCGCGCCGGGCAGCAATTCCACGGGCCGCTCGATCGCGGCGCGCAGGTCCATGCCCGCGGCGAGGTCCGATTCGTATGCGGGAAGCGGCAGCCCCTGGCCGTGCGGTTCGCAGGCGACGTTGATGGTCAGGTCCAGGTCCGGCGGCATAGTCGAGTTCTACACCGTTAGCCGGAGCGGGTCCGAACCGGCAGGCCCGACCACGGCCACCGCACTGCGATCGGCGGCAAACGTCCGCTGAGCGACCTGCTGAATCTCGCCGGCGCTAACCCGTTCGAGCTGTTCCAGCGCTTCGGAGACGCTGACGATCCGGTCCTTGTACATCAGCGAACGAACCATGCGCGACATGCGGCTGAACGTGCTCTCGAGCGCGAGCAGCAGCCCGCCCTTGAGTTGTTCGCGGTTGCTCATGAGTTCCTGTTCGGCCAACGGATCATCGCGCAGCTTGCGCATTTCTTCCGCGCTGATGTCGAGCGTGTGTTGCAGGTTCTCCGGCGCCACCGCGGCGTAAAACCCGAGCATGCCGCCCGCCGCGTACAGCGAGTTGAACGAATAGACCGCGTACGCCAGGCCCTCCTGCTCGCGGATGCGCTCGAACAGGCGCGAGGTCGAGCCGCCGCCCAGCGCGCTGCTGAGCAGGTCGAACGCGAATCGATCCGGATGATTGAGGGACACGCTCGGGAAGCACCAGAGCAGGTGATCCTGCGCAATTTCCCGGCGCTCGATGCGCTGTCCCGCGCGATACGACGGGGCGCTGCCGTTTCGGGCGACGGGCCGCGCCGCAAGCGCGCCGAACGCGTCCTCGACCTGCTTGAGGAACACGGCTTCGTCGAACCGCCCGACGATGGCGACGATCATGTTCTCCGGCGTATACCACGCGTCGCGATACGCCCGGACCTCGTCCAGTCCCGTACGGCTGACCGATTCCCCGTAGCCGGCGATCGGGCGGCCCAGCGGGTGATCGGGCCATGCGAATTCGGTCAGCACGTCGTGAACGTAGTCCTCGGGAACGTCCTGGTTGGACGCGATTTCTTCCAGGATGACGTTGCGTTCCTTTTCGAGGTCGCAAAACGTCGAGTGGTTGATGATGTCCGCGAGAATCTCGAACGCGGAACCGGCGTGCTGGTCAAGGGTCTTGGCATACAGGCACGTGTACTCGCGCGTCGTGAACGCGTTGAGCTGCCCGCCGCGGCCCTCCACCGCCTCCATCAACTCGCGCGCCGTGCGCGTCTCGGTACCCTTGAACAGCAAGTGCTCAAGGAAATGGGAGATGCCCGCGACCTGGGGATCTTCGTTCGCAGAGCCGGTCTTGATCCAGGCGCCTATCGACGCCGAATGCACATACGGCAGGTATTCGCACACCACGCGTAGCCCGTTGTCCAGCGTATGCACGGCCGGATCGAGCGGCGTATACAGCGTCTCGCTCATAGGTGCCAGCTACAGTCCAGCTCGCGGAGCGCCCGGCTATCGGCGTCCACCGCGACCGCCGCCACCCCGATGACCGCCGTCTCCGCGTCCACCACGCCCGCCGCCGCGTCCACCGCCGCCCACGGGGCGTCCGCCGCCGCTGCGCGAAGGCCGCGACCGCTTGGATTCTTCATATTCCTCGCGGGACACGCGGCCCATCTCGACGTCCGCCTGAATCTTCGAGAGGTTCACGCGGCCGAGTTCGTCGATCTCGACCACTTTGACGTCGATTTCGTCGCCGACATCGACCACGTCGCTCACTTCACCGACGTGTTCCAGCGACAGCTCGGAGATGTGCACGAGGCCTTCCTTGCTGCCCACGATGTTCACGAACGCGCCGAAGTTCATCAGCCGTGTCACGGTGCCGTGGTAAATCGCGCCGACTTCCGCCTCGGCCGTGAGGTTCTGGATCATCTCCATCGCCGCGTTGGCCCCGTCTGCGTCCGCACATGCGATCTGCACCGTGCCGTCGTCTTCGATGTTGATCTGCGCGCCCGTCGCGGACTGGATCTCGCGGATCACGCGGCCGCCAGGCCCGATGATGTCGCGGATTTTGTCCTCCGGAATCTTGATGGTCGTAATTCTCGGCGCGCGCGGCGAAAGATCCGGCCGCGGCTCGGCGATGGCATCGCGCATCTTTTCGAGCACGTGCAGACGCGCCTGCTTGGCCTGCTCGAGCGCGTCCCGCATGAGCTGGCTCGATACGCCGGCAATCTTGCAGTCCATCTGGAACGCCGTAATCCCCTCGGTCGTCCCGCAGACTTTGAAGTCCATGTCGCCGAGGTGATCCTCGTCGCCCAGAATGTCCGTCAGGATGCGCGCCTCGTCCCCTTCCTTGATGAGGCCCATCGCCACGCCCGCAACGGCCGCGGAAATCGGGATGCCCGCGTCCATCATGCTCAGCGAACCGCCGCACACCGTCGCCATCGAGCTCGAACCGTTGCTCTCGGTGATTTCCGATACGACGCGCACGGTGTAGGGGAAGTGTTTGCCCTCGCCGTCGTCTTCCGCGGGAATGACCGACTGAAGTGCCCGTTCCGCGAGTTTGCCGTGGCCGATTTCGCGCCGGCCCGGGCCGCTGATCCGGCGCACCTCGCCGACGGACCACGGCGGGAAGTTGTAATGCAGGAAGAACCGCGTGAACACGTCGCCGACGAGTTCGTCGCTGCGCTGTTCGTCGCGCCCCGTGCCGAGCGTCGCCGTGACGATGGCCTGCGTCTCGCCGCGGGTAAAGAGGGCCGAGCCGTGGGCGCGCGGCAGTACGCCCAACTCGATGGTGATCGGCCGGACCACGTCGAGCCCGCGGCCGTCCAGGCGCTTGCGCGTGGTGATGACCATGCCGCGCATGAGCTCCTTTTCGAGCTTGCCGAACGCAGCCCCGATCGCCGGAGCCGCCGCCGCGAATTTTTCCTCGCCGTACTTGGCCTTCAGCGAATCGTCCACCGTCGCGCGCGCCGCGCCGATGGCGTCGTGCCGCTCATGCTTTCCCGTGATCGCGAGCGCCTGCTTGAGCGCGCCCTCGGCGATCCCCCGCACGTCCGCGGTGATCTGCTCGTCCGTCGCGGCGGGCACGAAGTCGATCTTCGCTTTACCCGCCTTGTCGCGCAGCGCCTCGATGGCCACGATGATGAGCTTGATGTTCAGGTGGGCAAAGTCCAGCGCCGCGACCATCTTGTCCTCGGGCACTTCCATCGCCGAGCCTTCCACCATCAGGATGGAATCCTTCGTACCCGCCACCACGAGGTCGAGATCGCTCTCGTCCATCTGTTCGATCGTCGGATTGACGACCAGTTCGCCGTTGATCAGCCCGATGCGCACCGCGCCGATCGGGCCGTTGAACGGAATCGCGGAGAGGTGCACCGCGGCGGACGCCGCGTTGATCGAGAGCACGTCCGGATCGTTGATGTTGTCCGCCGAAAGCACCGTCTGACAGACCTGGACTTCGTTCAGGAATCCCTTCGGGAACAGCGGCCGCAGCGGCCGGTCTGTCAGGCGGCAGACGAGGATCTCGCGCTCGCTCGGGCGCGCCTCACGCCGGAAAAAGTTCCCGGGGATGTGCCCCGCGGCGTACGCCTTCTCGCGGTAATCGACCGTGAGCGGGAAAA
>CAYPNI010000030.1:0-1737 GCA_964411925.1 uncultured Nitrospirales bacterium
TGCAGTGGCGTGTCGAGGCGTTGCGATCCGGCAAGTCCTTCGCCGAGATCGCCATGCTCAACACGATGCTCTATCGCGTGGAGCAGGTGTTCCTCATTCACAACGACACCGGCCTCGTGCTGCGGCATATCCAGCGTCCGGACATCGAGGCGCAGGATTCGGACATGGTCGCCGGAATGCTCTCGGCCATACGCGACTTCACGCGCGATTCGTTCCGACTGGGCGATCAGGAGTCGCTGAACACGCTCGAGATGGGCGACCTTACCCTGTGGATGGAACAAGGTCCGCGCGCGATGATCGTCGCCGTCATCCGCGGCAATGCGCCCCAGGAAGTGCGCCGCACGTTCCAGAGCGCGCTCGAAGGCATCGAGAGCGAACAGGCCGATCTCCTGGCCGAGTTCTCGGGCGATACGGAGCCGTTCGCGATCAGCGATCGCCATCTGGAACCGTGTCTGTTACAGGCCGACGCGCAGCCGGAGTCGAATCCCAAGCTGCCGATGTACTCGCTCGCCGCCATCGCCGTCGTCCTCGCGCTCCTCGCCGCGTTCGTCGCGATACGCATGGAGCGCAACCGCACCTGGGGCCGCGCGTTCGACCAGATGGACGCCCTGCCCGGCGTGAAGATCACGGCCGTGGAGAAGCGCGGCGGCAAGTACCACGTCGCCGGGCTGCGGGACCCGCTTTCCGAGGACCCTATGAGCGTCGTGGCTGCGTTCCGGCTGAATCCCGCCAAGGTCGAGACGAACTGGGAGGCCTACCAGGCACTCGAACCGTCGCTGCAGATCGCCCGCGCCTCGCGCGCGCTCGAACCGCCCGATACGGTCCGGCTCGAAATGTTTGAGAGTACGCTCAAAGCCTCCGGCGTCGCTTCGCGCGACTGGATCCAGGACGCGCGGCGGATCGCGCGCGGCCTGCCGGGCATCGAGGCCTACGACGATTCGCGGTTGCAGGACGAAGACGTCGATCTCGGCGTATTCCTCGACGCGCTCGCCGAAGTTCCGGGCATTGTCGTCACCAGTTCGATGAAAATCGGCGATCGCTATGTCGTCTCCGGGTTCCGGGACCCGCTGACGAAGGATCCGAACGCGATCCTCGCCTCGCTCAGCCTCGACCCCGCCAAATTCGACCAGCGGTGGGAGGCGTACCAGGCGCTCGGCGAAGGGTTCATCCTCGAACGCGCGCAGGCGATGCTCGAACCGCCCGATTCCGTTACGATGACGCTGGACGGCAAGACGCTCATCGCCAAGGGCGAGGCGCCCCACGTCTGGATCGTCAACGCCTATCGCAAAGCGCCGTCCATCCTCGGGCTCGACAAGATCGAGTTCAGCGGCCTGGTCGATTCCGAACTCGGCGCGATCCGCGCCTCCGCCGCCCGAATCGAGGAGTTCCGCGTCTACTTCAAGCTTAATTCCATCGAACTCGCGCCGGGTCAGGAAGGCCTCATCACGACGATCGCGGATGAACTGCGCGCGCTGCACCAACTGGCGACCAGTGCGGCGATGGACTACACGGTCCAACTGATGGGCCACGCCGACAGCCGCGGCTCCGCCACGACCAACATGGACCTCAGCCAGCGACGCGCGCAGCAGACCCGCGCGCTGCTCGCCGGCGCGGGCATTCAGGACCCGCGCGTCCACGTGCTCGGCGTCGGCGTCGAGGCCCCGCTGCGCGAGGAGCGCGCCGAAGAGGATATGGCCTTCAACCGCGCCGTATCGTTCTACGTCGACCTCGTCGATA
>CAYPNI010000030.1:1837-37913 GCA_964411925.1 uncultured Nitrospirales bacterium
TTCTCCGTCGGCAAGACGAGCCTCGTCCAGCGCTTCGTCAAGAGCATCTTCTCCGACCAGTACCTCACGACCGTCGGCGTGAAAATCGACAAGAAATCCGTCGATGTCGACGGTCAACCGGTCGAGCTGCTGCTCTGGGACATCCAGGGGAAAGACGAACTCAACGACATCAAGATGAGCTACCTCAAGGGCGCGGGGGGCATTCTTCTCGTCGTCGACGGCACGCGCCGCGCCACGCTGGACACCGCGCTCGCCATCAAGGCCGCGGCGGACGCCGACCAGGGCCCCGTCCCCACGATGGTCCTGTTCAACAAGTGCGACCTCGAGCCGCAATGGGAGGTCACTGCCGAATTGATCGACGGCGTGGCCGCCCGGGGCCTTCCGATTCTGCGCACCAGCGCCAAGGACGGCACGGCCGTGGAACAGGCCTTCACTTCGCTCGCGCGCATGATGTTGGGATAGAATTTAGCCGGCGGGCCAACCGGGGGCGCCCGTCCGTCATTGCGAGGAGCGGGTCTTGCCACGAAGCAATCTCATGCACCCAATTGCCGCCGATTTCCCGCGATGACCCTTACGAATCTGCCGATCACCGTCCGCGATGCCGTCGTGCATCAACTCCTCGGCAACCGCGCGATCGCCTATCTCGAGTCCGACGACTGCGGCGCGCTCGTCTCGCTCGGCGGCGCGACGAAGACGTTCGGGCTCGACTCGCTGAGTCCGGGCGACACCATCGACGATCACGTTGACTGCCTCGCCGGCGTCATCGATCCCGATGCGCTCCCGCTCGATTTGCCTTACATGCAAACCCCCGCGGGTGTCACCGCGGACATCAGTCTCTTCGCCAGTAACGGCCGCATCTGGATCGTGTTTCTCGACACGGCCCAGCAAGAGGCCGCGCAACAGTCCGTCCAACAAAAAGTGAACACGTACAGCCTGAGGCACGACCGACAAATGAAGATTCTCGACCAGTACCTGGGAAAAGAAGTGGCCGAACGGCTCGAAGAGGGCCTCGCCGCCGTCGAAGCGTCCGGCGAGCGGCGCGAACTCGCCGTCATGTTCGCCGACATCCGCGGCTTCACGAAGTTCAGCGAGTCGAGCCAGCCCGAGGCGGTCTTCGAAACGCTGAACGTATACCTGGGCGCGATGATACCCGCTGTCCTCGACGAGCGCGGGGTCCTCGACAAAATCATCGGCGACGAGATCATGGTCATCTTCGGCATGATCCCCGCCGACATCCCCGCGCCACAACTCGCCGTCCGGGCCGGCAAACGCATCCTCGACGAGATTAGCCGGCTCAATTATCAGCGCGATCGCAAGGGCCTGCCCGTGCTGTTCGTCGGCGTCGGCGTCGCCACAGGCCCCGTCTCGCTCGGCATCCTCGGCAGCGAAGCGCGCAAATCCGTGACGGTCATCGGCAACCACGTCAACCTCGCCGCGCGCCTGCAAGGCCAGGCCAAGGCCAACCAGATGGTGGTCGATGCCAACACCCACCGCGCGCTCGGCGACCAGGGGAAACCCTTCAAGGAAAAAAACGTCGATCTCAAAGGCTACACGGCGCCAGTGACGGCGTACCTGTACGAGCTGCCCCTGCGCTGATCCATCGAGTCGAGTGACACGCCCAAGTGTGGCAGGCTTAAGCGCACTTCAGCTTCAGATTGTTCTTGACGTCGCCGCGATCGGTTCTACAGTCGTGGGTGGCAGGCTTAAGCGCACTTCAGCTTAAGCCTGTACCCGGCCTCGCGGCGAGCCGTTCCACATCCGCGGGTGCCACCGCCTAAGCGGGGTTCAGCCTAGTCGTGCCGCCGTCCGCCGCCCGCCACCGCCCCGATCGCAAACGCCCACCCAAGAATAAACGCGAGGCCGCCGAACGGCGTGATCGCGCCCAGCCAACCCACGCCCGTCACGGCGAGCACATACAGCGACCCCGAAAACACCGCCACGCCGAACACCCAAGCCCCGCAGGCCCGCGACGCCCACCTCGTCCATTCACCGCCCCCGCCCCACGAGAGCGCCAGCAGCGCCAGCGCATGATAAAAGTGGTACTGCACCGCCGTGTGCCAAACGTCCAAATGCTCCGCGTCCAGTCGCGTCTCAAGCCCGTGTGCCCCGAAAGCCCCCAGAATCACCGCGAGCCCGCCAAGCCCGCACGCGGCGCGGAAGTAGTTGCGCCGCGAACCGGGCCACCGCTCATCAGTCATGCCTTTGCCTCCGGATACAAAACGGGCGGCGGGACCAACCGGCCACACCGCCCGGAACTCTCACTCCGTGGGTGGCAGGCCTGAGCGGGGTGTGCTTAGGCCTGTGCATCCTGTGCTACGTCAGTTCCCCTTGTAAAGCGGAATCGTCGATCCGCACGTGTCCACGTGCCCATTCTGCTCGAACACTTCTCTCGGCACCGAAGGGCCCGTGCGCGTGCAATACTCGTTGAACACCTTCGTCAGCGCGTTCGCAATGTCCACCGCCGACATCCGCTCGATGTGCCGCCGTTCGAGAATCCCCAACAGCTTGCCGTCCTGGAACAACGCCACGTTCGGCGAAGATGGCTGCACGCCCGTCATGAGTTCGCGCGCGCGCTGTACCGCCTCCATGTCCACGCCCGCGAACACGGTGTACAGGTTGTCCGGAATTTTTTCGTTCTGCAGGGCCAGCGTCACCCCCGGCCGGCAGCTCCCCGCCGCGCACCCGCACACCGAGTTGATCACCAGCAGCGCGGTCCCCGGTGTCTGCGTGATCGCCTTGTTCACGTCTTCCACGCTGCGCAGCGATTTGACGCCGACATTTTGTAGTTCGTGCTCCATCGGCTTGACCATTTCCGGATCGTAAAGCGGTGGCATTGTGCATTCTCCTGGGTGTGCGGCGAATTCTCCCCCGAAAACTCGCGCCGCCTGCATACGAGGAACGGGCCGCCTGCGTGATATATTCCCGCGCACTCGCGTTTATCTGGCTACTAGGGTAGCATCAACCCCCTGCGGCCCGCCAATGCCCGCACCCGGCACGGCGAAATTACACGGAGAGAAACCCACCATGAAGCGAATTCCTGAAGACGTTACGTGCGGCAGGCCTGCGCGCGCCTCGCTTGGGCCCGTGCTTCTGCTCGCGGCATTATTGCTCGCGGCACTCCCCGCATTCGCCCAACCGAACGACGCCGTCGCGTCGCGCGCCGTCACCATCTGGAGCGACGGCACCCGTCTCGCCGGCAACCTTTTCTATCCGAAGGACGCCAAGGAAGGCGACAAACTCCCCGCGATCATCCTGTGCCACGGCTGGGGCGGCGTCAAGGAACACCTGAACCGCACTTATGCGCCGCGCTTCGCCGCGGGCGGGTTCGTCGTGCTCGCGTTCGACTACCGCGGCTGGGGCGAGAGCGACAGCCGCCTCGTTGTGAAGGGCGACATGCCCAAGCCTGACAAGGACGGCAACGTCACGGTCACCGCGCAGGCCATCCGCGAACTCGTGGACCCGCGCGATCAACTCGAGGACATCCATAACGCGTTGAACTTTCTCGAAGGCGAACCGCTGGTGGACCGCGGCCGCATCGGGCTCTGGGGCACGAGCTTCGGCGGCGGGCTCGTGCTGCAGACCGCGGTGGACGATCCACGCGTCAAGTGCATCGTCTCGCAGGTCGGCGCGATGGACGCCCGCGAAGCCGCCGCCGCGCCCTACGCCGAGTCGGGCGGACTCGCCGGCACGCACGAAATGGAGATCAAGCGAGCGCGTGGCGAAGCGCCGCCGGTCCCGCAAGGCGAAAACGTGTTCGAGGGTTTGCGCGGCACGCCCAATCTCGAACGCTTCGCGTATTACTACCCCGTCGAGCGCGCCGCGGAACTCAAGGTGCCCGTCCTCTTCATCGACGCGGAGAACGAGGAACTGTTCGACCGCATGGACCACGCCGGTAAGGCGTACGACATCGTGAAGGACAAGGTCCCCGCGAAGTACCACGTCGAACCCGGCATCCAGCACTACGGCATCTACCAGGCCCGCTACGTCCAGGGCGCGACGCTGGCTCTCGACTGGTTCAAGCAGCACCTGCAGAAGAACTAGCGGCGGGCCGCCGCACGATTAATGGAAGTCCGGGCGGGCCTCAGCGCCCGCCCTTTTCTTTACCATTCGGTCCGTTCCGTCCATCAATCGTTCACCAGATAATCGTACCGCGAAGGCGCCACCGGCCCGCCCTGGGTCGGCGGTCCGCGGAATTCCATCGTGCGGGTCCCCGCATCGTTCAACGCGTTCAGGAACGCAAACAGCGCTTTGAAATCGTCGTCGATGAAGCGGATCTTCGCCATCTCCGGGTCGCCGTTACGCAGATCGCCCATGCGCGCGACGAACCCCATCTCCATTTTCAGTTGCAATACGTCCTCGATCGACGTGTACGCGCTGTTGTGCATGTAGGGCACCGTGGACGCGAGGTTGCGCAATGACGGCGTCTTGAAGGTCGCAATCGTCCGCGCGACAAAACTCGCCTCGGGCTCCTGCGGCATGTATAGCGGCGAGTTTTCGAACCGGGCGAAGTTCCAATAGCCCAGGTCCGCCTCGCCCGGCCGCCCGGGCCGCGCGCGTTTCAGGAATTCCGCACGCGGGCGCGTCCCCGTCACGGGGATTTCCAGCGACACGAAACTTCCCGCACCGTGCGCGCCATCGTATTCCTCCTGCGTCACGCCGATGTTGTGAAAGTTGCGGTCTGTGAAATTCGGCGGGACATGGCACGCCACGCAATTGCCTACGCGCTCGCCGCCGTCCGTCCGCAGGAACATGCGATAGCCGTTTACCGCGTCCCCATCGAACCCGGGCACCAACCGCAGCGCGCCCAGGCCGTCGCGCCGGTCGATTTCCGCGAGCAGCCGCGCGCCGTACATCTGCGGGCCTTCGCCCGCCGCCGGGGCGGCGTCCAGTTGGTTCGCGCGCAGGAACTCGTCATACGGCGAGGTCCGCGCGCTCTTCAGCGTGCGGACGAAGTCCGCTATCGCCTGTGACGCCGCCTTGATGCACGCGGTGTCGTCTCCCTGCGCGAGATCGGCGCCGTACGCCGCGCGAAAGTCCGTTGCATACCCTGCCCGGAGCACCCCTGCGACCGTGCGCGCCGCCTCCGCGCGTTCCTTCGGGAGCCAGCCGAAATTCCGCCCGACCAGCGTCGCTTCGGTCTGTTCCTCGAGCGAGAGGAATTCCGCGTCCGAATGGATGAAATCGTGATCGGCGAGGTCGAGCAGCGCCGGCGCGTTCCGCAGTGTCTCGCGGCCG
This sequence comes from uncultured Nitrospirales bacterium, assembly GCA_964411925.1. Taxonomy (GTDB): domain Bacteria; phylum Hydrogenedentota; class Hydrogenedentia; order Hydrogenedentales; genus VFKU01. Next base: position 7,073 of record CAYPNI010000030.1, read on the forward strand.
GGGTCCTCATAACGCCACGGCTGCCAGCTCCGGCCCAGCGGATCCGTGAATGCCTTGTAGCCCTGTTCGTCCGCCCGCACGTGACACGTCGCGCACGACACATCCATGTCGCCCAGTGGGTTCGCGAAGCCCGGCTCCGAAAACAGCCGTTCCCCGAGCGAAATCCGGGCCGGATCGGCCGCAAGCGCCGCGCATATCAACAGGATCGAGGTCATCGTTGCTCTGAACTCAACACCAAAAACGTCCAACCGGCCCCAACCATAACACGCCGCTGCGTTCTCATCCGTGCAGACACCCAGCCTGCGGGAGGTTCTCGATACTTAGGGTGTGACGAATGGAGCCGGCCGTAAGGGCGCTCCGGGACGACGACGCCAAATTCGCTGGAGATCGATGTGGGGGGAAGGGAAACGGGAAGAACTGGAAATGGTGCGCGGGACAGGAATCGAACCTGCACCCCTTTCGGGACTAGATCCTTAGTCTAGCGTGTATGCCAATTTCACCACCCGCGCACGAAACGAATAATAACGAACCGTGGCCCCGGCCCGCAACCGAATGCATCGGCGCGATACTCGCGCGCAGGCGTCGATCGTGTCCATCGAGTCCATGGACGTCCATCGTCTCGCTCTGTCACAGGTTGAAATACTGGTGTTGCAGCCTGAACCAAATCAGGTGCGCCAGGCCCGCGAGGCAAATCGACAGCGCGGCGAACGAAATCACGCGCCCCCATTTGTACGACTGCGGCACGTACCGAATCACCACCTCTCGCGAACCGGCGGGCACTTCCACGCCGCGAAACGCGCCGTCCACCGGAAATACGCGCACGTACTCGTTGTCCACACGCGCGAACCAGTCGGGGTAATACGACTCCGCGAGCTCGAGCACGCCCGGGTCCGTCCGGTACACGTTCACCGTGCGGTACGTCGGCCGGCCGTCGTTCCTCACGATCGGTTTTCCGGGCCGGCCCTCGGGCGGCGACAGCGCCACGTTGCGCTCGAGCAGCGCCGGCCCGCTCGAACTCAGTTCTTTCGCGTTGAATCCGTTCACGACGCGGGCCTCGTACACCATCCGCGCGGGTTGCGCGCCCGGCACGTAGGAAAACAGGCCCACGCCCCATTCCGACACGCCCTCGAGTTTCAGGTGCGGCCGCAAGTTGGAATACGGCCCGTGCATGTCGTCCAACGTCAGTACGAACGCCGACACGTCCGCGCGCGGCAGCAGCATCGGGTCCTCCTGGGCTCGCAGCAGGTACGCCGCCGTGCGCGCCGGCGCGCGCGCGCCGAAACCCTGGATGGTCGCGGAGTTCAAGGCGAGCCGTCCCGCCGATTCGGTCCGTGGGCCGAACGCGATACGCCCCTTCACCTCCGGCGCCTGGCCGCCGAAGGGGTCCGCGAACACCTCGTTCCACGGCGTGCGCGGCTGCATCGGCCCGAAGAACAGCAACAGTTGCGCCGCGGTCGTGACGGCCAGCGCGTAGCCCATCAGCCGCGGCCACGGACGCACGAGCGTCGCGCACAGCACCAGCATGTACAGGCACATGGTGATCACGGCGACGGTCATGTCTTGCCGCAGCGCATCCGAGATCATCCCGCGGGCCGCGGCGGTGGCATACGATGCCACGCCGACGAAGATCAGCCCGCTCAGCGCGACGACGTATCGCTTCGCCGCGGCGAGCGAGTCGGCCGGACGCAGTTGCAACCAGGCTTCGCCCGCGGCTGCCGCGCCGAGCGCAATCGAGAATGCGACCGGCGCGAGCAAATGACGCAGCAGCACGACGCGCACCGCGGGGAAGACCGGCTGCACCGTGGACACCACCAGCCCCGCCGCGAGCCAGATCGCCGAGACCAGCAACAGCGCATCCACCCGGCGGCGCTGTCCCTCGGTGACGCCGTCTTGCACCATGAACCACAGGCTCGCGAGAAATATTGGTATCAGCCCGAGATGCAGCGGGGTTTCGGCGGGGTCCACGCCGCCTACGCCCGCCAGCGGGCCGAATAGCAGCCACAGGGATTTCGCGCCCGCGCCCGATTCGGCCTGCGTCCATACCTGCGCGGACTCGCCCAACCATTCGAAATACGGCCAGATCTGCGCCGCGCCCAGCGCCACGCCCAGCACGATCGCCGCGAAGGCCGACGCGACCGGCACGACGAACTCCCGCACAGTCTCCACGCGCCGGCGCAACTGAAAATACGCCGCGAAGAACACGAAGGTGGACGCGACGGCCTGTGGCGCGCCGCTGAACAGCATCGCGCCGATGACCAGCGCGCCCGCGGGCCAGTAGCGGTGTTGCGCCAGGCTCATGCGTTCGGCGAACAGGAACAGCAGCGGCACCCACACCGCCGTGTCGCTCGCTGGATCGATCGTCCAGACGGTCACGGTCGCGCTCAACGCGTGGGTCACCGCGATGAACAACGCGAACGGATGCGCGAGGCCGATCACGCGCCCGACGTAGTACGCCAGTAGCCCCGCGGTCAACACCTTCAGGATCGCCGCCAGGTGCACCGCGACGCGGATGTCGAACAAATAGAACGGTACGGAGAACGGTGAAAAAACGCGCGTGTCCCACGACGCCAAGAACGGCGTGCCCGCGTACTCCTTGGGGTTCCACAGGATCGATCCGCGGCCGCGCGCGATCTCGTGCAGGTACAGGTACGACTGGATCGTGCGCGCCGCGCGGTACTCGGTCGCGTGCTCGGGATCCGTGATCAGGCCCTGCCCGATCTCCGGCACGGACAGCGTCTTCGGGAAGGCGACCGGTGCCGAGCCGCGCAGCGCGCCCGGAAGGGCCGACGCGATCGCGCACACGACTATGACCGACAGGCAAATGGCATGTTCGCGCGTAATCGACTGCCGGATCAGCGCGAATAGCCGCCGGACCATCCCGTCAGTCCGCGCTGGCCGGCGCCGCGTGCGCGATGCGCTCGATGACCGCGCCGTGCAGCCGCCCGTTGGACACGACGATCGCGCTGCGCCCGCGCACGAGGTTGGTCCGCACGCCGTCGAAATCCGTCGCGCGCCCGCCCGCCTCTTCGACGAGCAGCGCCCCCGCCGCGGAGTCCCACGGCTGCGTCTCGATCGCGGCGTATACGTCCGTCTCGCCGCACGCGACGGAACAAAGTCCCATAATCGCGGCGCAATAGCAGCGAAACTGGCCCGCTTCGCAGATCAATCCGGTAAATCTGTCCAGCGTCTCACGCCGTTGATGCGGGTATCCAAAGTCGATATCGACCCGCGCCGAATCCAGCTTCGCCACGCCGGACACTTTCATCGGCGTGCCGTTGCGTGTCGCGCCCTGCCCGCGCGCCGCCAGCATCAGGATTTCCGCGCCGGCCATTGCCACACCGCCCGCGACGACCTCCCCGCCGTCCGCGAACGCGACCGACACGCCGAACTCCGGGAACATCCCGCGCACGAAATTCTGCGTGCCGTCAATGGGGTCAATGAACCAGCAGCGGCCCTTGCGGTCCGCCGGCAACTTGTCCATCCCGGCTTCCTCCGCGACCACCGCGTCGCTCGGAAACGCCTTCGCGATCGCGCCGACGACGCGCCGCTGCACTTCGAGGTCCACCTCGGTCAGTAAATCGTTGACGCCGGACGCCTTGCCGCGCACGTCGAGCGCGTGCCGCGTGAGCCAGCGGTCGCGCACGTACGGCGTGATCGCCGCCAGTTCCCCCGCAATGAATTCCAGTTCACGCATGCGAAATTCGCCCCAACGACTCGTTTGAAAGTATACATGACCGGCGCAGACCGGCTCTGGCAACCCGCTCGCGTGGAAGGTACACTAGACCCTGAAATCCGCGAGGGGAACTCCGCTCCGTGTCGAAGAAGCACAGTCCGCCGTCCGTCCGCGTATTGCCGGAGACGGTCGCCAACAAGATCGCCGCCGGCGAAGTCGTCGATCGTCCCGCCTCGGTCGTCAAGGAACTCGTCGAGAACGCGCTCGACGCCGGCGCGACGCGCATCGTGGTCCGGCTCGTCGGCGCGGGCCGCCGCCTCATCGAAGTCACCGACAACGGCCACGGCATGGGGGAGCAGGACGCGCTGCTCGCCATCGAGCGCCACGCGACGTCAAAAGTCCGCACCGCGGACGATCTCGACAGCATCGCGACGCTCGGGTTCCGCGGCGAGGCGCTCCCCAGCATCGCGGCGGTCTCGCGCTTCGAACTCCTCACGCGCCGCGATCGCGACGACGCAGCCACGCACCTGCAAATCGACGGCGGCGTGCTGCGTGCTTCGTCGCAGGCCCCCGGCCCGCCGGGCACGCGGGTCACGGTGAACCGGCTCTACTTCAATACCCCCGCGCGCGCGAAGTTTCTCAAGGGCATCACGACCGAGCTCAGCCACTGCATCGACATCGTCCAGCGCCACGCGCTCTCGCATCCCGGTACCGGCTTTCAGTTCTTCCACAACGACAAGCCGCTGCTCGACATCCCCGAGGGCGCGTCGCTGCGCGACCGTATCGCGCTCATCTGGGGCCTCAAATTCCTCGACGACATGGTCCCGCTCGACGCCACCGCCGCGGGCTTCCGCTTCCACGGCCTCATCGGCACGCCCGCGCTCACGCGCTCGTCGCGCTCGCACCAGTTCTTCTTCTTCAACGCGCGCCCCGTGATGAACCGCTCGCTCCAGTTCGGCTTCGAGGAGGGCTACCAGTCGCTGCTTACCATCGGCCGCCACCCGGTCGGCGTTGTCCTCATCGAGGCGAACCCGCAGGTCGCCGACGTGAACATCCACCCGGCCAAGCGCGACATCCGGTTTCGCGACGAGCGCGCCATCCGCGCGGCGATCAAGACCGTCGTGCGCGAAGCGCTCGATCGCATCCACGCGCAACCCCTCGCGCCGGTCGCTGCGACCCGGCCCGAACCGCCGCCACAGCACCGTTCACCGCGCGAGGAGGATCGTCCCGTCACCTTCGCGCCGCGCACGGCCGCCGCGCCGATGCCGCAGCCGGATCCCGCGATCGACAAGTCGCCGCCGCGCCCTGACCGCACCACGCCCCGGCCCGATCCCGAGCCGACGCGCGTCTCGCCGATTCGCCGCGAACCGACGATCATCCAGTGGCCCGCGCGCACCGCCGCGCAGCCCGAGGCGCCCGCCGCCGAGCAAATCGAATTCGCCGACCCGGACATGACGCCGCAGATAGAGCCGGACGCCGTCTACCGGCCCATCGGCGCGATGCAGCCGGTCGCGATGCAGCTCTTCGACACGTACCTGCTCGTGCCCGAGGACGACCGCCTGCTCATCATCGACCAGCACGCGCTGCACGAACGCATGAACTACGACCAGCTCGTCCGCGAACTCAACGACAGCGAATACGCCGCGCAACAACTCGCCGTGCCCATCCTCGTCGACGTCACGCCCGCCGCCGCGCGCCTCATCGAGGCCAACCGCGAGGTCTTCACCAAACTCGGCATCGAAATCGAGCCCTTCGGCGGCAATACCTTTCAGGTCACCGCCATCTGCCACCTCTACGACGAGGCCCGCGTCCCGGATATCGTCTACCGCATCCTCGACGAACTCGCCCAGGGCAACCTCTTCGACCGCGGCGAATTCATGGCCGACCTGCTGCGGCTGGCCACCGAGGCCTGCCGCGCCAGCGTCAAAGCCGGCGACCGCCTCACGCCAGAAGAAAAACAGGAACTCCTCGACGGCTTCCGCCGCATGCGCCCGCCGTACACCTGCCCCCACGGCCGTCCGATCATCACCGAACTCACTATCGACCAGATGGAAAAATCCTTCCGCCGAAAACAGTAGGCCCGTGCCGCCCACAGATTTTCACAGATTCGCACAGATTAAGACTCAAAAAACCTCATCGCCCTTCTTTCGTGCAATGATTCGTGCCCATTCGTGCAATTTCGTGGCCAATCCGCCCTTGACCTTCATCCGTATTCATCGAAATCCATCTGTGGCTAAATTGCCCTTGACCTTAGCTCCAATTCTTCACAATCTCCCTTTCCTCCGTTCCCTCCTGTTAAAAAGTACTCGCCCTTCTTTCGTGCGATGATTCGTGCCCATTCGTGTAAATTCGTGGCCAATCAGCCCTTGACCTTAATCCGTATTCATCGAAATCCATCTGTGGCTAAATTGCCCTTGACCTTAGCTCTAGTTCTTCACAATCTCCCTTTCCTCCGTTCCCTCCTGTTAAAAAGTACTCGCCCTTCTTTCGTGCGATGATTCGTGCCCATTCGTGTAAATTCGTGGCCAATCAGCCCTTGACCTTTCTTTATCTGTGCCAATCTGTGTAAATCTGTGGGCAACATGAAAAACGTGATCGCTATCGTCGGCCCAACCGCCTCCGGCAAAACCGACCTCGCCATCGACCTCGCCCTCGAACTCGGCACCGAGATCGTCTCCGCCGACTCCATGCAGTTCTACCGCGGCATGGAAATCGGCACCGGCCAACCCACCCCGGCCCAACTCGCGCGCGTCAAACACCACTTCATCGGCCACCTCGCGCCCGACGAATACATGTCCGCCGGCGAATACGCCACGGCCGCGCGCGACGTCATCGCGCGCATCAACGCCGCCGGCAGGCCGGTGGTCGTCGTCGGCGGCTCCGGGCTCTACATCCGCGCGCTCATCGACGGCCTCATCGACGCCCCCGCCGCCGACTCCGAAATTCGCGCACGCCTGCACGCACGGGCGGCAGCGGGGGAGACCCCCGCCCTCTACGCCGAACTCCAGCGCGTCGACCCCGACTACGCCGCCCGCATCCAGCCGGGCGACCTCCGCCGCATCGTCCGCGCCCTCGAAGTCCACGAACTCACCGGCCGCCCCCTCTCCGCCCTCCACGCCGAACAACAAGCGAGAAAATCTCAAACGGACGTTGGTGGCGCAGGCATCTTGCCTGCGGGGTTTCCCGACCTCGGTCGCACGCGCCCCGACGAGTTCAGCGACGCATCCCCGTTGTCATTGCCCCCACCTGTCATTGCGAGGAGCGAAGCGTGCAACGAAGCAATCTCGCAAACCGACGATCCCGCTTCTTTGTCATTCCCGCGAAGGCGGGAATCTCTTGAACCAGTCGCACCCGCCTCGCCTGGAACCGAGCCCACAACCGGCCCCCCACCTGTCATTGCGAGGAGTGGGGTCTGCGACGAAGCAATCTCTTCCACCGATCGACTCCCCCCGCACGACGCCCCCAAACACCCCCTCGACGCTGTCCAGATCGCCCTCGATTGGCCGCGCGACGAACTCTACCGCCGCATCGACCAACGCGTCCTGCACATGTTCGACACCGGCCTCCTCGACGAAGTCCAGCGCCTCCTCGACACGGGCTACGAACCCGCCCTCCAACGCCTCAAAAGCCTCGCCTACCGCGAATGCATCGCCCACCTCCGCGGCCAAGTCCCCCTCGACCAGACCATCGCTACCATCCAACAGAACACTCGGCGATACGCGAAGCGGCAGCTGAGCTGGTTCCGGGGGGACGAACGGGTGAAGTGGATTGCGAATATGCGCGATGTTACCTTGCGACGGCTCTGCGAATCGACTTAGAAATCAGCTTCGGGGTGGTCAATCGTCGCAGCTGGACTTAATTTGGGAGCGAATTCGGGTGTCAGAGTTCAATCCAACCATTCCGATTTGTGATACTCTAGTTCATCTTTACGTAAAGCTAGTTTAGGCGATAAATGGGAGAGCAGAATCATGTCGCAAGAACCAAAAAAGAAATCGGGATTCAGCCCAAGTTCGTTTGTGGCGTTGCTTGAGCGTCGCGGCGGCGCAGCGTTTCTCGGTTTTGTACTGATGGCTCTCTCGAGCGGAATGCTGAAATTCGGTCCCTATCAGATTTCGCTTGCAAGCGAGACTCCAGAGTGGATGCAACAATCCTTCATGGTCTTTGGCGCATTGGTCATGCTTCTCGGCATCTATGCGATCGTTCACGAGCATTTAAAGGGTGCCGTCTGGCTTTTTCCTCTAATTACGATCTGTTGGTTGGTCTTTACCGGATTAGTGGGCGCGGGTGTCATCGATACAAGCCCGACACATCCAATTACGGGATGGGGCTACGACGGGGAGACGAAAACCGCCGTTATAGCTGTGAATCAAACCGAGATGAAGCGGCATAACAATCATCAACTCTGGATGTTTGTCAGAGGGGACGACAACCATGTTGACGCCTATGAAGATTCACAGATCGATGTTGGTGGACCTTGGGTCGTGCAGGTCGCGGATGGACCACGCCGGATTACTACGCCTACGCCCAAGACATCCTCGAAAGTAGCGGACGGTGAAAAGGTACACATCTACTTGGGATGCATTCGTGCGAATCGAAGCCCTGGGAGTTTCAGCACGATCAAGGAGTTTGTCGCTGCTGGAGGCGAGATTATCGGCCTTCGATGGGAACGGGCTTAAAACCAATTGACGGCAGCACGTTCGACTTGGTTTTTATCGCAATGCTCGAATTGGGATCGGTTTCAAAGTTGGACCAATGTCAGGGCAGAGTGAGCGTCAGCGAGCGGCGCCCTGGCTTACCGGCCCGCCCCCACGCCATGCCGTGTAAGGTCGATCCCGGCGTCATTCTCCGCGCGTATCGACCCTACAAGCGCTGCTCGTCTTCCTCGATCCATCGTTCAATTTCTCTGAGCGAGTTTTCCATATCGTCCGCGCGCGACTCCGCATCGGCCAAACGCCCCTCCGCGTCGCTTTTCCAGTCGTCATTCCATGCGTTGGCGATGTCATCCGAGATCCGCGAGATGAAGTCACGCGTCTTGGCGAGTGCCTCCGAGGTCTTTCGGTATCGTTCCTTGTTGCGCTCAATGTTCGCCAGCGTGCGCGCCCGTTGATCCGCCTGCGACTTCGCGCGCTCGACGCCGAGACTTTCCCACCATGCGTCGTGCACCTCGTGCATCTTCTGAATCTCACCGAAACACTCCTGCTTGTGTTCGCCCAGCATCTCCTGCTTATGTCGCGACAGCATCTGGCCGGCTTCCTTCAGCACGCGGCCATACATCTTCATGTGTTCGACGTTGACCGGTGAGAAACCGAACAGGTCGTTCGGCCGGGCCGACTCCACCTCCGACAGAATTTCGCTCTTCAGTTCGTCCGATCGGCGGAATCGCTCTTTCTTCTGGTCCTGCGATCGCCGGGACATCTCATCCCGAATCGCGTTGAACCGCTCCCATGCCCGTTGATGGTCGTCCCGGGAAGGAAACTTGACCCCCCGAAACCCCTCCTGAATCTCCTTCGCCTCGCCCCACAGCCGCGGCCAGTTGTCCGGAATGAACATGGACGGCCCATTGACTAACAAATCCAGCGAGTTGATCTTGCTGTCTAGTGTCCGCCAGTCCATCGCCCGCAGCGACCTCCCACGGGATTGTATTTCAGTTCAAGCCAGGACGAGAAGCCACGATTGGACAATGCCCCGCGGTCAGCCGCCCATCAACCGATCCTGGAAACGGCGAACCACGATTGAACCACAGAGAGCACAGAGGTCACAGAGATATGCCCATTCCTACTTGGGTTGCTCGCGTCCTCTTCGTCCTCCAATCTCTCTGTGTCTCTGTGGTGACATAAGTCGTTTTTTTTAAAATCCTCACGCACTACCGACCCTCGTTTCGCAATCGCCCCATCCTCCTCACCCAACGGCAACACCGCCGCGCAGCGTTAAGGAGCACCGATCGGATTCACCCATGCCCGCAACCGCCCTGCCCAACGAAACGAAGCGCGTCACGCCGTGCGCCGGGCCGCGGGACTCGAAGTGGATCGCCGAGGTGGACGGCCGCGGGGCGCACGTCGGCGGGCGTCACTCACGGGCAGGATGCCCGTGCCACCGCGGATGATCACGAAGGTGGCTCAGGCTTCCAGCCCGAGTTATTGCACGACCCACCGTGAACGTGGGAGGGCGAGCGTACTCGCGAGCCGGAGATGTACAGGAGATCACGGCTTGCGAGTACGCTGGCCCTCCCAGGCCAGGTCATCAACCGCCGTTTGCGGCCCAGATCTTGGTCTCCGTCACGACGAAATCCAGCCGCGCGTCGTGCGGCTCGACGGGGATCTCATCGGCGAGCTGGCACTCGTATGCAAGGCCGATCTTCGCGCCGCGGTGCCCGGCGAGGAACCGATCGAAATGTCCGCCACCGCGGCCGAGGCGATCGCCCGCCGCGGTGAACGCGACGAGCGGCACGAGCACGGGCGCGTCGTCCGGACAGCGTGCGAGCATGTCCGCCGAGGGTTCGAGGAAGTGAAACGCCCCGCGCACGAGCGCGTCAAGCGACTTGACGTCGCCCCAGCGCATCCCGTCGTCCTCGCTCATGACCGGCGCGAGCACGCGCTTGCCCTGGGCCAGCAGCGCCTCGATGATCCCGCGCGTGTCCACCTCGGGCGGCGTCCCGACATAGGTGACGACGCAACGCGCCTCCGCGACGGCCGGCATCGCCAGCACCCGCTCGCGGATCGCGTCATCCGAGGCGCGCCGCGTGCCGAGGTCGAAATTTCGCCGGCGCATCAGATACCGCCGGCGCAGGTCACCCTTGGAAATGGTCATCCACCGTTGTCCCTGCAGTTTCTGCCGTGTCCCGGCAAGTCCTGCACGTTGTTCCGCGCCAAGTACGTCAACTGATTACCTGGGATATCTCATTGATTGACACTAGCTTACGTGCATCCTTCGGCTCAATGCGCGACACTGGCACACCCTTTGCCCTTGCACCCCCAGACTCGCTCCCATCGAGTCTGAATCCGTGAGTGGTTGGCCCGGAGGAAGCGCCTCCCATGGGCGCGGCCCCAATGGTCCTCGGACCGAGCGGGGCGGCCGGGTCATCCCGGCAGGACCGCCTTCGGGCGTGAAGCATATAGCGTCGCGACGACAGAGCATAGCGCAGAGGGCTGCGCGGGGGAATGGGGACGTGATCTCGGGGTTGTACACCGCCGCCAACGGCATGATCGCCGTCGAAGACCGGCAGGCCGTCATCGCGAACAACATCGCGAACTCGACGACGCCCGGCTTCAAGCGGCAGTTCGCCGTGCAGCGCGGCTACGAGCAGCGGTACTTCCTGCCGGACGGCCGCCGACCCGAGCGTTTCGACCGGATCATGGCGCCCGGCGGCGGGACCAAGACCGTCGAGACCTTCAGCAACTTCGGCAACGGCGTGGTGACCAATACCGGCGGCGCAATGGATGTCGCGCTGATCGGCCCGGGTTTCCTGCGCGTCGAGACGCCGAACGGCGAGCGCTACACGCGCATGGGCCACTTCGCGATTGGCGAGGGCGGCAACCTCGTCACGGTGAACGGCGAGACCGTGCTCAGCGACGGCGGCGAGCCGATCAACGTCAGCGGCGGCGCGGTGACGTTCAACTCCGCGGGCGACGTGCTGGTGAACGGCCTCAGCCGCGGCAAGCTCGGCCTGTTCGAGTTCGCCGACCCGCATGCGCTCGAGCGCGAGGGCTACACGCTGTTCCGCGCGTCTCAAACCGCGCTTGACGGGATGACGCCGGCCGGCGAGACGTCGATCGCGCCGCAGTCCATCGAGGCGAGCAACGTCGCGCTGCCGTCGGAGATGGTGTCGATGCTGACGGCGCTGCGCGCGTACGCGGCGAACCAGCAAGTCATTCAGGCGATCAACGAGACCGCAGGCCGGTTCATCAACCAGGTCGGCGGCGTGCAATAGACGGGGATGGAGTAGGGGAGAAGAGGCATGATACGAGCCATGTTCACCGCTGCGACGGGCATGATCGCGCAGCAGACCGCGATCGACACGATCGCGCACAACCTCGCGAACGTTAATACGACCGGCTTCAAGAAAAGCCGCGTCAACTTCCAGGATTTGCTGTACGAGACGATCCGGCCCGCGGGCGGGCAGACCTCGACCGGCACGGTCGTGCCCGAGGGCATCCAGATCGGCCACGGCGTGCGGCCGTCATCTGTCGCGAAGCTCTACACGCCCGGACCGCTGATCCAGACCGGAAACGAACTCGATCTCGCGATCGAGGGCGAAGGCTTCTTCCAGGTCCAGTTGCCCGACGGCACGATCGCGTACACCCGCGACGGCTCGTTCCGGCGCACGGAAGACGGCACGCTCGTGACCGTGGACGGCCTGCAGCTCGAACCGTCGATCACAATTCCGCAAGACGCATTGCAAGTGACGATTAGCCAGGCGGGCGTGGTCTCGGTGCGCCAGCCGGGCAGCGACACGCTCGCGCAAGTCGGCACCGTCGAGCTGGTGCGATTCTCGAATCCCGCGGGACTGGACGCGCGGCTTGGCCGCAACTTGCTGCTTCAGAATGACGCGTCCGGCCAGCCCATCACCGGCGATCCCGGCCAGGACGGGCTCGGATTCATCGCGCAAGGCTTCCTCGAGAACTCCAACGTGCAGACCGTCGAGGAGATCATCGGCATGGTGATCGCGCAGCGCGCGTATGAGGCCAGCTCACGCGTGATTCAGACGTCCGACGAAATGCTGCAACTCGCGAACAACGTCAGGGCCTAAGGAGTAGCGCGATGACTCGATTGCGCGTGTACATGACGGCGGCGTGGCTGGTGGCGTTCGCCGCCGGCGCCGACACGGTCACGCTGCGCGATCAGGCCTTCGTGCCGGGTCCCGCCGTGCGTCTCGGAGACGTTGCCGACATCCGCGGCGAAAACGCCGCGGCGCTTGCCAACGTCGAGCTGGTTCCCGCGGCGACACCCGGCAGCGTGACGCGATTGACCGCGGGCCTCGTCGAGTCGCGCCTGCACGCGGAGGGGTTCAGCAGCGACGCCGTGGAAGTCAGCGGCGCGCGGAGCATCGCGGCGACGACGATGCACCTGGATGTGACCCGCGGGATGCTCTCGGAGGACCTGCGCGCGCACATCGCGCGCGAGATGCCGTGGGAAATGGACGCCGCGATGATCGAGGTCGTCACGCCGGCGGCGGATTTCCGCGTGCCCGATGGCGACGTGAGCATCGAGTGGCGCGCCGATCCGCAGTACCGGTATCTCGGCCAGGGGTCATTCCGCGGCGAGATTCTCGTAGACGGTCGCGTCGAGCAGGCGTTCTACGCCAAGGCGAACATCGCGGCGTATGACAACGTCGTGGTTGCGGTGCAGCCGATTGCGCGCGGCGAAATCATCAGCCGGGCGAACGTGAGCCTCGAGAAACGCGAATTGTCCGCGCTCCGCGAAGGGGCCTATTTCGACGTGCAGGACGTCGCCGGGATGGTGGCCAGAGCGGCGATCCAACCAGGACAGCCGCTCAGCGATCGGCGGCTGGCGATGCCGCTGCTCGTCAAACGCAATCGATACGTGTCGGTTGAAACGCGCATCGGCTCGCTGGTCGTGCGCGCACAGGCGCGCGCGCTTCAGGACGGCGCGGCCGGAGACGCGATCAACTGCGAAAACACCGGTTCGGGTGAGGAATTCACGGGCGTCGTGCGGCGCGACGGCGTAGTCGAAGTTCGATAGGAGGAAATCCGATGCGAATCAGTTGGGGTTTGGTTGTGGCCGTGCTGTTGGGCTGCGGTGCCGCGCAAGCGGACTCGCTGTTCTCCCGGCAGGCCCAGGAACGCGGCACACTGGTGTCCGACAACAAAGTGCGGTTCGCGGTGGGCGACATGATCACCGTGCTCGTGCGCGAGGACATCGACGCGCGGACCGATTCGCAGTTGGACACCGAGAAACGCTCGCAGATCAACGCCGAGGCCGCGCCGGAAGACAACGGATCGTTCAACGGCAGCGAGGCGCTGATCGATCTGCCAGAAGGGCTTCTGCCGAACTACGACGTGGAGGCCGAGAGCCGCCACGAATCCGACGGCACGACGCGCCGGCGCAACCAAGTGGTGTTCACGGTGACGTGCAACGTGACCAAGGTGTGGCCGAACGGCAACATCGAACTCATGGGCGAGAAACGCGTGACCGTGAACCGCGACGACTCGCTCATCAAGTTGTCCGGCATCGCGCGGACGCGCGACGTGTCCGCGCAGAACACCGTCGATTCGAACGCGCTGGCAAACGCCGTCGTCGAACTCAAGGGCCACGGCCCGCTCTGGAACAACCAGCGCCGCGGTCTGTTCACGCGGTTCCTCGACTGGTTCTCGCCATTCTGAACCGAGGATGAAACCGATGCCATCGAATTTCAGACGTTTCGTAACCCTGGCGACGCTTGCCGTCGCCGTACTGGGCGCGGGCGCAGCGCACGCCGCGCGAATCAAGACGCTCTGCGAGATTCAGGGCGCGCGCGGCAACACGTTGCGCGGCGTTGGAATAGTCGTCGGGCTCTCGGGCACGGGCGACCGCGCCGCCGACGCGATCCGTGCGCAGGAGGAAATCCTGCGGCGCATGGGTATTGAAGTGCAGAGCCGCAGCGACCTCGCATCGAAGAACGTCGCGATCGTCGCGGTGACGGCGATGATCCCGCCGTTCGCCAAGGAAGGCACGCGCATCGACGTGGGCGCGAGTTCGCTGTACGACAGCAAGAGCCTCGAAGGCGGCACGCTGCTCGAAACGCTGCTCGAAGGCATCGACGGCAACGTGTACGCGGTCGCGCAGGGCCCGCTGTCGATTGGCGGGTTCAATGCCGACGCGGGCGGTGGCAATACCGTGCGCAAGAATCACGTGACCGCCGGACGCATCCCGATGGGCGCGTTCGTGGAACGGGAGATTCCATCCACCATTACGGACGGCGAGCGCATCATGCTGCTGCTCAAGCGGCCCGATTTCGGCACGGCCCAGAACATCCAGGCCGCGATCAACAAGAGTTATGGCGCGAACACAGCAACGGCGCTCGGCGCGGGCACGGTCAACATCCTCATTCCGGCCGACCGCCAGCAGAACCTCGTCAGCTTCATCGCCGACGTCGAGAGCATCGAAGTCGCCGCGTCGATCCAGTCGCGCGTCGTCATCAACGAACGCACCGGGACACTCGTCGTCGGTGGTGAAGTCGCCATCCGCCCGTGCCAGGTGGCGCACGGATCGCTCAGCATCAAAATCAGTTCCGTGCCGCTCGTGTCACAGCCCGCGCCGTTGAGCGAGGGCGAGACGGTCGTGGTGCAGGATACGGTGGTCGATGTCGAGGCGGACACCGGACATTTGATGCCGCTCAGCGGAACGACGGCGGCCGAAGTCGCTGAAGGACTGAACAAGCTCAAGGTCACGCCGCGCGACATGATCACGATATTCCAGGCGTTGCGCGAAGCGGGCGTGATGGACGCGGACCTGGAGATTATGTAGGCGGCCATGGACATCGTCTCCTCCATCACACCGCCGCAGGGCCTCGCCAACGTGGACGCGTTTCGCGAGCAGCGCTCCGATCGCGCCTACAAGGCGTTCGAGGCGATGTTCCTGCAGGTGATGCTCAAGGAAATGCGGAAGACCGTCCCGAGCGACGGAGGGATCTTCCCGAAGACAGAGGCCACGGAGACCTTCGAGGAAATGCTGGATGCCGCGCTCGCGCAGAACATGGCGGAGAGCGGCCAGCTCGGCATTGCCCGGCAACTGGCGGCGGAGGCCGCGCGGAATGAGGCCGGCGCGGCGCTGGCGCTCGAAAGAAGCCTGAATCGGGCGGGAATTGAGGCGCTCAAGACGCTGCCATTTCCTGCCGATAATCCCTGATGCAAGGGGGAAGGGAGTACGAAGTATGAGTATTTTGGCTGCCATGTTGCCGATCGGCGCCGCGGCGAAGGTCGCTTCGAGCCTGTTCTCGCGCCGGCCCGACCGGCCCGCCCAGGGCGAATTCCAGCAGGTGCTGCAACAGACCCTGGGCGCCAAAGTGGTCGCGCAGCGCGATGCCGACGGCGACGGCCTTCTCACGCTCGATGAGTTCTCCGGCGACGCGAAACGCTTCGCCTATTGGGACTCGAACGGCGACGGAAAACTCTCCGCGGTCGAGATTGACGCCGGCGTGCGGCTCAATGGCCAGTGGACGAAACTTGATTCGAACCGCGACGGCGCCTTGTCGCAGCATGAGCTCGGCGTCACGCAGAACGTGTTCAACGCGATGGATCGCGATCACGACCGGCGAGTGGGCCGGGCCGAATACTTCGGCTCGTATCAGGGAGGCCGCCGCGCGTGAGCAACCCGGCTGCGCAGACATGGACGCCCGCGCAGGACCAGGCGCTTGACCGTTGTTGCGCGGCGCTCGACGCGGAAATTCTGCGTCAGGATCGCGTGCTGGCGCTGTGCCAGGAACAGGGGCGCGCGGCGCGCACGCGCGATATTGACGCGCTCGAAGCCGCCTCGCGCGATCTCGCCAAAACGATGGATACCGTGCTGCGCGCTGAAGCGATCCGGCTTGCCGCCGTGATGGACGCCGCGCGCGGCCTCGGGCTTTCACCCGAGGACCTGCGGCTTTCGCGCCTGATTGGCCGCGCGCCGGAACCCTGGCGCACGCGCCTCGCCGAGTTGCAGCGCCGCCTGAAGTCGGTCGTGACGGTGACGCAGCGCGTGGTCGAGGCGAACGGCCGCTACCTGTTCGATGGCGCGCGCACGGCCGAGCGCCTGCTGGCCGAAGTCATCGGCGAAGCGGCCGCGCCGGAGGCCTACACCCGCGAGGGCCGGTCCCCGTCAACCAAACCCAAGGCGCACGCCTTGCTCAACGTGGCCGGCTGAGAGGCGCGGCGTATGGCGATCACACGAATCACGACCGGACTCCTCGCGGACCGCTCATTGCGCGACATCAACGCGCAACTCTCGCGGATTTCGGTGTTGCAGGAACAGCTCGCGACGGGTCTGCGCGTCAACCGTCCGTCCGACGACCCGATCGACGCGCGGCGCGCGATCAACGTGCGCGTGTTGTTGCAGAAGAACGAGCAATTCCAGGCGAACATCGACGACATTACGCCGCAGATCGATGAGAGCGGGACGACATTGCTGCAAGTGGTGGACGTATTGCAGCGCGCGCTCGAACTGACGATCCAGGCGGCGAACGGCACGAACGCCCAGCCCCAGCTTGACGCGGTCGCGCTCGAGATCGACGAACTGCTCGAGAGCGTGTTCGCCGCGTCCAACCAGCGCACGAACGGCCGGAGCATCTTCGCCGGCACGCAGACGCTCGAGGATGCGTTCTCGGCGACACGCGTGGGCGGTGAGATCACGGCGGTCACGTACGAAGGCAACGACGTGATCACATCCGTCGATATCAGCGAACGCATCCAGATCGGCGTGAACATTCCGGGTTCCGACGCGTTCCAGGACACGGCCGACCTGTTCCAGACGCTAATCGGCATTCGCGACGACCTGCGCGCCGGAAACCAGGCCAATCTGGGCGCCGTGCGTCTCGATCAACTGCGCGGCGGGATCGACCAGGTCCTGTTCAATGTGGCGCGCGTCGGCGCCGTGCAGAACCGGCTTGAAGCCGTGTCGAGCAACCTGCAGGACGCAAACATCCAGTTGCGGGATCTGTTGTCCGACAAGATCGACGCGGACTTCGCCGAGACCGTGCTTGGGCTGAATGTCGCGCAGAACGCATACGAAGCCGCGCTCAATGCGGCCGGCCGCGTCCTGCAACCGAGCCTCATCGACTTCATCCGTTAGGCCTCGCTCCGCTCCGTTTCTCAGCGCCGACGCCGCAATGCTATACTGCCGCGCGAAACGTGAGGGGGACAGAGGCCATGTCGTTTTTTCGCTTGATTGCCGCGGCCGCGCTCGTGACGCTCGCCGCGGGTTGCGCGAGTGATGGTTCGGGCTCAAAAGTTCTTCAAGATTTCGGCCTGCAAGAACGCCCTGACGATTACGTCTCCGGCTCGGACCGCGTCATGGCGAAGCTACCGGATATTGGCAAGGCGGAACTCCCGCGGCTCAATGCCGGCAGTCGCGGAGGCGACGTGCTGTACGAGAAGACCGACTCGCTGCACGGCGCGTATTACAAGAAAGCCCGTGTTTACGAGGAATACCGGCCGCTGGACGCCAACTACTCCAACACCCGGAACGCGCGGCAGGAAGTGAACTTCGTCGGCTACATCGAATACACCTACCAGATATACGAGAGCCCGCGCCGGCCGTCCCGCGTCGAGGCGATGGCCGAGATTCCCAATATCCCGACCGGTCAGCGCGGCACCGAAACGATGCGCTATCGGTTCGGAAGCGGGGGGAACTGGGACGGGGTCAAAGGCGAACCGGTGAAGCTGCGGTAGGCGGTCCCAACCTGGACGCGTCGCCCCTGGCGGGGGCTTTCATCCCGTTATGTGGTTTGTTATAATCGCCTCTGCCACAACATCTTGTGGTGACCGGCCATTTTTATCGATTCGGGGGAATTCTTGAACGGCCTGCGGCGAAAAGTTCACTTCGTCGGTGTCGGGGGCATTGGGATGAGCGGTCTCGCCGAGATCCTGCTCAATCTGGGCTACGAGGTGTCCGGAACGGACCTGTCCGCGTCCGACATTACGGCCCGCCTCGAGTCCTACGGCCTGCGGTTTCACGAAGGCCACGACGCGGCGCACGTTGGCGCGGCGGAAATCGTGGTGGTGTCCGCAGCGGTGTCTGAGGACAACCCGGAAGTCGCCGAGGCGAGACGGCGCCGTCTGCCCGTGCTGCACCGCGCCGAACTGCTGGCGGACCTCCTGCGTCTCAAGCCGAACGCCGTCGTCGTCGGCGGAAGCCACGGCAAGACAACGACGACGTCGATGATTAGTTCGATCCTCGATCGCGCCAATCTCGGCGCGACGACGATCGTTGGCGGCATTCTTCATCGCAGCGGAACGAACGCGCGCTGGGGCCGCGGCGACTACATCGTCGCTGAATCGGACGAACACGACGGATCCTTTCTGCGGTTGCATCCCACGATCGCGGTCGTGACCAATGTTGACGCCGAGCATCTCGAATACTACGGCACACTCGACAAGATTCAGCGCGCGTTTGTCGACTTCTGCAACGGCGTCCCGTTCTACGGCTTTGCGATCGTCAGCGCGGACGACGCGAACACCCGGGCCGTGCTGCCGCAGATCGACGCTTCATGCATCACGTTCGGCCTCTCGCCGGACGCCGGGTTGCAGGCGACGAACGTCGCGCTCGTGGGGAATGCGAACGCGCCGACGATGGCTGCCCGGCTCGAAGGCTTACGCACGCGGTTCGACGTGGTCGTGCGCGACGAACGGCTGCGTGCGGCGGGGGCCGTGGGGCGTGTCGAGGTCCACGCGCTGGGCGAGGACAACGTGCGGAACGCGCTGGGCGCGTGCGCGGTCGGGCTATGCCTGGGGCTCAGTTTTGGGGTGATTTCGGACGGTTTACGGGACTTTACGGGCGTCCGGCGCCGCATGCAGTTGTGCGGCGAGGCGTCCGGCGTGGCCGTGATCGAGGATTACGCGCACCATCCCACGGAAATCGCGAGTACGCTGCGCGCGGCGCGGCTGCTCAAGCCCGGCCGAATCATCGTCGCGTTCCAGCCGCACCTCTACAGCCGCACGAAGTTTTTCAGCAACGATTTCGCGACCGCGCTCGGCGCGGCGGACCTCGCGTTCGTGACCGACATTTACGGATCGCGCGAGGCCCCGATGCCGGGCGTGGACGCGGGCCTCATCGTGGATGCGGCGCACGCGTCGGGCGCAACGCACGTCCAGTTGTTGCGAGATCGCAAGAGCATCCCCGCGCATCTCAAGAGCATCGTACGGCCCGGCGATCTCGTCATTCTCATGGGTGCGGGCAACATTAACCAGACCGCGCCGGATCTGCTTGCGACCCTGGGAGCGAACACCTGATGCCCAAGGCGCGCCCAGCGTTCCGCCGCCGACCGCGCAGCCGACATCTCGCGGCGGGCCGGGCGATCGAGGCGATGCTGTGTTTATTCGTTATCGGGTCGTTCGTGTACTTTTTCGTGGGCTACGCGCAGGGGTCGAACGAGTTTGCAGTGCGCGAGATCGCGATCCACGGACTCAGCTACCTCGACGAGCGGACGGTGCTGGCCCAGTCCGGGATTTCGGCGGACGGCAACGTGTTCGCGGTGGACGAACGCGCGATCGCGCGGCGCATCGAGGAGTTGCCGTTCGTGGAGCGCTGCGACGTGCGCCGGGTCTACCCGGACACAATCGCGCTGCACATTCAGGAGCGTGTCCCCGCGGCAAGCCTGCACACGGGCGCGCACACGTATGAGATTGACCGATCGGGCGTCGTGCTTCGCGAATACGCGCCGGCCGAGATGCCTGTCGTGCCGTTTATCACCTACGCGCCGGCGGGCAAATTCGTCACCGTGGGCGACGAAATCGGCGAACCCGCGCTGCACGCGGCGCTGGCCGTGTGGGAGGCTTTTCGGGTGAGTTCGCTGCACGGGCGGCTCACCGTCTCCGAGCTCGTCGCGCTGCGCGCGGATGACATTCGGATGTTTTGCGAGGAGGTGCCGTATGAAATCCGGTGGGGCCGCGGCGACTACGGCGAACTGGCGCGGCGGCTCGAGGGATTGTGGGTGAAATTTCACGGCGATGTGCCGTGCAATGAATACATCGATCTTCGGTTTGACGAGGACGTTGCATGCAAGTGAATTCGGCCGTCGCCGCATTGCGCCCGTGGGGGCGCCGTGTCGGCCTGGCCGCGCATTGGCCGTCGCGCGGTGGCGCGGCCGAAGATGGGGCGCTGGCTCCGGGGGAAACGCCATGAGTATGGGTATGTCCGACGAGTTCGTAACGTTCGATCAGCGCGCGGTCATCAAGGTGTGCGGCGTGGGCGGCGGCGGCGGGAACGCCGTCACCCGCATGATCGAGGAAGGCCTGCAAGATGTCGAGTTCATCGCGATCAACACCGACGCGCAGGCGCTCAAGCGTTCGTCAGCCGGCACGCGGCTGCAGATCGGCACGGGGCTCACCGGCGGACTGGGCTCCGGCGCGCAGCCCGAAGTGGGCCGCAAGGCCGCGGACGAAGACCGCGAGCGCATCTCGGACATTATCGGCGGCGCGGACATGGTCTTCGTGACCTGCGGTCTCGGCGGCGGCACGGGCACGGGCGCAGCGCCCATCGTCGCGGAAATCGCGCGCGGATCCGGCGCGCTCACGGTGGGCATCGCCACGCTGCCGTTCCAGTTCGAAGGCGCGGAGCGCATGGAGAACGCGCTGGCGGGCCTGAAGGAACTCGAGGACGTCGTCGATACGATCATCGTCATTCCGAACGATCGCGTCGCGCAGCTTTGCCAGGACAACATTTCGCTGCTGCAGGCGTTCCGCCGGGCGGACGAAGTGCTGCACAACGGCGTGCGCGCGATTTCCGAGTTGATTACCGTGCCGGGCCTCATCAACGTCGACTTTGCGGACGTGCGGACAATCATGCAGTCGCACGGCCGTGCGCTGATGGGCATCGGCGTGGCCGAGGGCGAGGACCGCGCGGTGCGCGCGGCGAACGAGGCCATCGTGTGCCCGCTGCTCGAACAATCGAGTATCGAGGGCGCGCGCGGCGTCATCGTGAACGTCAAGGCCGGGTGCGACATTCGCATGCGCGAGGTGCAGGAAGCGGTGGCGACCGTCCAACAGGCCGCGCACCCCGGCGCGAACATCATTTTCGGCACCGTCGTCGAGGAATCGGAGCGCCCGGACCTGCAGGTGACCGTTATCGCGGCGGGATTCGAAGGGTCGGTGCAGCGCGAACTGATGCCGGCGCAGTGGCGGCGCGACGCTGCCGCGAACGCGGTGCTCCCCGTGGCGTCGTCCGCGGCGGCGGCCCCGTCCGGATCGTCCGGCGACACCCCGGTTACCCCAAAGAAGGAAGCTCAGGTAGAATACCTGTTCCCGCAGGACGAGCCTGCGGCCGCGCCGCTGGCCAAGGTCGAGCCGGACGACGACATGGGCATTCCGGCATTCATGCGCAGGAGACGCAACAAGTCGTGACGCAAACCCGGGACGAGTTTTTAAAGGTCCTTCAGCGGGCGATTCAGAAGGACGCGTCCGACATTCATCTCAAGACCGGCCAGGCGCCGTATTACCGCGTCGACGGAATCATTGAGTCGGCGGGAAACAAGCCGCTTCAGTCCGAAGATCTCGACGCGATTCTCAAGTACCTGCTCACGGATGAGCAGGCGAAGTTTTTCGCGAAGAAGGGGGAACTCGATCTCGCGTTCACCGAGAAGGGCGTCGGCCGTTTTCGGACGAACGTGTTCCGCCAGCGCGGCACTATCTCCATCGTGATGCGGCGCATCAAGACCAAGATACTGACCTGGGAACAATTGAATCTGCCCAAGGCCGCACTCAAGATGGCCGACCTCGTGCGCGGGCTCGCACTGATCACGGGGACCACGGGTAGCGGTAAATCGACCGCGCTTGCGGCGATCGTCGACTCGATCAACGAGCGGCGGCGCTGCCACATCGTGACGATCGAAGACCCGATCGAGTTTGTGCACCAGGACAAGCGGTCGATCGTCAACCAGCGTGAAGTGACCATCGATACCCACGATTTCACGTCCGCGCTGAAGGCCGTAATGCGGCAGGATCCGGACGTGATTCTGGTCGGCGAGATGCGCGACCACGAGACATTCCAGGCGGTGATGAGCGCGGCGGAAACGGGCCACCTCGTCTTCAGCACGCTGCACACCACCAACGTCAAGCAGACCATCGACCGGATTATCGACCTGTTCCCGACGACCCAGCATTCGCAAATCCTCTCGCAACTGGCGAACAACCTGCGCGCCATCATGTGCATGCGGCTGTTGCCGCGCGCGGACGGCGTGGGCCGGGTGCCGTGCGTCGAGTTCATGCTGGTCAACCACTCCATCCGCAAGCTCATCAAGGACGGCCGGAGCGCGCAACTTTCCAGCGCGATCATGCAGGGGCGCGAGGACGGCATGCAGACGTTCAACGACTCGCTCTATACCCTTATCAAGACCGGGATGATTTCTCACGAGGAAGGCATGAACATTTCCGAGAATCCCGAAGAATTGAACATGATGTTGCAGGGCATCCGGCTAAGCTCGGCAGGGGGCGGATTGCTGGGGTGAAACACGGCTGGAACACCGTGGATTTGCTGCAACTATTGGTCCGCCAGGGGGATCTACCCCATGACGGCGCGGAATCGCGCCGGAACGGCGGCGTCCATCGCCACGGGCCCGCGGGGCGTATCGCGCGTGCGTATGGAGAACCTGGGATGATTCGAGAGCGGATGTATTCATCGCTCTTGTACTTTGTTTGCTCGGCCGCGGTGTTGGGATTGACTCTGGCTCCTGGCGCATCGGCCCAGGATGTCGCTGAGGCGGCCGTGATGGCCCCGCCCCCGGCGGAGATCGACGAACTCACGCTGGAGATGATGATTCAGCAGGGCGGCCCGATTCTCTGGGCCATCCTCGGCCTGGGGTTCATCGGGCTCGTGCTCGGGCTCTACCTGATGCTGACGGTCACGCCGCGGCGCGAAGCGCCGCTCAAGCTGGCGCGGCGCGTGACGAATCTCGTGCGCAGCGGCGACGTCGCGGGCGCGACCATGCTGTGCGAGAACCGGGACGAGTTGCTGCCTCGCGTGCTGCTGGCCGGGCTGAAGATGGCCGGGCAGGAGCGCTACATCATCATGGAAGCCATGGAAGGCGAAGGTCAGCGCGGGGCGGCCGAGCTGTGGCAGCGGATCTCCTACATGAACAACATCGGCGTGATCGCGCCGCTGATGGGCCTGCTGGGCACGGTCTGGGGCATGATCGGGGCGTTCAGCGCTATCGCGATGGACAACTCGCAGGTCAAGGGCCTGGCGATGGCCTACAACGTCTCGATGGCGATGATTACGACCGCCGGCGGGCTGTTGCTTGCGATCCCGGCGCTTGTCGTCTATTACTTCCTGCGCGGCCGCGTGGTACGCGTGATCGCGCACATCGAGACCCAGGCCGCCGAATTCGTTGAATTGCTGGTGCGGAACCGCGCGCGATGAGGTTCGGCAAGTATCTGCCCGAAGAGTCCGAAACGGTCCCGATGGCGCCGCTGATCGATATCGTTTTCCTGACCCTCGTGTTTTTCATGGTGACCTCGGTGTATTCCACGATGGAGGCCGAAGTCGGCATCACGTTGCCCACGGCCGCGAGCGCGCAAATCGACAACCGTTCGCAGGGTGAGATTTACATCAACGTCCGCGCGGACGGAGCGTACATCGTGAATGGACGCGAGGTCTCGCTCGCTGAAATCGAGGAGATTCTCGTCCGCGTAGCCACGTACTTCCCCGGCGGATCGGTCATTATTCGTGGCGACACCCAGGCGGCGCTCGGCAAAGCCGTGGCGGTGCTGGACGCGTGCAAGAAGGCGGACATCCAGAACGTTTCGATCGCGGCCATGCCGGAGGCGCAGACGGGGGCGAATTGATCATGCCGCGGCAGTGGATACACGTACTCGGGATTGCGCTCGCGGCCACGCTCGTTGCGCTGACCCCGGCGATCGCCGGCGCCGACGAACAGGCGCAGATCGACTTCGCGAACGGGCTGTTCGCGCGCGGGTTCAACAAGGAATCGGCGGACGAGTACCGCGCGTATCTGCAGCAGTACCCCGACGGGGCGCACGCGGCCGACGCGTTGTACCGTCTGGGCGAAGCGGAAATCTCGCAGAATCGGAATGCCGAGGCGCTCGACGCGTTCAACCAATTGCTGGCGAAGTTCCCGCAACACGGCCTGGCCCTGGTCGCGCAGGGGCGCAAGGGCGTCGCGCTGTACAACCTGCGCCGGTACGACGAAGCCGTGGAGGCGCTTGCGCCCTGTGCGAAGGCCGAGGCTGACGCGGAGGTGCGCGGCGCGGCGCTGTACTTCCTGGGCAAGTCGCACCTGGATGCGAAGCGCGCGCCCGACGCGATCGCGGCGTTAAACACGCTCATCGAGACCCTGCCCGACAGTCCCTACACGCCCGCGGCGCGGTACCAGCTCGCGTATGCCCATCTCGCGCAGAACAATATCGAGCAGGCGGCGGTCGCGTTTTCCGAGTTGGCGGGGTCGCCTGCAGCGAAGGAAGAACTGCGCCGCGAGGCCCGGTTCCGCGCGGCCGAGGCCTACGACAAGCTCGGGTGGTACGACGCGGCTGTGCGCGCCTACGAGCAGCTGCAAGCCGAGTTTCCCAATTCCGAACATGCGCAGCGGGCGGTGTTCGGCCACGCGTGGGCGCTGTACCACGCGGCGCGCTACGAAGACGCCGCGACGCTCGGGCGCACGTTCCTCGGGGCCAATCCCGAATCCCCGCAGGCGGCCGGCACGAGCTACCTCATCGCGAATTGTTTCCAACAACTCGGCAAGAACGCCGAGGCGCTCACGATGTATCGCGAAGTCCAGCAGCGCGATCCGAAGTCGGATTACGCGGCGCGCGCGCAGTTCAAGGAGGGCGTGCTGCTGCACGCGACCGGAGACGCCGCAGGCGCCCGGCCCGTGCTCGAGGCGTTCATCGCGCGCGGCGCGAAGACGGGGCTCGAGTCCGACGCGAAATACGTGCTGGGCATGATTGCGTACCAGTCCGCGAAACTCGACGAAGCGGCCGCGCTGTTCCAGCAATGCATCGAGACCGATCCGCCGGGGGCGTATCGCCACCAGGCGGCGTTTCAACTCGCGCAGACGCGCTTCGATCAGGGGCAGTTTACCGACGCGCGCGATCGGTTTGCGGCCTTCGCGACGCAGTATGCCGAGGACGCGCTCGCCACGCGCGCGCTGCTCCAGGCGGGCGACTCTGCGTTTCACGCCGGCGATTACGTGGGCGCGGAGGTTTTCTTCGCCCAGGCGGCCGAGACATCCCAGGGCGAAGTCCGGCAAGAGGCGCTGTACCGCGTGGCCGTGGCGCGTTACAACGGCGGCAAGCGCGCCGAAAGCACCGACGCGTTTGAGAAGCTGCTTGCCGAATTCGCCGATGGGGCGCACGCCGCCGAAGCGCACCTGCGCGCGGGACAATACTGGTTATCGGAGGGCAAGGAGCCCATCCGCGCGATTCCGCATTTCGAGGCGGCGCTGGCCGGCGCGCCCGAGGGCCCGCTGGCGGGCGAGGCGCTCAAGGGGCTCGGCCTGGCGCGCTACGAGAGCAAGGACCTGGACGGCGCGGCGCAGACCTTCGTCAAATTGATTCAGCAGGCGACGGACGTGGCGCTCAACGAGAGTACGTATGCCTGGGCCGGCCAATACCTGTTCGATCGGGAACAGTGGGCCGCGGCGGCAATCGCGATGCAGGGACTGCTCGACCACGTGCCGGACTATCCCGATCGTCCGCGCGTGCGCCTGAAAATCGGCGAGTGTTCCGAGCGCGCGGGCGATCTGGACGCGGCGCTCAAGCAGTACGAGGCGCTTGCGGCGGAAGCCGGAGACAACCCCGCGGCGAATGAGGCGCGGTTTCGCGTGGCTGGGGTGTACGAGAAGAAGAGCGACGTCGCGCGCGCCATCGCGCTCTACGAACAGGTCGCGTTGGCGGCAGTGAACGGCGACGTGGGCGCGCGCGCGCAATTCCGCCTGGGCGAGTTGCGCGCGGCGGAGGGCAAGTACGACGAGGCGGCGCGGCACTACATGCGCGTGGCGATTCTGTATCTGCACCCCGAGTTGTCTTCGGAGGCGCTCTGGCGCGCGGGCCAGTGCTTCGAACAGGGCGGGGACAAGGAACAGGCCGTCAAGACGTATCAGGAGGTCGTGCGCGACCATCCCGAAAGCGAGCAGGCGGCCAAGGCCAAGGAACGGCTCGCGGCGTTGGCGGCGTGAACCCGGTTTTGTTGAGGTGATAGCGTGATTGTCCGGCGGCTTATACTGGTGCTGAGCATCGGCGTCGCCGCGGCCGTGTATTACCTGCTCTATACCGTCGCGCCGCAGATTTTTCTGCTGCGGGCGAACGCCGCTCCGCAGGCCGCGCCGAAGTTGTTCCGGCTCGACCTGCGCGACCTGCCCGAACCGCAACCGGTTCGCGAGTTTGAGGAGAATGGCCTGGCGTCACGGCCCGGGTCGATCGGGGAACTGCTCGAGCGGGAAACGGAGAACCTGCCGCTGGCCGATCTGCCGATTCCCGCGTCGGCCGTTCCGCCGCCGCTGGCGGAGGTGCTCGACCGGGAACACACGCTCGATCGCGACGACTCGCTCGTCCAGGGAATCGAGGCGCAGCTCGTTGCGATTCCCGAAGATTCGGCACGGCAGAACATCGAGGTGGCGCGGCGATTTGTCGACGACAACGAAACCCGCATTCTGGCCAGGGACGACGTGCCATCGCTGACGGATCCGCGATTTACGTCCGGCGCGCTTGCGATTCCGAGGCTGGTGGGTGCGGACGGCGCGGGCGGCGGGGGAGCGCCGGGTCAGGCGCCGGCAGAGCCCGGCGCGGTGCGGGAAGGTCCGGCTGAATCGGCGTTGGCACTGCTGACGCCGGGCGGCGAGCCGGCCAGCGCGCGCGTTCCGGGGCTGGACGATGAGACGGTGATCGGGCGCGAGAGCGTGCGCCAGTCCGTGCAGCAGGCGAGCCCCTTCCAGACGCTCGACCAAATGGTGCACATCGAGACGGTGACGTACGTGGACCCAGCCACGCAGGAGGGCTACTTCGAGCTGCGCATCATCCCCAACAACGACGCGAGTATTCCCGTGTTGCCGCGCGATGTCACGTTCATTGTCGATGCGTCGAACAGCATCGTTCAGCGCAAGCTCGATTTGACTGTGCGCGGCGTGCAGGATTGCCTGCGCACGCTGCGGCCGCAGGACCGATTCAACATCGTCGTGTTCCGCGACACGCCCAAGCCGTTCCGCGAGTCGCTCGTTGCGGCCTCGCCCGAGGAGGTGGCGCAGGCGCGCACGTTCCTGGACGGTCTGCAATCGGGCGGATCGACCGACGTATACGGCGCGGTCAAGCCGGTGCTGGACGAGGCGCCGCGCCGGGGCATTCCCGGAATCGTCGTGATGGTATCCGACGGCCGGCCGACGCAGGGCAATCTTGAAGGGCGCGCGCTGATCAATGCGCTGTCCGCGGAAAACCGGCTCGGCAACACGGTGTATACCTTCGGCGGCGGCAACACCGTCAACCAGAATTTGATGGACCTGTTGGCGTACCAGAACCGCGGCCAGAGTTACGTCGCGCCGCGTATCGAGGACGTGGACGACGAATTGCCGGTGTTCTTCGGCCGGCTGCGAGATGCGTTGCTGGTCAATCTGGAAGCCGACTACGCGATCGTGGACGACTCGAAGGTGTTCCCGCGCGAACTGCCCGACTTCTACCGCAACCGGGTGGTGACGGTGTACGGGCAGTACCGGCCGGGGCAACAGACGGAATTTGTGCTGCGGATCCAGGGCGACGCGGGGGATGAGCAGAAAGAACTCGTGCTGCGCGCGGACCTGGCCAAGGCGCCGAAGGGCACGCGCGAGGTCGCCGAACGCTGGGCCTTCGAGAAGACGTACTACCTGATTGGGGAGCTGACGCGGCGGGGCGACGACCCGGCGATCATGAGCGAGATGCAGCGGTTGTCGAACGAGTTTGGCGTGCGGACGACGTACAACCAGCCGTAGGGGTCGCGACGAGGCTCAGTCGCGGGGCGTTTCGGGGATCCGTGCCGCAGCGTATACGTCCGCAGCACGGGCGGCGTCGATCCCGAGCGACTGCAACAGCGCGGCGTCCTGCTCGAACGCGGATTCGTCCGCCGCGACGTTTTCGCGATACAGGTCGGTCATCCGCGCGGCGAGCCCGGTGATGGCCGCGAGCGGTTTGTGTTCCGTCGCGAGTTCGGGGCGGTGATGGAACCGGATGGCCGTGGCGATGTCGTCCGGCAGCTTCCAGTGGACCGCGAGGATGTGCCCGGCCTCAGGGTGACCGATCCCCAGCGCCGCTTCCTCCGCCTCGACGCGCGACTGTCCTTCGAGCGACTTGTCGATTTGGCGGAACAGCGCGGGGGAGACCTGCGAGAGCGCGAACTGCCCGATGTCGCACAGCAGGCCGGCGGTGAATGCCGAAGGATTGCGCGGCTGGCCGGCGGCGACGGCGATCTTGCGGCCCGCGCCGGCGCAGAACATCGACGACCGCCAATACCGCTCGTGGTCGAACCCGCTGCTGTTGCCGGTCGCGTCGAGGACAGCGGATGAGAGCACGGCCATATAGGTCTCGCGCATGCCGAGCAGCGTAATCGCGCTCTGGACGCTATTGATGCGGCTCAGAAAGCCGTACGCCGCGGAGTTGGAGAGTTGCAGCAACCGCGCGGCGATGGGCGGGTCGCCCGAGACGATCTCCGCGATGTCGCGCAGGGAGGTGTCCGGATCGGCCATGGCCTCCTGCACGCGTTCGACGGTCCGCGGCAGCGTGGGCAGGGAATCGATCTGGCGCACCATCGAGACGACGTTGTCGATGCGCAGCTTGGTGCCGATGAGTCCGCTCAACGTTTCGCGATCATTCGGCGGCGCCTCACCGTTGGCGGGGTAGTAGCGCCGGATCGCGTTGCGGATGTCGTTGGCGTTGCAGAGCAGCGCGCTGACGCGCAGACCGGTGGACTTTTCCAGTTCGGCGATCGTGGCCATGTCGATGGGAAACGCCATCGCGACCGTCATGTGATTGCCCATGCGGTCGAGCGGAAAGACTTCATGCTTGAGCGCGAATTCACGGGGCACCAGCGCGCACAACTCGCGCGGCACCTTGTAGTTTTCGAGGTCGATGCTGGCGACGCCGGGCCGCGTGGCGAGGAATGCCGAGACCCGGTCGATATTGAGATGGCCGAGCTGGACGAGGATCTCGACCGTCTTGCCGCCGCGCTCCTTCTGAATGTCGAGCGCTTCCTTGAGGTGGTGAGGCTCGATCAGGCCTTCGTCGATGAGCATGCGCCCGATGCGTTTGGGCTCGCGCGACGTGGTCTCGGCAACGTTCGACGTGCGGATCATTCCCCCGGGTCCCCCTGGGCGCGTCCCCCGCGCCGCTGGAATTGAACGGCGGCAGTATAACCCAGGCTATCGAAGGATGCGAAGGGGCGCGTCTTCCTCAGGGGCAGGCCGGCTCGTTCAGCTTGGCGATACCGCCGAACATGGTGGCCGTGATGCGGCTGATCGGCGCGATTTCCGCCGGGTACCGCAGGTATTCGACGTGGCTGTCCATGTACAGGACGTTCGAACCCCCGGGCGTGTGGTTGAATTGCGAGCTCTCCGTCGCCACGTAGTCGAACAGAATGAAGATGTCGGACTGCGCCTTCGCGGACGCGCCGGGGTTGTTGACGTCGGTGATCAGGAAGCGGTCGATGCCTTCGCGCAGGCGGAAGACGGTCTCGCCGACGCCGTTGCCGAGCGGGTCACCGCTGCCGGACGGATCGACGAGGCCCTGGACGTCCTGGTCGAAAGCCTCATCGAAGCAAAGCGTTTCCGGCAACTGCGGGAAGCATTCGTTCAACCAACGGTTCGCGCCGAATTCGAATACCTGGATTCCCTGCGAGGGGCCCTTGGTCGATTGCAGCTCCGAGGCGGAAACGTTCGCCGGGATCAGCGCGGACAGAATCGTCGCGAGGTCAATCGTGCTGAGCGGATGCTGCACCGTGCCCATCGGTTCGGGATACTGGTTCAGTTTGTCGAGCAGCCAGCCGGTATAGACATAGCTTTCATCGGCCGCGTTCAACACGCCGGTTTCAGCGCCGTTGCCGAAGCAGATGTCGATGACGCCCCCCGTGCAGGGGACGCTTTGCGGAACGGAGATGCAGCGCGACTGGACCGCGTCGCGGACGCGGTTCGTCGGGTCTGAAGGGCAGATCAACGCCTCAGGTTCCGAGAGATACTCGGGATAGATGAGCGGGAGTTTGGGCGACAGTTCGGTGACGAGGTGGCGCGCCGGATCGAAGGGGATGACGCCGTTCGGGTCCTTCCAGGCGAAGAAGCCGGCCGGCGGGAACACCTCGCCTTTGGACTCGTTCGCGTACATCTTTAGCGCGATGCCGACCTGCCGCAGGTTGTTCTGGCAGGACGCGCGCCGGGCGGATTCGCGCGCGCGGCTGAGCGCGGGCAGGAGGATTGCCGCGAGTATGCCAATGATGGCGATCACCACCAGCAGTTCGATGAGCGTGAAGCCTGAATGTTTACTACGCATGACTTATCCCCCTACTGCAAAAACCTTA
>CAYPNI010000031.1:0-37376 GCA_964411925.1 uncultured Nitrospirales bacterium
GTTGCGGCCGTCATCGAGAAGATCCTTCGCTTCGCTCAGGATGACGGTAGGGGCGGGCGCGCGCAGACGGAGATTGCGTCGGCGCAAACCCCCCACCGCGCAATGAAGCTATCAGGGTTCGTTGTTTCGGAACGCCGCGAAGCCGAGGTAGCGGTCGCCCTGCTCGCGGACGTAGTCGCCGAGGTCGAACGGCACGACGGAGCCGAGTTTGGAACTGGCTTCCATCAGACGGCCGTTGCCCTGCGCGTCGCGGACGTAGACGCCGCAGTGGAGCACGAACAGCCACTCCGGCTTGCGGCCGACGAAGACGACGAGCGAGTTGTTCGGGATCGCGCCCTCCGCGTCGTCCACCGCCGCGGACGGGATGTACTCGAACGTCACCGTCTCGTCCGGCGTGTCCGCCCCCACTCCCGGCGCCTTCACGAGCTCGAAAAACGCCTTGCGGCTGATCGTGCGCGTCACGGTTGCCGTCGGCACGCCCAGCGTCGCCGTCACCGGCTCGCAAAAGGTGTTGTTCCGCAGCCAATCGGTCACCATGAAATGGTTGCGGGATTCGAAGTCGATCACGCCGTCCTTGTAACGAATCTTCTGCAGCAGCTCGAAGAACTCGGGATAGGTCTTCGCGCCGGCGAGCGCAATCGCCTGCTCTACCTCCGTCACGCAGTCCG
This sequence comes from uncultured Nitrospirales bacterium, assembly GCA_964411925.1. GTDB lineage: Bacteria > Hydrogenedentota > Hydrogenedentia > Hydrogenedentales > VFKU01. Next base: position 669 of record CAYPNI010000031.1, read on the forward strand.
CCCGCGTCAGGTCAACCAGCGGGTCCTGGTCGTACTGGCCCGTCGGCCCCTCGCCCAGCGGCCCGTCGAAATACGGCGTCCCGATCGTGTCCTCGAGCACCCGCCCCAGCCGCGCGTCGAAAGTCGGACACTCCACCCAGAGCCGCTTGAGATAGGCATCCACGCCCGCCCCGTCCAACTCCGCCACGGGCCCAGGCGACGCCGCCAACAGACCTACCACGATTAACGCCGTTCCGAGCATGTTTCCCCCGCGATCGCGCCAAATTCGCGCCTGCCGAGTGCGCGGTGAAAGTATACTGGAACGAGATGAAGTGCATCGAGGCGGCCGGCCACGGCCAGGAATTATCGACGAGGTCCTCCGACCCTATGCCGCTGCGGCGGGAATTGATCTTGAATCGTTCTCCGCGCATTCTCTACGCGCAACGGGTGCCACCAACGCGCTTGAGCACGACGCGGCTCTACGACCGGCGCAAAAGCCGCCCGAAGGATGCGGCGACGATAAGAATTATCTATTGACAACTCATGAATCGACGACTGATGAATACTAGTAGTCGCGGACTACGGCTCAAGACTCTCGTCAGTCACTTCAATCTTTACGTGAAATTGGATTCCTTCGGAATTCCTACCATAGTCGTTCAGATCAGTAAACAGATACGGAGCTTCAAATTCGTACGGAAAAGTCGTCGGCAATGGATGATTCTCGAATTGGGTGCGCTGCGAATTCCCGTCTTTATCTTTTTCTCCACCAACAATTTCGAAACCGCCCCGAGACTTCACTCGTGAAAATACAGAAATGTCCTTTTTATCCCGCGAAACAAAAGCTACGATCTCGCCGGCCTCCTCATTCAAAGGAATCGTTCGCATCTGATTGGTGAAACTAAGTGTACTTAGCCCCTGCGAATCGATAACAGTGCGCTCACTGCTACCGAACATCCACAAGGACACGCTTACTTTGTGACTTGGGTCCCTCCACCCGATTGAGGTCACTTTGACTGGCGTTACGGAAACTCGTAGCCCCGCATCGACAGCGTCGACCGTTCCCAAAGATTGAAAAAATCTCGCGACAGGGTATCCCTCTCTTCGGTCGACTAAGAACGGCCAGTACGATTTCAACCGAATCCGCACCGGACCGGGCTTCAGCTCCAGATTTGCGGCGCTCAAGTTGTCGATAGCACTGATCACTTGAGCGACATCTATGTTCAATGTATCTTTGTCTGGGCGAACTATGCCTCCGGACACTATTTGAAGGCTCGCATTGTTGGCGATAAGTGTGTCTTTGTGTGTCTGTTCAAGCTGTGCGCCCCCCTTGACACCCAACGCCGCTGACCTCAATGAAGCTGCCATCTTGTCGGTGGAGCTCTCGTCGGTCTGCGTGGTTGTCGCGCGAAAGACTATCAATCCACCATAGTCGATTTCACTTACGAAATGACTACCGTAACTCTCGAGGAACGCAAGTAGAGCGCTCTTGTCACGTTCGATCGTAGAATCACCCATCGGGTCGTCGCTCTTAAGTTTCCCGCTAAGTTTCAGTTTCGCGCCGTCGATCTTACTTGTAGGTCCTTCGTAAATCAGTTGCACATAGGCGACCTTTTCGCTCGAAAGAACCTCCTGCGCCTTTTCTATCGATGCTTTCGCACTCCCAAGAAAGAACTTCGCGCTAAAATACGCCGAGAGGAATCTCGCTTCTTTCTTCACATGCTCGGCAAAGGATTCTTCTAAGTACATGACTGACAGAGAAACGTTCTCCGCGTCCAGAGATGCTTTTTGTTTCTTGGTAAACGGAGAGAGTGGCTGCCTCTTAGGGAAAAGCGGGTCGCGCATATCAAAGCCATCACCAAGCTCAAGATCCCCAAGCCTTCCGGGGCTGACCAAAATTTCGTAGTCCGGATAGCGAATCGCCGCCTCAACCGTGGCATCCAAGTTTAACTTCCGGAAAGCATCTGAGCTGCTTTGCGCCACTGCATTCGTAACAGAAAAAACTACGGTTATGACAACATGAAGCGACCCGCACCCACCTGCTCTCATTTGATTGCCTCCGTTTTTTGTGGTGTGCCTTTGATGTAGACACTACCGGAGCAGTCATTTGTCCAACGGCAGTCTCTTTATTTTCGCATCGCCAGTCAGACGATCCAGTTCCTTCAAGAGGTCATCGTCTTTCGGGCAGATGTACGTTGCAAAATCCTTCTTTAGTAGTTTCTCTGGATCGTAGTCATACCCTTCCGACTTCAGAATCTTTGCTACTTTTTCATCAGTCAAAAGCACCATCAATTTCTTCTGAGCACTCTTGATTGCATCCGCTACGGCAGTCCCGGTCGGAAACCGCATGGTGCTCTCCAGCATGAATTCTGCCGAACCTCCCACCAGCCAGCGTCCACTTGGCGGATCCCAATGCACCCCCGCGCCGACGGTAACTTCTATGGCTTCCGCACCACTCTTGGTGTCGATTACGTAGCACACTTCCTTCTTGGTGGTGATGGTTGTCTGTTCGACGCAAAGTACTATCTGACTTTTTACGGACGTTGGCTCGACGTCCGAATATGCGAGGGTTAATGCAGACAACATAGGAACCACAAGAAAAATCCGTATGCTCATGGTATCTCGCATTTTGAATCTCCCGGAGCGGCACCCTTTGTCGAGCTGCTATACACTACGCCACTACGAGTCCAAATACACCATCGTCTCGGAATCCGCCGCTCGGCTGCCTCACGAAAGGTAATTCGGCAAGCGCCGCCATTACGTTTCCTGGGGCCACCGAAATGACCTTTTACAGACGGTATGAACGTTTCCCACGCTCTCCCGACGGCCTACGGGGGTTAGCAGTTCACACAGGGGTGTTTTTAATGTCCCAATACCTCGTCAGGTGCAATGTAAGTCAGCGGCCAGAGGTTCTGGCCTTCTTCGACGAGGGTATTACCGGCTGGGAACCGCCTAGGTATGAGGCGGTCCCGCAGCAACTTGGTCAGCCTCGGTATCACGCAGTACTCGCGTCGGGAAGGCCGCGACTTGGGCCTTTCTCCGCCCGTCTGGCCACGTTTCGAACAATAACCCCGCCTTCAACTTACCGCCCCGCGTGGAATTCTCACGGCCTGCGGACGTACAATTGAGGTCGAGGCATTACAGGGGACCGCGTTAACGGGTCTTGACACCTCCAGGGGGTTATGGCATTATCGGCGCGTGGTGAACATTTTTTCAGTACTTTCCCGAGGAGCCCGTCATGCCCACTAAACAGTCCGATACCGCCTCTCCCAAGTTCAAAGCGCTGGACGTCGCCGTCTCCCAGCTTGAAAAGCAGTTTGGCCGCGGCACGCTCGTGCGCCTGGGCGACGAGAGCTTTATCAAGGAGATTCCGGCGATTTCGACCGGCAGCCTCTCGCTTGACCTGTGCATCGGCGTGGGCGGACTCCCCCGCGGCCGCGTGGTCGAGATTTTCGGCCCGGAATCGTCCGGCAAGACGACGCTCGCGCTGCACGCGGTCGCCAGTGCCCAGAAAGAGGGCGGCATCGCGTGTTTCATCGACGCGGAGCACGCGCTCGACCCGACTTTCGCCCAAAAGATCGGCGTGGATATCGACAACTTGCTCGTTTCACAGCCGGACACGGCCGAGCAGGCGCTGGAGATTTGCGAGACACTCGTGCGCAGCAATTCCGTGGACGTGATCGTCATCGACTCCGTGGCCGCCCTGGTGCCGCGGGCCGAGGTCGAAGGCGAGATGGGCGACGCGCACGTGGGCCTCACGGCGCGCCTGATGAGCCAGGCCCTGCGCAAACTCACCGCGTCGATCAGCCGCTCGAACACGCTCGTCATTTTCATCAACCAGATCCGCGAAAAAATCGGCGTGATGTTCGGCAGCCCGGAGACCACCCCCGGCGGCCGCGCACTCAAGTTCTATTCCAGCGTCCGGCTCGACGTGCGCCGCATCGCGCAAATCAAGGAACGCGACATCGCCGTCGGCAGCCGGGTCCGCGTCAAGGTAGTCAAGAACAAGGTCAGCCCGCCCTTCCGCCAGGCCGAGTTCGACATCCTGTGGGCCGAGGGCATTTCGACCGAGGGCGATCTGCTCGACCTCGCCATCGAAGAGAAACTCATCCAGAAGAGCGGCGCCTGGTTCGCCTACGAGGGTGAAAACGTGGGCCAGGGCCGCGAGAACACCCGCCAGTATCTGCGCGAGCATCCCGAGATCTGCGTGACGCTCCGAAAGCAGATCCTCGAGCGGCGCGGCGCCAATTGGACCGGCGCGCCCGCCTCGTCCAATGGCAAGGAGGACAGTGGCGACGACGGCGAGTAAACCCGCGGCCTATCCCGAGCGCGAGCAGGATCTGCCGCTCACGCGCGGGGCCCGCATCGGTCTACTGCTGTTGCTCATCGTTACGGTCGCCTTCGCTTTCGGCGTCCTCTCCATCAAGTATCAACTCGAAGCCTTCCGCGCGGACGTCGCCGCCGACCTCGAAAAGCGCTTCGGCGCGCGCCTCGCCATGGGCGACGTTTCGGTCAATGGCCTGCGCGGCCTGCGTATCGAGGAGTTGCGCGTCGAGTTCCCCGTCGAGCACGGGCCCGTGCTCAAGTTCGCCACACCCGACGCCTACATCCACATCGATCTCGCCGACCTGTTCTACGGCCTCGTGACCGTCCAGCGCATCGTGCTGGATGATTCCACGATTCTGCTGCAGCGCCCCGCCGACGCCACGTGGTACTCGGAAGAAGCGCCGAAATTCGACGATGTGATTCCCTTCAAGGTGTCTCGCGGCGCCCCGTTCCGCATTACGGGCCAGAACTGTACGCTCGATATTCACAACATCGTCGGCGACACAAAACTCGGCATCGACCATTTCGATTTTGACGTCGATCGGCCGGTGGACGCGAACGAGCTGCGCGCCGTACTGGGCGGGAATCTCCGCGGCGATTTACGCAAGCAATTGCGCGTGCGTCTGGCGATGGAGTCGCTCGAAGATTTCGACCTGCAGGTCAAGACCGACCTGATCACCGCAGACGACGTGAACGTCGTCCTGCCCGCCGATCGCCACATCGTCACCGGCGGATCGGTCCACCCGACGATCTGGATCAACGGTCGCCCCAATCGATCGATCATGGTGACCGTGGACGCGCCATTTGAGAATGTCATCGTGCGCGACCAGCCCGAATTCCTCGATCCCGTCACCGGCACGATCACCGTCAATGCGACGTACTCCATCGACGATCGAAACCTCTATCTTACGACCGCCAAGGCCGAGACGGGGCAAGTGGACGGTTCGGTTGAAGGGGCGATTTCATTCGCAACGGAGCGCCCCGAGTTCGATCTGCGCTTGTATGCGCAGCGCATCCCGATCCGCGAGATTCTCGACTATACGCTCGAAGGTGAATTCGAGGATTTCGGGCGCATGGATCTGATCCTCGATCAGCCCAATGAACTCGAAGTGACCCTTACCGGCGATACGGAAGCGCCGGTGTTTCGCGGAGAGACCCGCGCGGGATCGGGTTCCTTCGAGTTCGAGCCGGACGACAAGTCCTGGCCGCCGATCCGCCTCGCGCTGAGGCAGATCGAGGGCGCGTGGGACTCCTATTCGCGCGACGTGCGCCTCTCGTTCGACGTCGCGGACGGAAAGATCCCCTACGAGCGCTGGGGCATCGCGGCCGAGTCGCTGCGCGGCCACGTCACCATCGACAACAACCTCATGTCGATCCAGCCGCTGAACGCGGTGTCCAGCGGGAACACGTTTGTCGGCGACGGTGAAATCGACCTCGCCACCGGAGACGGCCGCATTCGCTTCGAGGGCACGCTGGCCGGCATCGAGAATACCGCGCTCAACGACGCGATTCGGCACGTGCAACTCGCCGGTGCCGCCTCGGTGCGCGGCGAGGCCAAACGCGAGAACGGCAATATTGTTGTCGATGCCGACGTGGACGCCACGCAGGCCGACATCCAATACGAATGGTGGCTTCGGAAGGACCCCGGTGTCGGCGCGATCGGCCATATCCGCGCCGAGATCGACCCCGAAACCAAAATCCGCGTCACTGCCACGGCCAACGTCGCCTCGTCTCAGTTGGACGCCGAGCTGGCCCTCGTGCGCAATCCGCAGAAAGAATCCGGCTGGGACATCGACACCGTGCGCGCCACTTCCAGCCACATCGACGTGAATACCGCCGCGCGGCTCGCCGTCGTACCCTACCGAGCCACCGGGGGCGTGGCGACGAACGCGCATTTCGAATTCGATCACGACCCCGACGATTACTCGATCATTCGCCAGCGTTTCGGGGGCCTCATCGACAATCTCACGCTGACGGCCATCACAGACGGCGAGCCCGCCCCGATCGTCGCCAGTGGGCTTAATGTCGAGTTCGAGTTGCAGACCGACCGGAACCGCCGCGTCCCCGCCCGCGCGACCGCGCGCATAGACGCCGAGCAGTTAAACGTGCCATCGCTCGGCAAGACCTGGCTGGTCGCGGTCCAGCCGCCGCCCGGCTGGGAGAGGCCGGAGCGAGAATGGACCTTGGACATTCACGCGCGCGCGATGGAGTTGCCTCCGTGGAAAGGGCGCGAGTTCGAGGGCCGCGCGTACTCCAACGCGCAACAAAACGGGATCAGCCCCTATCGCGCGCTCGTCGGCGACGGGACGATCGAGGGGACCTACGACGGCGACCGGACCGACCACACCTATCGGGCGACCGTCGCCTGGGCCGACGTCCCTGCGGAATACCTGCTCGATCATCTCAAGCTGCCGCGAGTACTCGAGGGCACGATCTCCGGTGGTGTCGATTACACCGTAGACCGTGACGACCCCAACACGTTGAACGGCAAAGGCAAGTTTGAGGTGCGCAATGGCCGGTTCAGCGCGGACTATCTGGCGGATCTCCTCGAAGGCCGAATGCAGACGGATCTCTCCGCGATGCCACCCAAGCTCGATTTCCGCCTCCTGCGATCAGACGTGGAGTTCCTCAGCGATACCGTCAAATCGCCGAACTTGTACCTCGACTCAGACACGCTCGTGGCCGAGGGCTCCGGTCAGTACATCCGCGACGGCGACATGGACTACCGCCTCAAGGTGGCCGTCTCGCCCGACACCGCCGCGCGCATCCCCGTGATGGCCTCAAACTTCAATATTTCGGGCCATCGACTGTCCGGCACGCCGATCGAGCTCACCTTCCAGATTGGCGGTCCCACGTTCAACCCGCAGGGCCGGGTTGAAGAGCTTCCGCCCGCCCGTGTAACGTTGATGAGCGGCGCTCTTGAGGTCACGCGCGAAACGATCAGCCTGATCGATTTCCCGCGCAAGATTCTGGTCGACCTCCTTAAGATTGGGGGCGGCATCGTCGGGGGCGGCGATAAGTAGAACGCAACGGGGGAGCCACGTCCGCAAGTCGGACCGCGATTGATCATGGAGATCAAGATCAGCAAAAGCGCGCACCGGTGTTGCAGTTGCCAGGCGGCGTTTGAACACGAGCAACGAATCGTCTCGTCCATGCGCCGCGGCGACGAGGGACTTCTGCGCGAGGATTTCTGCCCCGGATGCTGGAGCGACGCCCGCTCCGAGGCCGCGTTTTGCATGTGGTCCGCGCAATTTCAGGATCCCCGCGTGCTCGAACAGCAGCCCGCCGAAGTTTTTTCTCCGCTGCGCCAGGTGTTTTATGAGAGCGCCGAGAGCGGCGGCCGCGCGGCGATCGCGCTGGCGTATCTCGCGGGCCAACTGCTCCGGCGCCAGAAAGTGTTCCGGTTTATCAAGCAAACCGCCGATCCTGACACCGATGCCGTCGTGTTCCTGTTCTCCGATCGCATCGGAAACCGGCTCATCGAAGTCCATGATCCAAACCTGACCACGGGCGAACTCGAGCGCGCACGCCAGGAGCTATTGCGCCGGCTCGCCGAAATCGAGGGCACGCTGGATGAGGGTGACACACCCTCCCAGGTGGAAAGTGAATCAAATGGTGAATCCACGAGTGAGCTCGCGCCGATCTAAGTCAGCGGTCGAGCGCGACCGGTACACCGCCGAGCTGTCCACCGGGCAGCTCGTCATCGGCGTGTGCATCCTGTTGATGTTCGGCCTCGGCTGTTTCCTGCTCGGCGTGCTCATCGGCAAGTTCGACCCGACGCTGCGCGACGAGACCCTGGCCGGCCTGCCGGACGCGGCCGGCGGCCCCGATGCGCGCGCCGTGGCGCCGCCGCCTTCCACGGCGGAACGCCCGCCCGTGCGGCCCGCGGATAACGGGCTCCGGCCGGAAGATCGCCCGCCGCCCAACATGGTCGAACCGTCCGCGCCCAAGCCTCAGGACGCCGCGGCCGATGCGACCGGTTCAGGCGCCGCCGCGGTACCGCCGGCCTCATCGACCGTCGAAGATTTGCCCGATGCCGGCGCCGTTACCCCCTCCGCGTCGGCCGGCGACCGCGTCGTCGTCGTGACGCCGCCCGCGCCGCTGCCCGAGCCAGCTAAATCCGCCGAGACGAAGCCCGCTGACGCGGCCCCGGCCGAGATCAAGCCTGAACCGCCCAAGGCCAATCCACCCAAGACCGATCCGCCCAAGCCCACCGTCGTAGCATCGAAATCGCCGAAGCTGCAGTACGGCGTGCAAATCATTGCTGTCGCGCGGCCGCGCGCCGAAGGCGTCAAGCGCGACATCGAAGCGCGCTCCCCGTACAAGGCCACCATTATTCCCATCGACGGCGACCGGCTTTGCAAGGTCGTCGTGGGCCGGTTCGACGACAAGGCCGGCGCGGAACGCACGCGCGACGAATTGAAATCGAAGTACACCTTCCGCGACGCCTTCGTTATCGTGCTCGAATAGAAGCGTCTTCGCGGCCGCCCGCTTCCAGCGCGTGCCGACGTAGTTGTCCGCACGCGGCTGAAATGTCCTGTCCCCGCTCGAGGCGCAGCGTCGCGCTCACGCCCGCTCGTTCAAGCCGTGCCCGGAAGGCTTCGGCGTGCTTTCGTCCTGGCGCCGTGTAGCCCGTTCCGGCAACCGGGTTGAACGGAATCAGATTGACATGGATGTGGCGCGGACCGATGAGTTCGATGAGTTCGCGCGCGGCCTCCTCCGTATCGTTCACGTCCGCCAGCAGCGTCCATTCGAACGTGATTTGCCGGCCCGTCCGTGCGAGGTAATCGTCCACGGCTCCCATCAGCCGAGAGAGGTTGTAACGGCGGTTCAGCGGCACGAGAACGTCGCGCAATTCGTCGTTCGCCGCATGCAGCGACACGCTCAGCCGTACCTGCCAGTTCTCCCGCGCGAATCGTTCTATCCCCGGCACGTCGCCCGCCGTGCTTACGGTAATCCGCCGCGCGCCGATGCCCAGGCCTTCGGGGTGCATCAACAGCCGGATCGACTTCGTCGTAGCGTCGTAATTTCGGAACGGCTCCCCCATCCCCATGTAAACAATGTTCGGCGTCCGGCCGCCGAGTTCGAAGTCCTGCAAAAGATAGAGTGCCTGCGCGACGATCTCGCCCGCCGACAAATTCCGCGCGTAGCCCGAAAGACCCGTCGCGCAAAAACTGCACTTGATTGGACACCCCACCTGTGTCGAGACGCACAACGTCACGCGATCGCGGGACGGGATCATCACGGCCTCGACGGTCTCGCCATCGGGCAGCGCGAGCAGCGCCTTGCGGGTATCGGTCGAGCCCGAGGCGTCCATGCGGACGAGCCGCAGCGCCGTCAGCCGGATCTCCGCCGCCAGCCGCTCGCGCAGCGCTTTGGAGAGGTCCGTCATCCGCGCGAAATCGAGCACGCGTTTTTGGTGAATCCAGCGGAAAATCTGCCGGCCCTGGTAGGCTTCGATCCCCAGCGCCGCGCTCAGTTCCTCCGGCGTTTGGCCCACTACGTCTAGGTCGGCAGCGGGCGTCGGGTCTGAGGGTTCCATAAAGCGATCGCGCTCAGTCAGCCGGCGCGGCGGCGTTCCGGCCGGAAAGGTTTAGTTCGCGGGCGCGCTCACGAACTTCGAAGTATTCGCCGGCCACGTCCAGGTTGAGCCGCACGCGGCTCATCTCAAACGTCATGCGAGTCGCCTCAGTGGGGAACATCGCGTCTACCTTCGTCGGGAACAGCGCGCCGTCCACGTTCGTGTACTCCTCCAGCGTCGTGATCGCCAGCACGCCGCCGTCGTCCTTCAATCGCGTGTCCCGCCGCGCGACCCAGCGCGGGTCCGCCGCATCGACGCGCACCATGTCCACGACGCGCCGGGGCGCACCCGCCGGCCCCACGGCCAGCGTCGCGGTCTGCGTCTGCGAGTCGTAGCCCACGACACGCGCATCCCGCGGGCGAAGCGCCCCCCACTCTTCCGGCAGAAACATCTCGCGCGCAATGTCCGACGGCGACACCGAGAACGGTACGTCCTCGAACTGCTCGCCCTCGACCTGGTAGAAGCTCTGGTCCATGCTGCCGGGAAATTCCATGATGAATTCCGGCCCGTTGCACGCCAGCTTGAACACGGGGATATTGGTGATACGGTGATTGCCCTGCACGTAGAGATGGTCCGGCCTCTCGAACACGATGAAGCCGCGAAACCGCTGAATCGCCTCGAGATCGGGCGACTCGATCTGAAAGGTCCCGCCCGACCGGAAACTCTGGATCCGGGTATCGTTCTGCGCCAGGTCACGCAGCAACTCGTCGACCGAGGGAGCGCCGACCGGCAAATCGGCCCGGCCGACCCGCTCACCCATCCCCGCGCAGCCCGCCGCGGCCAACACGGCCGCCACCGCCGCCGCGCGCTTGAAACCCCGTCCAATCATGTGTTAGTCTTTGCCACTCCTTGAGTTAAGAGTATATCACTCAAGCGTTTTCACCCACGAAATTTCCGAGAGGTTGGAACATGTCACGTCGGTGCGACTACAGCGGCAAAGGCCGCATGCTGGGCAAGCGCGTCGTCAAGCGCGGCAAGCCGAAAAAAGAAGGCGGCGTCGGTACGAAGATCACCGGCCTCACCACGCGCGAGTGGCGCCCGAACCTGCAACGGATTCGCATCGTTGACGAGAACGGCCGCGTGCGCCGCGTAAAAGTCTGCGCGCGCTACATCAAGGCCGGAAAATTCGCCAAGGCTCCGCGCGGTTCTCGCAAGAAGGCCGCCGCGAAGTAGCCGCTTCCGCGCGTCTCGTCTATACGCGCCGAAACACGAAGATGTGCGTCACGCACAGCGGCCATCTCGTGCCCGCAACCGCCCAGCCGAACCGGTTCACCGCCCCGAGCGCGCGCTGTGCAATGCCCAGCCAGCCCCGTGCGCTCCCCGGCAGGCCCGGCCGGGTTTCCACAAGCCGAAACGACTTCGTCTCGGCGAGGCGCGTCATGCCGTCGATCGAAAACAGCGCCGTGTGCCACGGCGGACAAAACGTCTGATGCAGCGCGGGCAGTTCCGCGTCCTTCCGCCCCAATCGCAGCACGGTCCCCAGAAATGCGGCGCATCCCGCCGTCGGCTGCATCACGACCAGCAGTCCGCCGCGTTGAATGACCTCGTGCGCGCGTTCGAGCCACGCCGCGTGCTCCGGCAGATGCTCGAATACACCGACGAGCACGAGCGCGGACACTTCCCCGGTCCGCAGCGTTTCGAGGCCGCCGTGCGTCACGGGAATCCCCGCGTGCTCGCAGTACGCCGCCATCTCGGCCGATGGCTCGACCACGCGCGCGTCCATACCCGCCGCAATCAGCATGCGGCACAGCCCTCCCCACCCGCCGCCGTAGTCGATTACCTGGCCACGCACGCCGTGCGCCGCCAGCGTCTGCAGGACGCCGCGATAGTGCGGCTCGGCCGCCGCTGTCCACGTCTCCGGGTCGCGATCGATGTGCCCGGAGCGCGCGTAGTCGTCGCGATACGCGCGCGCCAGCTCGGCCGCGCTGGGGATCGGCTCGAGTTGCAGCGAGCCACACGATTCGCACCGGCAATACGTGTAGCCCTCGCGCGGCCCGAAATAGGTCGAGGGGCCGCCGCACGCCACGCACACGGTCCGCGCTTCTGCGCTCAGGAGACGCCCTCCCGGCCCAGTGCGGCCAGTGCGTCCGGCGTCACGGTGCGCAGCCGCGGCTCTCGCTGGTGCAATTCGAACAACTCGGTGAAGGAGTCATTGACGACGATACAATCGTCCACATCGATCGCGTGGGATCGAATCGCGCGAAGAATCTCGTCCACCTTCGCGCCGGTTTGATAAATCGCCTCGAAGACGCGAGGAATGTGCAGCCGCGCGAGTGTTTCCTCCGGAGCGGGGTTCTTGGTCACGAGCAGTTGCCGTTTCCCGCGATTGTGGCAATCGAGCAGACAGGCGACCGATTCCGGGTCGGCCTTGCCGTCCTTGCGCACCAGCGTGTCATCGAGGTCCCATATAACCCACGAAAACGGGACACCCTCGACCAGGCTGCCCAGGCTGCGGTTCACCGTCAGGCCGGGCTTCAACGGCGGCACGGACACGTCGTTGCCCATAAACATGAAAACCGACATCAACGGAATGTTTGCACCGGCCAGCCGCGTAAATCCGCTGGATCCCGCAATGCGCGTGTTCACTTCCACCAGCGTCAGCGCGCCGTCGCCGTCTTCCTTGAATTGCGCGAACCAAGGCCCTTCGATTCGCAGCGCCCCGGCGATCTTCCTGCACAGCTCGACGAGTTCGGTCCGTCCGTCGTCCCGCGAACCCAGGGCGATGCCCGCGCCGAGTTTCCCGCGGAGCCGAGGGTTGGCGAGCAGCAATCTGCCGTTCAGGTCGTTGAGGCAATCCACGGTGTACTCTCGTCCGGGCAGATACTCGCACACGATCAGGCCGCGCCTGTGCGCCGCTGCAAGCTCGCCGTCGTTGTCGATCCGAATCGCGTCCTTCGAGCCGCTGGAGCGGTCGGGCTTCGCGAAAGCCGGAAACTTCAGCCGTTCGTCCGCCGCGAACACGCGGGGGGTCTTTACGACGCCCGCCAGCGCCGCGTAGGTCTCGCGCTTGGACAACACCAGTTGCGCCGTCGTCGCATTCGGCACGACGAATCGGGCGCGGCCTGGTTTCCACGTCGCGAAGAGGCCGATCAGCTTGTCCCACGCCGGAAAGACGAGGTCGATTTCGAGCCGGTCGATTATGCCGCGGAAATCCGCTTCGAATCCCGGCTCGTCGTACCCCGGACACCGCTCGAAACGGTGGAGCATCAGCCGCGCCGGATCGTGTGTCACGTCGTAGCTGCTTCCGCCGAACAACGCGATCTTGTTGCTCTTGCGCAGCGCCTCGACGATTTCCAGCCCCACCTCGTTCACCGTCGGGAACACAAACACGCGGTACATCGCGGCGCTCAATCCTCGCCGCCGTACACGCGCTTTACGATCGTCACGGGCCGCCGCCGTGCCTGCACCAGCGCGCGCCCCGCGTAGGTGCCGGCAATGCCGACGCTCAGGATGAGCAGACCGCCGAGAAACCAGACGGACCAGAGCATCAAGACAGCCGCATCAGGCAGGCCGTCGCCGGACAGCACGCCGATCAGCATCCCGAAAATTCCCAGGACGATCGCCGCCGCGGTCAGGAAGGCGCCCGTGACCGCGATGGCGGTCAGCGGCAGTGTCGAAAACCCGAAGATCGCGTCAGACGCCAGCTTCAGTTTGCGCCGGAGCGTATACGACGACGCGCCGCGCGATGTCTTGTCGCACGGGACCGCGACCTGCCGGAATCCGGTCAGGGCCATCAGCCCGCCGATGTAGGGTTCGGCCTCGTCGTGCAGCAGCAGTGCATCCACGAAGCGCCGCGTCATCAGCCGTGCACCCAGAATGTCCCGCGGAATATCCACGGATGCGACGCGGTCCATCAGCCAGTAGAACGCCGCCCCCGTCCCGCGCTCAAACGCCCCGCCCTTTCGCCGCCGCATGACGCCGTACACCGCATCCACATCGACGTCCGGCGCGTGCATCACCTGGTAGAACTCCTCGAGTAATTCGGGGCGTTCCTCGAGGTCCGCGTCAATCATGAAAATCAGGTCACCGGTGGCGTGTTCGAGTCCCGTCATCAACGCGCGGTGCTGGCCGAAATTGCGCGAAAGCTCGACCAGCCGCACGTTCGGGTCGCGCTCGATCAGATCGAGCACGACGCCCCGCGCGTCGTCCGGCGACCCGTCATCCACGAACACCATCTCGTACGAGTCCGCGCAGCGCTCGAGCACGGCCCGGCCACGTTCGTAGAGTTCGGGAAGGAATCGCGCCGTCTTGTAGACGCTGGTGACGAGGCTGATCTTCGGCATGCGCGGGCGGTCGATCGGGTCCGGGACGCGGCTGTAAGTTCTGTAGCGACAACGGATTCTAGCGCCTGCACCGGCGCTTATCCAACCGGCGACCCGGCTACGACCCGAGCTTGAAGTGCATTTCGTGGTCCACCACGCGCACCGCGTGCATCGCCGCGCCCGCGCCGCCGGCCTCGAGGAAATCGACCACCGTCGCGATTTTCCCGCCGTACTGAAAGCGGATCCGCGCCACGCCGTCCCGCGTCGCCAGCACATCCGCCTCCGAAACGCCATGAAACGCCCGCAACCCCTGCGCGATTCGCTCAGCAGAGTTGAGATCGCGCACGCCTTCGATGGTGAGATCGAACCGGTCGGCGGGTGTCCCGCGTGCCGCCAGCACGGCCGCCACCGCCGAGCGATCCCGGATCTTGTACAGCGCGTCGTTGAGCGCAAATTCGAGCCCGGTCGGTGCGTCGGCCGCGGTCACTTCGGCGGCGACATTCGCCTTGTCGAACACGGCCGCGTCCTCGGAACTCACGACGAGCAACGCCAGCTCGGCCCGCGCGCGCAGCGTCCCGGTGCCGCTCCCGTCGTCGCGCACCGACATGCGGCCCTCGATCGACACAACAGCATCCGCGTTGAGATCCGATCCGAACCGGGCCGTGGCGGCGGGCCCGGCTTCCAGGATGGCAAGCATCTCGCGTTCGCCAAACGCGGCACGCGAAGACGCCGGAGGGACGATTCGAAATCCCTTCGCGCGAAACGCGTCGACAATTTTCTCCGCGAACGCAGCATTTTCCTGAAACCGGCGGGCGCCCGCCGCGGCGTCGTTGTCGATGAGGAGGAATGCAACGGACGGGGGCGTTCGCCGCGTCTTGATGAGGACCGTCGCGGCGTCGGTACGCAACGGCCACTCGTACAGGAATACCTCCGCCTCGACGCACGTGCGCCCGCCTTCGGCCCGGACCTGCATGATCCGCGACGAGGCCGTGTACGTATCGAGATAATCCATCAGCGGCGCGAAGGCCTCGTCGCGCGCGGGTCCGAGGCTGCCCTCGAGCCAAAGCCAGACGGCTTCCTCGCGCGCCAGCCGCAGCGCCTCGTCGCGCGAGGCCGGCGTCGTACCGGGCGCGCACGCGTCCGCGACAATCTTGACCGTGCGGGTCGTCTCATCCTGCGAGAACGAGGGCGCCGCGCAGGTCGCGAGCGAAACGAGCAGGAAAGCGCAGGCGCGGCCTCTCAAACTCCGGGTTACTAGCAAATCAGCGGCGGCGCTCGTCATCGTTGTCGTGCCCGAAAATGCCTCGAGGACCATTCTGAATCACGGGCTTAAGCATAGCGATTACGATCGCGATGACGATAACGGGCAGAACGCCCGAGGATTCACTGAAGCGTCCGGCGCGATCTAGCGCCGGTTGGCGAGAACGAGCATCCTAACGAGTTGCAGGATCGCCATGGCCGCCGCCGCAACATAGGTCAGCGCCGCCGCCTGCAGCACCTTGCGCACGCCGGCCAGTTCCTCGTCGTCCAGATGGCCGCCGCTCGCAAGCGCCTTCATCGCCCGCGAACTCGCATTGAACTCGACCGGAAGCGTCAGCACCGTGAAGAACACGGCAAGGCTGAACAAAACGATGCCCGCCTTGAGCAGCATCGGGCTTGCCATCAAGAAGCCGATGAAAAACAGCGGCCACGCAAATACTGTCCCGATGTTGCATACGGGGTAGACGATGCCGCGCAGCGCCAGCGGCGCGTACGACCGCGCATGTTGGATCGCATGGCCCACTTCGTGCGCCGCGATGCCGGCCGCCGCCACGCTCTTGCCGTAGTACACGTCCTCGGACAATCGCAGCGTCCGCGTGCGCGGGTCGTAGTGGTCGGTGAGCTTGCCCGGCGTCGCCTCGAGCGCGCACGCCGTACCGCCCGCATAGTCGCCCGGGCGGTTCGTGAGCGAGATACCTTCGCCCCGCAGGATTTCCGCGGCGACTTCCGCGCCCGTCATGCCGCGCCGGGTAAACACGCCCGCATAGTGCCGGTACGCGTTGTGTACTTTCGCCTGGGCATAAATCGCCAGCGCGAGCGCCGGCAATACCAGAATCATCGTGGGATCGAAGAACGGCATCACAGTCGAGAACTCCTTGAAGGCGCGGTTCAGCCCTTCTTGGAATCCCCCTGGTGCGGGGCGGGTTTCGTCATGTTACACGTCCCGTTGAAGAGCGCGCCATCGTCCAAAACGAGCGTCCGTGCGCGGATATTCCCGGTCAGGCGGGCGGTAGACGTCAGTCGTAACCGCCCACCGCACTTGACGTTACCGTTCACTTCGCCGGCGATAACCATGTCCTTGCCTGCTATGGCGTCCGCCTGGATGAGGCCCGTTTCCCCAACGTTCAGGTCCTGCATGGCCTCGATGTCCCCGTGGACTTTGCCCCGAACGCTGCACGCCGCCGCGTGGATTTTCCCCTTCACCACGCCCGTCGGCTCGAGCGCCAGACGCGCTTCGACCCGGACGTCGCCGTCGATGCGGCCGGCCACCTGCGTGTCCGAATTGCTCGACATCGTGCCTTCAATCACCACGCCCTCGGGCACGATCATCCGTTGCAGGACAATGGTCTGTCCCTGCCGGATCGCCATATCGTCCGCGGGAAGCGCCGCTTCCTTGGCCAGGTTTTCCGCGGGTCGGCGCAACGGATCGTCCGAACGGCCCTGTTGCACCGCATCCTGAAGTTTCGCGCTGAATCGTCCGAGCAGTCCCGATTTCTTGGGATCGTCAGACAGTGAACCGGAGAGATCCCCCGTTGTTACGTTGCTCATCACGCTCTCCCCTCGTGCCTCTCGAACTCGCCCGGCCGTCCCGTGCGCGCCGCCAGAAAGTCCGCCGCGCGCCGCGCCCCGAGGCAAAAAACAGGCGCTCGAATGCACCCACATGATAACACAGGAACTTCACGCCCGCGTGAGCGGATGCTTGGGTTCGAAACGGTACTCCGGGCCCCCGATAGGCAGTGTATCACGAAATCCGGGTCAGTGTTTCAGAGGTGTTCCATCCGTGCGATTCAGGGCGCGCGCAGTGTCACGGAATTGCCCGATGTCACGATGGTCATCGGTTTGGTCAGTGTCGTGGTCGTGTAGATTCCCCCTTTGACGTGCAGCGTCCCGCCGGTGGTGACGTTCGTGATTCCCTCGGGCAGCGTGTTGTATGGCAAGTTCGCCGTCCCTTCCTCGATACCGCCGTACGCAGGATCCACGAATACGTTCCCAAAATCCTTGAGAAACCCGTGGAATCGAATGTTCCAGTTGTTGAACCCTCCCAGCATCCCCGGCGCCAGGTCCTTTACGGTCAACTGCCACGCTCCGTTCGGGTTCTCGCCCCAGTGCGCCACCGACGTGAATTTCCAGTCGTTGTAGTTGTCGCCGGTGTCACCGTGGACCGTCGCCAGCACGGACTGCGAATCCGTCGGCGATTTCAGAATGACGAACAAGTCGCCCCGATCGGTGTGTGTTGCATTCAGCGTGATTTCGACGTGTTCGATGAAGAAGTCGGCCGGCGCACCGGAAATCGTGATCGTGCTGATCACGCCCGTGCTGTTGTTGTCCGGGATCGGCGTATTGACCGTCTTTGAAGCGTTTATCGGCGTCGCGTTCGCGGGCACGGGCGTCCAATCCAGGGCACGCAACACCGCCGCGGTCGCATCCGCACGCCCGAAACCGTAGTCGAGGTTGAACAGCCGGCCCGTGCCGTTCGCGTTCCAGCCGGCGCCCGGCGCGTTCTTCTCCGAGGTCTCGACGAGAATATGCTGCACATCGCGCCAGCCCAGGTTCGGATTGGCTTCGAGCATCAGCGCGACAATCCCTGCGACCAGCGGCGCAGCCGAACTCGTCCCGCTAAACGCGGACGTGTAGTTGTTCGTCACGCCCGGGTTGCCGTTGGGGAACCAGGTCGTCGTGGTGCCGGCCCCGGTATACGAGGATGACGAATTGACCAGGAGCGATGCGCCGCGTTCGCTGTAATACGAAACGGTCCCGTCCGCCCCGGACGCGCCGACGGCGATCGTGTATCGGCTCGACGCATACGCATCGTAGTTGACGTTGTCCGCCGACTGCCGGCCGTTGCCGCCGGCCCATACGTACACCGTTCCCTTGCCGCCGCGGCCGTTCGCCACGCCGTTCGCCAGCGCCGCTTCCATCAGCGGCCCGCCGAAGTCACCCAGGATGCAGCCGCAGTCAGACGGGCCCCACGAATTGCTGTTCACGTGCACGTAGTTGGACGGCGACACCGCGGCCACCTGGTGGTTCATCGCGTCGGCTTCGGTCTGGTCGGTCGAGTTGCCGTCGATGAGCCGGATGCCGACGATCCCGGCCTCGGGCGCCGCGCCGCTCACGCCGATCGCGTTGTTGCCGCGCGCCGCCGCGATTCCGGCTGCGCCCGTCCCGTGGTTGTTCCCGCCGACGCCCGGGGCGGGGGTCGGGTCGTCATCGCCGCCGTTGAAGTCGATGTCGATATCGGTCCGCGCGTTCGGCGCGAGGTCCTGATGGTTCACCACGACGCCCGTGTCCGTGATTGCGATGTTTACGCCCGCGCCCCGGACGAGGTCCCAGGCACCCACGACGTTCACGTCTTCGCCCGGAATCGATCCCGAAACCTGGCCCGTGTTCCGCAGGTGCCACTGGTTCGAGAAAAGGGCGTCGTTGGGGACGAAACGGGTCTGCTGTTGCGAGGACACGAGCGGTGTCGCGAATTCCGCGAGGCCCGATTCGAACAGATCGTTCGCCAGGGTCAGCCCGGCCAACAGTTCATCCGATTCCGCCTCGGCAATGTAAGCGTCCGGGACGAATTCGACCGCCTCAACGATCCGAAACCCGTACGCACGCGCCACCTCGCTTATGCCGGCGCCGTCCTTGAGCTTCACGCTGAAACGGTTCGAAATTGTCGCCCGCAACGATGGGTCGGGCGGCGTCTTCGCGGGATAAACCACGGCCTCCGCTGCGCCTCCCGACGCGCGCACGGCCCGCGCACGCGCTGCCAGCGCAGGCAAATCAGCCGCGGGCGACTGAAACCGGATCAGGGCTCCGCCGGAGGGCAGTTCGTCGATCTTGCCGCCGGGTGCCGTCAGCGCGAGCGACTGAAGCGGCAGGCGGCGGCCCGGAATCGGCGGTACGGCCAACTCGTCGCGCGCGATCTCGATGTCGACGCGGCGCGGCCCGTTGTAGTAATACTCCGTCTGGCCGAACGCCAGCGCGGGGAGCACGGCCGCAGCGATCACCCCCAGGATTCCGATTCGACGATAGCGATTCACTACTCGCTCCGCTCCCGATTCCGGCACCTTCCGCGCCGGTATTTTAACAGTTTCACAGACGGACGCCTATCCCGCGCGTCACGCCGCGTCCGGATTCGAACGCCTCAGCGCCCATTGGTATACTAGGCGCGTAAAATCTTGGCGTTTCTTTGCCGTAAATTCCGATCGGATCGCCCGTTGCACTCGACATTTCCACCTTGGCTTCGCCGTCCCTGGCCCTCCGGGGACATCTTCGGCAAGACCAAGCAAACGGTCGAATCGCTGCGCCTGCACACCGTCTGCCAGAGCGCGCGCTGCCCCAACCTCGGCGAATGCTGGGCCCGCGGTACGGCGACGGTCATGGTCCTGGGCAATCTCTGTTCCCGGAACTGCTCGTTCTGCTCCGTGCCCTCCGGCCGCCCCGATTTTGACGACCCGGAAGAGCCCCAGAACGTCGCCGAGGCGGTCCGCCGCATGCAGTTGCGCCACGCCGTGGTCACGACGGTCGTCCGCGACGATCTCGCCGACGGCGGCGCGTCCCACATTGCGCAGACCATCCGCGCCATCCACGACCTGAATCCCGGGACGACCGTCGAGATCCTCGTTTCCGATTTCAGCGGCGACCGCGCGGCAGTGCGCACCGTGCTCGATGCGAGCCCGGAGGTCTTCTGCCACAACATTGAGACGGTCGAACGGTTGTATTCGCGCGTGCGCGATCGACGGTTCGAATACCGAAGCGCGCTGGGCGTGTTGCGTATGGCTGCCGAGGAGTCCGACGGCGCGATCGTGAAATCCGCGTTGATGGTGGGCCACGGAGAGACCGCCGCCGAAGTCGAAGCGACACTCCGCGATCTGCGTGACGCGGGTTGCGAAGCCGTCTGCATCGGCCAGTACCTGCGTCCCTCCGGCAAGCAAATCGAAGTGAACGAGTTTGTTCATCCCGACCGATTCAAGGAATACGAAGCGGCCGCTTACGCCCTCGGGTTCGAGTTTGCCGTCGCGGGGCCGTTCGTCCGCTCGTCCTACCGGTCCGAGGCGCTGCTCGATACACCCTTCGCGCAACGACGGCTCGGCCTTGCGCGCCGCGCCGCGTCGGGCCTCTAGGAGACCGGCGAATGCGCATCCACGTCACGCTCCCCGATCTCGGCGAGGATTCTGTCGAAGGCGTCACGGTTGCCGGCTGGCTCGCCGCTCCGGGCGCGGACCTGAGCCCGGGCGACGACCTCGTCGAACTCACGACGGACAAGGCCGCCTTCACGCTGCCGTGCCCACGCGGCGGCACGCTCGTCAGCACGCTCGTCACCGAGGGCGACGAAGTCGCGGTCGGTGCCGCGCTGTGCGTGCTCGAAGTCCCCGATTAGATCCTCCGCGAATACGCTTTGCAATCCGTCAGACATGTGGCGATTCACGAAGTCGGTCGAGAAAGGTAACGAATGTCCCTGAACGTAGCGGTGATCGGTGCGGGAACCGTCGGCGGCGGCGTCGTGCAGGCGTTGACGGCGAATGGCGATGTCTTGCGTGCCCGCGCCGGCCGCGACATCCGGCTCACGCACCTTTGCGAGGTGAACGAGAAAAACCTCAAGAACCTCGACCTGACGGGAATCACCGTGACGAAGGACGCGAAAACGCTCTTCGCGAACCCCGATATTCACGTCGTTTGCGAGTTGATCGGCGGCGAGGAACCCGCGCGCGCGTTTATTCTCGGCGCGCTGCGCGCGAAGAAGCACGTGGTGACCGCGAACAAGATGCTGCTGGCCAAGCGCGGTCCCGAGCTCGCCCAGGCCGCCATCGACAGCGGCGTCGAACTCCGCTACGAAGCCGCCGTCGCCGGCACCATCCCCATCATCAAGGCGCTGCGCGAAGGCCTCGTCGCGAACCGCATCCAGTCCATCTACGGCATCCTCAACGGAACCTGCAACTACATCCTCAGCCGGATGACATATGAACACCTCGACTTCGACACCGTCCTCAAGCAGGCCCAGGCCGCCGGCTTCGCCGAGACGCCGCCCGACCTCGACGTGCTCGGCCACGACACCGCGCACAAGAGCCAAATCCTCGCCTCGCTCTGTTTCAATACCAATGTCCCGCTCGACCAGATCGCCGTCGAAGGCATTACGCGCATTACCGCGGACGACATCACGGACGCGCGCGACATGGGCTACATCATCAAGCTGCTCGCCATCGTCAAGGACATCAACGGCGAGATCGATGTGCGCGTCCACCCCACGCTCGTGCCGGAAACACACCTGCTGGCCTCCGTACGCAATGAACTCAACGCCATCTACGTCGAGAGCGATCTCGCCGGCGCCACGCTCTACTACGGCCGCGGCGCGGGTCGCCTGCCCACCGCCAGCGCCGTCGTCGCCGATATCGCCGACATTGCGCGCCGCGGCGACGCCCCGGCGCCCCCGCCTTTCCAATATGGCGAAGCCCGTCCGCTGCGCGGTATCGGCCGGCTCGAGTCCGAGTACTACCTGCGCTTCACGACACAGGACAAGACCGGTGTCCTGGGAAAAATCTGCACCGTGCTCGGCGATCATTCCGTAAGCATTGCGTCCTGTTCGCAGAAGGACCCTCACGACCAGAACTCGGTCCATGTGGTCATCGTCACCCACAACGCGCTAGAATCGAACCTGCGGGCGGCGCTGTCGGTCATCGACAATCTCGACGTCGTCCTCGAACCCACGCACGCGTTGCGCGTACTTTCGGAGTAAGGGGGAAATGCGCCGAGTCGGTCTCATCCAGCGGTTTCGCGAGTACCTGCCCGTGCCGAGGGACGCCGAGATCATCAGCCTCAACGAAGGCTCCACCCCCCTCATCCCTGCGACAAATCTGTCCGAACGCGTCCATCCGCGCGTGGACGTGTGGCTCAAATACGAAGGCCTCAATCCGACCGGATCCTTCAAGGACCGCGGCATGACCGTCGCCGTGACGATGACGCGCCACCAGGGCCACAAGGCCATCATCTGCGCGTCCACGGGCAACACGTCGGCCGCGGCCGCCGCCTACGCCGCGCGCGCGGGGATGCAGTGCATCGTGCTGATTCCGCGCGGCTAGATCGCCAAGGGCAAACTCTCGCAAGCGATGATGCACGGCGCGCGGGTCCTGCAAATCGACGGCAATTTCGATCGCGCGCTCGAACTCGTCCGCGAAATCGCGCAGGCGCATCCGGTCGCGCTGGTGAACTCGGTCAATCCGCACCGGCTCGAAGGCCAGAAGACCGGCGCGTTCGAAATCATCGAGGACTTCGCCGGCATCGCGCCGGATTTCCACGCAATTCCCGTCGGCAACGCCGGCAACATCAGCGCGTACTGGATGGGATACAAGGAGTATTACAAGCTCGGCCTCGCGCGCAATCTACCGCGCATGCTCGGGTTCCAGGCCGAAGGCGCCGCGCCCATCGTCCTCGGCAAACCCGTCGAGGAGCCCAAGACGTTCGCGACCGCCATCCGCATCGGCAAACCGGCGAGCTGGGAAAAGGCTGTCAAGGCGCGCGACGAATCCGACGGCGTCATCGGCATGGTGTCCGATGCGCAAATCCGCCGCGCGTGGCACAGCCTCGCCGCCGCCGAAGGCATCTATGTCGAGCCGGCGAGCGCCGCGTCCGTCGCGGGCATATTCAAGCTCGCGCAAAACGGCTATTTCGACAAGGCCGAGCCTGCCGACGGCGACCGGCTCCGCGTGGTGTGCGTGTTGACGGGCCACGGCCTCAAGGACCCGGCCAACGCCATCAAGTACTCGCAGGAGGCGACCACGGTCGAGGCAAACGCGGACGCGATTCTCGACGCGATGCAGCTCTACCAGGGCACACCGGCCTAGGCCCCGCCCCGCCCGATGCCGTTCGGCCTGATACTCGACGTGGACGGCGTGCTCGCCGACACCGAAGACCTCAGCGCGCAGGCCTGCACGGATGCATTCCGCGACCTGTACAACGTCGAAATTCCGCTGGACGACCACCGCTCGTTCATCGGTTCGACGCCCGAGCATCACGTCGAAGGCCTCGCGCGGCGGCACGGTTTGCGCATCGACACGGACGACGCCGTCGCCGCGCACCTGAAGAATTTTCTCGCGCGCATGAGCGAGGCCGGCGACATCTCGTATCCCGGCGCGCGCGCGCTCATTACCGATGTCGCGGGGTATCCCGAATGGAGACTCGCGCTCGCCACGGGCAGCGGCCGCACGCGGTCCGAAGCGACCATCGCCAAGGTCGAACTCGACCCCACAGTGTTCACCGCCTGGGTGACAGGCGACGACGTCGTCTTCGCCAAGCCCGACCCGGAAATCTACCTCCGCGCTGCCTCGCGGCTGGGCCTGTTCCCGCGGCAATGCGTCGTCATCGAGGACTCGGTCGCCGGCCTTGCCGCGGCGAAAGCCGCGTCGATGCACTGCATCGCCGTCACCAACACGTTCCCCGGCGAAGCCCTCCGCGCCGCCGACCGCATCGTGGACACGCTCGAAGACGTCTCCCTCACGATGCTCTACGACCTCATCGACGGCTCGTGAGAAGAAAAAGCGGGCCGCGGGCATGAACCCGCGGCCCGGTATCTCACTCAGGATCGAGTGTTACTTCGTGCAGCAGCCGCCGCCGGACGCGCAGCACGCCGCCGACGAGCAGCAGCCCGCCGCACCGGCCACGTGCACCGGCAACACAAGCAGCGAAGCCAACACGATTGCAAAGGTCAGTTTCTTAAACATGATCGTTTCCTTGGTTTGGTTGAGATTCGTTTTCCTGGACGTCTTTTGGGTTGGATCGGAAACGATCAGCACTGATAGACGCAGAGTAGCGCCCTTGAAGGACCGGGTGGACCGTACGCCGCCCGCGGCAGCGACTCGCAGTGCGCCATCGCGATGGCGGGTAGGAGCATGGGCTGAGGCGCAAGCGCGGCGAAAACCGGCGGCAACTTGATCGGCGACTGTTTCACGAAGAATCGCGACGGCGCCAGGCTGCACGTCGCGCAGTCGCACGACCCGGCCGAATGCCGCGTGGAGGCGGCGCACTCCTGAGGGGCCGGTGTCTCCGGCGCGTGGCAACAGGCGCCCGATGCCGAGACGCGTTCCGCAGCGTGCGGCGGTTCGGCGCACGCTGAGTCGGCCGGCATCATGCCCGAGGCGCAGGCAGCGATACACGCGTTAACAGAGGCTGTGCCCACGGCGGGAAACACCATCGCCGCAAGCATCACCAACGCCAACATCGTCGAACCGAACGATCGCATTGCCACTCCACGTGCCACCGATCTCGTGACGCATTTTACCGCAACCGGCGGGCTGACGTCATCGGTCGAACCGGGCACCGCGCCAATCTGCCATAATTATGCCCAAATCATGGCCGAATCCGCAGACGTTGAAGCGCTCCGCTTGGGATCTGTCCCCTACGACGCCGCCCTCGCCCTCCAGCGCGAGCGCCGGCTCGCCGTCGAGCGCGGAACCGCGCGGGAAGCGGTTTTCTTGTTGCAACACCCTCCCGTTTTTACGCTCGGTCGCAACGCGAGCGAGTCGAACTTGCTGCTCTCGCGCGAGGCACTCGCGAAACTTGGCGTTGCCGTCGTTGAGACCGATCGCGGCGGCGATGTCACCTACCACGGCCCCGGCCAGCTCGTCGCCTACCCGATCATTCATCTCGACCGCCGCTCCATGTCAATTCGCGGTTATCTCCGCACGCTCGAGCAGGCCATCATCGAAACGCTGGCCGGATTCGGCATCACCGCCGGGCGAGTGGACGGATTCACGGGCGTCTGGGTCGCCGGGGCGAAGGTGGCCGCGATCGGAATCGCGGTCCACCACGGAATCTCGTTCCACGGCGTCGCGATAAACGTCGATCCCAACATGGACCACTGGCGGCTGATTGTCCCCTGCGGCATCCCCGACAAACCCGTGACTTCCCTCGCGGCCCTGTTGGGTGAAGCGCCGCGGATGCGCGAAGTCGAGGACGCGTTCGCAGCCGCGCTCGATCGCGCGCTGACGGCAGCAGCGCTCCCGCACGGGTCGAAAACCGAGAGTTTCCGCCTTCACGGATGAGCGGTCTGGTGGCGCAGGCTTCCAGCCTGCGGAGGTTCCCGACCTTGGCGATCTCGCGTCGTCCTCGCGAACTGGTGAACCCCGCAGGCAAGATGCCTGCGCCACCACAACAATCAGTACGCGTATCCGGTTTCGCCCGCCGAACGAAACACGAACAAGTACGCGAGCAACGCCGCCACCGCCATGGGCGCACTGATCACCGCGAGCCGAACGAGCGCGGCCTTCCACGGCCGCTGAAATTTCACCCGGCGTTCCTCACCCCACCACAGCGCGAACGGCGCCAGATACATCAACACGGCCGAATACACCGGCACTTCGGCGTGGAAGTAACCTCGCGCGACCAGCCCGCAGTACACCGGCGCGAACACGCTCAACGTGCCTCCCGCGAGCGTAATCCCCCGCGACCACCACGCGAGCACGACCGCCGCGCCAAACGCTCCCGCCAACGCGCCGGAGAGTTGGCCGAAGAACGCCGATCCCGACAGCGCGAACACACCTGCGCCTATGGCGCAAAGCGACCACAGGCTCAGCGGCAGCGACGCGCCGCCGCGAAACGATGCAACTCTCTCCAGCGAATGCCAGAACAACGCCGCTGCGAGGGTGAGCGTGCCCAACCACACCCACGCGTCCGCGCAGTTCCACCGGTGTTCCAAGTGGCTTCGCAGCAGCAATGCAAGGAAGCCGCCCGAGACCGCAAGGCGTATCGGCGCGGCGACGTACCATTTTTCGCCCCACCATCGTTGCGCGACGCCCATCGCCGCAAGCGGAATCACAAGCCACACCTGCCAGGCGTCCGCGCGATCGGGCGGCATGGCGGGCCACGATTTCAGCAACACAAATCCCGCGAAAAACGCCGCCGCGATTCCCACCGCGCCGCCCCAGTGCCCGCGCGCAAACCGGTGGTGACGGCTCCACGCGCCCCACGACACAAACAGCGCGACACCCATGAGCGCCGCCGGCAGCAGGACCGGCGCGAAGACCGGGGGCATACGAGGCGTACCGCCGGGCTAGTTCTTGATGCTCTCGACGCTGAACGTCACATCCACGTTCTTGCCCAGGCCGCCGCTCTCCGCGACGCCGTAGTTCATGCCGAATTCGGTCCGGTCGATGGTAAACGTCGTGTGAAACCCGGTCAGTTCCTGGCCGCGCGGGTTCTTGCCATCGCCCACATGCTCAACCGGCACGGTGATGCTCTTTGTCTTGCCGTTGATCGTCAGGTCGCCGGTGACGTCATAGGTCTTGTCGCCCGTCTTCTTCCAGCCCGTGCTCTTGAACGTCATCTCCGGAAATTCCTTCGCGTTGAAGAAGTCGGGGCTCTTGAGATGCCGATCGCGCATTTCGTTGTGAGTATTGACGCTCTCGGTCTTGATCGTCACCTCGACCGAATTGCCCTCGGGCTTCGCCGCATCGAACGAAATCTTGCCCGCGATAGCCGAGAACTGGCCGTACGCGTAGCTCGCGCCCAGATGGTTCACTTTAAACAGCGCAAAGGAGTGCGCGTTGTCGATTGTAAAATTCGCGCCGAACGCCGGCGCGCAGGCGAACACCAATGACAACACGACCCCCGAGACGTTCAATGGCATGGCTACATCCTCCCGATCTACGCGCGTTTTGATCTACGTTGTGGAGAAAGAACACTATTCTCGCTTCAGATTCTTCCCCAATCAATGTCATTGCTAGACGACACTGCCTGAGGCCCTCGGGTGTTGGATTCAACGCCACTCCGCCCCATTCCCCGCTGGGCTCCGCTCGTCGTGGTAACGCTGGGGGTTCTCGGATTCACCGCCTACGCCGCTCGCGGGATCTACGCAGACCCGGACGTGGTAATGCTCCTCCCCAGGGACGGCGCCCAATGGATAAAAGCCCCCGCCGAGACGGTGCTCTTCACGTATCCGCCCGACCCGGCCATGATCCTGTTCCGCCATCACTTCTTGGTGAACGAATCGCCAGGCGCGCCTCTCTTCATCGAAGTCACCGCATTCCGGCGTGTGCAGGTATTCCTCGACCGCACGCCCTTGCTTCAGGAGCAGAGCAATCCGGAAAACTGGAAGGTCCCGCGCCGAATCGATATCCCCGGGCCGCTCTCGCCGGGCCAGCACACCCTTCTGGTCGCGGCCTTCAACGAAATGGGACCACCCGCCGTCCGTGTTTCCGCCCCGCTGCTTGGCATCGCTTCGACACCTGAATGGGGGTGCAGCACCGATGGCCGAAACTGGGTTTCCGCATCGCCGGTCAGCCGAATCGCCACTCCACCACTCGCGTTGTCCTTCCCGACGCCCGCCGAACAGCTCCGGCAGGTCGCGCCGCTCTTGGCCGCGGTCTGCCTCCTTGCCGCGGCGTTTTCCTGGCGCGCAGGGATACCGGGAACGACTGCGTCCCGCATCGCTTCGTTCTTGACTCCGGCGCGCGTGCGGTTCGCGATTCAGGCGGCGCTCCTCTCGATGGGCCTGCACACGATGTTCATCGCGAATCTCATGATCGGATCGGACGCCGCGGAACACTACAAGTACATCCACTGGTTCGACGAGCACGTGGGCGTCCCGCACGCCTCCGAAGGCCCTCAGCACTTTCAGGCGCCACTCTTCTACTGGATCGCCGGCGCAATGCACCGATCGCTGAGCAGCACAGTTGAAGACCACGACACCCTCGACCGGGCCCTGCGCATACTTCCCATCCTCTGCGGACTCGCGCTCGTCGAACTCACGTACCGCATGCTCCGCCGCGCGTTTCCCGCCAACCCGCGCGCGCAATTCGCCGGCCTCGTTGCGGGCGGATTCGTCCCGCTGCTTGTGTACAAAACCCAGTTCGTCAGCAACGAGCCACTCGCGGCGCTCCTCGGCGGTGCGGCGATTCTTGCCCTCCTTCGCCTACTCGATGATGGGCAGCCTGCTGGCGCGCGATCCTTCGTCGTGGCGGGCGCGCTCTTCGCACTCGCCATCCTCGCCAAGGTCAGCACGATGGTGCTCGCCGCGCCCATCGCGCTCTGCCTGGTCTATTGGTGGTATGCCGCCCGGCCCCGGCTCACCGCGGGAACCGCACGAGTCGCGGCGTACGCAGGGGCGTTCGTGGTCGTTTGCGGTTGGTATCTCGCGCTCAATGTGGCGCGTTACGGCAAACCGTTCATTGGCGGGTGGGGAGAGGAGGTCGGTTTTGCATGGTGGCAAATGCCCGGCTACCGCACGCCCGGACAGTTCTACTCGTTTGGCGCCGCACTGGTGCGTCCCGTCTTCGCAGCGGTGCAGGGCTTTCCGGATGCGTTGTATTCCGCGCTGTGGTTCGATAGCACGCTCGGGGGAATCGTCAATTCTGTCAATCATCCCAAGTGGAACTATCCGTTCGCCGAGTCTGCCCTGCTCTGGGCACTCCTGCCCACTGCCGCGATCTTCGCCGGCGGGATCCGTGTTCTGTTCTCTGCGTCCGGCGCCGATTCCGCCGCACAGCGCGCCCATCAGGCTCGCGTGTTGTCGCTGTTCGCCGTCGGCGCGTTCGGCGCATCCATCCTCGCGTTCGCACTCTCGCTGCCCTACTACGCGCCCATCAAACCCTCGTACGGCATGGCCGCGCTACCGTCGCTCGCAGTGCTGATTGCGCTCGGCCTGGAGCCGCTCACACACTATCGCGCCACCCGAAGCGTCCTGCATGCCTGGCTCGCCGGATGGGTTCTGCTCGTCTGCGCCGGATACTGGGTCCTCGCGCCGTAACACCCTCCCCGTCATTGCGAGCAGCGGGGTGTGCGACGAAGCAATCTCATTAACCCGCATCCTTTGCCTCGCCTACGCCCGCGACGCGAATCGTTTCAACTCCGCGCAATCATCCGCCAGCAGTTCGTCGAGCTTACCCAGAATCGCCGAGTTGTCCTCGGCGCGATACGACTCGAGTTTCGACTCGAACGCGCCAAGCGAGTCCAGAAACCGCCCAATCGTTTCCGCGTCGCCCGCGGGCGAGTTCATTCCATAGCCCAGTTGTTCGAGCAAATACCCGTTCAATTGCTGTTCGAACTGCCCCTTCATCGGCAGCGCGAGATAGGGCTTCCGGTAAAACAACCCCTCTGTCAGCGTAGTGAATCCCGCCGTCGCCATCACCGCCTTGCTCGTCGCCATGTCGTGCAAAAAACCGTCCCGGCTGAACTTCCGAAACGTGAAATGGCCGTCGGTGTCGTCCCGGTCATACCCGTAAATCACAAACCGTTCGCCCGGGTGCGCGCGCAATCGGTCGAGAAAGCTGTCGAACCCGAAACTGAGATACACGAGCACGTGGTCACCGCGCGAGGGCCTCACCGCGCGCACCTCGTCCCGCAGAATCGGCGGGAACAGGAACGTGTGGTCGTTCTTCGGCTGGCTGAAGAAAAACGTCGTCGCCAGCGAAACGTCCGGCCGCGGCACCAGCAACTTGATCACCAGCTCCGTCGTGCGGCGGTCCATCTCCAACCCCGGAGGACACGGGTACTCCATGTACCGGATACGGTGCTGGTTATCGAGCGATATCAGCGGCACATTGCGCAGCCACGCGAGATACGCCGTCATCGGCTCGAAATCCGTGATCACCGCGTCCGGCTGAAACTCGGCGAACAGCGCCCGGCGCAGCTCCCGCAGTCTTCCGAACATCTGCGGCGATTTCGCCAGGTTCTCCGTGATCGTCCGCGGAACGGACACTTTGTTGTCGCGGTTGGCGATGTGCAGTCCGACCGTTTCGAAGACGTTGAACCGGTCCCGCAGGTTGCGCAGGCCCCGGTCATACGAAACCATCCGCACGTCGTGGCCGCGTGCCTCCAGGTGTTCGCCCATCGCATGCGCGCGCGACGAATGCCCCGAGCCCTCGCCCGACACGCCGTAGACGATGCGCGCCATCCGCCTATCGGCCCGCGAGCAGCAGCGCGCCCACGAGAACCACGTCCTCGCCCAGCGCCGCCTGCACGATCTCGTACCGTAGCCGGTACGGTTCGAACACGTACTCGTGCACGTGGCGCCGCAGCGGATCGAGCAGCACCTCGCCCATCAGCGCCACCCCGCCCCCCAGCGCGAACCGTTCCGGATGGACCAGCGTGATCGCGTTCGCCACCGCCCGCGCCAGCCGTTCGGCGACGTGGTCAATGACCTCGATCGCCGCCGCGTCCCCGCGTTGGGCCGCGTGGCTCAGCATCGCGCAGGTCAATGACTGCGGATGCCCGCCGCACAGGTCGAACAGCGGAGTACCCATCTTCGGCGACCGCTCGCGAAGCGCATGCTCGATCGCCCAGCCGCTGCACAGGTTCTCGAGCTTGGTCTCGCGCAGGCCTCCGTCCCCGCCCATCTCGGTGATTCGCGTGTGGCCCATCTCGAACGCGCCCAGGCCCTGCCCGTCGTGCAACTTTCCATCGACAATCAGCGCGCCGCCGATACCGCTGCCGACGTTCATGTAACAAAACGTCCGCGTTCCCTCACCCGAACCGCAGCGGTATTCCGCCCAGCCCGCGGCGTTCGAATCGTTGATCAGCGCCGCCGGCAGTTTCGTCTCGTTGGCAAACCAGTCGCGGAGCGGGAAATCATCCCACCCGCTCACCTGGTGCGATTTGAGCGCCCGGCCGCGTCCGGAGTCCACCGGCCCGCCGAATCCCACGCCGATGCCTTCCAGCTTTCCGCCCTGCGATTTCGCGTCCGCGGCGAGGTCGCGTAAGGGCTCGACAAACCACGCCAGGATCTCCCTGGCGCCCGATCCCGCCGGCGCCGCGCCTCTTCGCCGCGCAACGATCGTCCCGTCGCGGCGACCAAGCACCGCCTGCAACTTCGTGCCGCCGATCTCGACGCCGAGGACGAGGCCGCTCATTTGCCGCCCTCGAGAATGACGCGCTCGTCAAACGTCAGATGCTTGATGGTGGATCGCTCGGCCGTCGTGTAGATGACGTGAATCAGGCCGTCCCGCGTCTGCACGGCCACGGGGTATGCATAGGTCGCGTCGCCCTCGCGCAAGTTCACCCGATGCGGATACGTCTCGTCGCCGTCCGTCGAGATCGCCGCCGTCAGCGGCGTCCGGTCGTTCATGTTGTCGTTGTACACGAGCAACAAGTGGCCGTTCTTCAGCTTGATGAAATCCGTCGCGGCGTTCGGGTTCTGGAACTGCGAGTCCTTCCCGCGCGACCAAGTCCGCCCGCCGTCGCGTGACTCCGCCCGCACGAGCCAGCCGTCCGTCACGGGTTCGTACCCGCCACCGCGCCGCGAATAGCTCACCAGGTAGTCATCGGTAATCTGCACCGGCGACGGCTGCAAGTTCCCTTGCCGCGAATAACTGCGGTTCGTGGCCGTCCACTTGTGCGTCTCCGGGTCGTAGCGCAAAAAAAGCGAACTCGTGCGCCGGCCGACGATCTCGCGGTCGTGTCCCGTCTCGTGATACACACCAAGAAGGTAGTCGCCGTCGTTCAGCACAATCGGCCGCGAGCGCACCATCATGCCGGGCTCGAACGCGAGCACGAACGCGTCGCTCCACGAATGCGCGGCGTCACGCGAGATCTTCGCATGAATGCGCGAGTCCGACCACGTTTCTCCGTATCGCTGGACGTAGAACAGCCACACCACACCGTCTGGCGCCTCCCACACGACGGGATTGCCCTCGCCCAGGAACGGCGTATCGGCAATCACCACCGGTGTCGTCCACGGAACCTCGCCGGCCGCCTTGCGCATTCCCCAGACCTTGCTGTCGTCTTCATATTCCCCGTCACCGCCGTAGTACGCGAGGTAAAGGTCTCCGTTCGATAGTTCGGTGAACGATGCCGGATGCTTGTACATTCCGGGGAATTCGGTGCCAATCACCGTCTCTTCCACGATGCCCGAAGGCATTTCGGCGACGGACATGGACAATAGAACCGCGGCAAAAAACGCGAGAGGAGTCATGGGCAAAGCATAGTCGAAAGGCAGGAGCGCGGGCGAAAAGCTCCCGCGCCCTAGTTCGCAGCGCGCAACTCGTCCAGCGCCTGTTTCGTCCTCGGCTGATCAGGCTGGATGGCCAGCGATCGTTCGAACGCGGTCCGTGCGCGCGCGATCTCGCCCGACTGATGCGCGAGCGATCCCAGCAGGTTCCACGCGAACACATCCGCATCGTCCAACTGCACGGCCCGCTCGATCGCCAGCCGTGCCTCCTGCAGGAAACCGAGCCGCACGCTCAATCGCGCCAACGATCGCATCGATTCCGCCGTCTCCGGAACGATGACGCGGTCCCGCCTGAATTTCTGATACGACGTGCGCAGGGTCCGGTCGAGCAGAATCGACTCTCCCTGCGTTGGCGCAGTGAAACTGTCCACCATCGCTGCCGCGCGCACGGCGTCGCCCAATTCGAGTGCCGCGCCCATCGCCCCGATCCGCCCCCGCGCATGTTGCGGGTCGGATTCCAGCGCCTCGGCGTAGCGCGCCGCGGCGTCCTCCGGCAGGCCGAGCACCATGAACAGGTCGCCGTGCACCACCGCGAGATCCGCAGCCGCCACGGGCGCCTCTGCAGTCGCGTTGGCCGCCTCGGCCGCCGCCAACGCATCCGACGCGCGGTCCAAATACCGCCCCCGGGCGCTGACGAAGTTCCGGCTTGCCCGGAACCAGAGGTCTGGCCGTTCGCGCGCCGTTTGCGCGGCACGGGCGTACGCCTCGCCCGCGAGATCGAAATCCTCGAGGCGTTCGCACAGTTGCGCAAACTCGACGAGCACATCCACGTCGCGGCTCCGATCGGCCCGCGCAGACAAATACGCGTCGCGTGCGTTCCGAAGGCCGTCTTCGGCCGAGATCGCCGCGAGATTGGCCTCGCCGGTGTTTCCCTGTTGCACGAGCGATTGCGCACGCTCCAACTCACCCATGGCCCGTTCGGACAGCCCGCGCGCCTTCGCGAGATCGCCCCCCCGCGAACAGCCCGCAAGGGCCAACGCGGCAAGCAGGAGCAGCGTGACAGAACGCTTTACCAACATCGGGTCAGATGACATTGCGGATCGCAGGCTGCGCCTGGTCCTCTGCCGGCTCGACACGCCGTCCGGGCGCGGGATCCGGCCAGAAATGGCGCTGAATCGCCTCGAGCAGCGGCCCGAAGGTCGATTTATCCAGCGCGGAAACGGGAACCCCGTTGTACTTGCGCACCAGTTCCTCGACAGTCTCCGGCGACGCCTTGTCGATCTTGTTGATCACGACCACGGCGGGTTTCTGCCCCAGGTCCAGTTCGCCCAGCAGTCGCCGCACCTCATCGTAATGCTGTTCGACCTCGGAACTCGACGCATCAATCACGTGCAGCAGCAGCGCCGACGGCTCGATTTCCTCGAACGTCGTCTTGAACGCCTCCATCAGTTCCGGCGGCAGCTTGCGGATGAACCCGACCGTGTCGGTCACGACCAGCTCACGTTCCGCCGGAAAGCGAATGCGCCGTGACACCGGATTGAGCGTCGCGAACAATTCGTCGGCCGCGCGCACATTGCTGCGGGTCAAGGCGTTCAGCAGCGTAGACTTGCCCGCGTTCGTATAGCCGACGATCGACACCGCCGGCACGTCATGCTCCGTCCGCCGCTTCCGTCGCAGCCGGCGCCGGTCGCCCAGCTTGTCGATTTCACGTTTCAGCTGCGCGATGCGGTCCTGCGCCCGCCGCTGATCGATCTCCAGTTTCGTCTCGCCGGGACCGCGGCCGCCGATGCCGCCCGTGAGCCGCGACATCGCCGTGTGTTTCGTGCTCAGCAGCGGCTGCATATACCGCAACTGCGCCATTTCCACCTGCACCTGGCCCTCGCGGGTCTGTGCCCGCTGCGCGAAGATGTCGAGGATCACCTGCGTCCGGTCGAGGATCTTGAGATCGGTCAGGTCCGCGAGGCCTTTCACCTGCGCCGGGGTGATGTTCAGGTCGAACACCAGCGTCTCCGCGCCGCATTGCATCGCGCGTACGACGACTTCCCGCAGCTTACCCTTACCGACGATGTACTTCGGGTCGATGCGCCGCCGCTGCATTTCGCGGTGCGCGACCTCGATCCCCGCGCTGCCGCACAACTCGCACATTTCCGCGAGCGATTCCTCCATCTCCGTGCGTGTCCCCTCGGACACGTGGACCACCACCGCGCGCTCGCGCTGAACGCCCGCGCGGCGGCCGCTCGGGCGCACCCGGGCAAACTCCGCCTCGAGCGCCGCGATCATGTCGAGAAAATCGTCCGGCAGGCGGTGTACGTCCTGCGGAGGTTCAACCGCGTACGGCGCCGCCGAATTCATGTCGGGCAGCAGGTGCGCCGAGTGCACCGCGCCGGGCAGGCCGTCGCCCTTCACCTCAACCGCCGCCACGGAATCGAGCCGCAGCAGAGCGAGGTCGGTCAGGTCGTCGTCGTCGAGTCCCTCGGGCTGGAGGTGGGTGTGCACCATCCGCAACCCGCAGAGGCGGTCCCGGCCTTCGCGATAGGAACTCAGGTCCGGCAGCACGATTCGGTGCGCGTCCCCCACCACCACCTCGCGCACGTGTCCACGGCGGTCAATCAGCAGTCCGATTTGCCGCCGGATCTCGTGCGAGAGTTCGGTCAGCGGACGGGCGAGCTCGGGCGAGAGCAGGACTTCCGGAGGGGTACGGCGCGCGGCCAGTTTGTCGAGCCGCTTCAGGGCCTGCGGCTTTAAGCCGCTTGTGTTGCCGGATACGTGAATGGGCGCCTCCGAATCCAGCCCGGTCTACAGCCGCCGGGCAAAGGATTCACGCCCATCAAATTCGTCATCGCGGGGAGCAGGCTGTGCGACGAAGCGATCTCTTCGTCCGGTTCCGCCGCTCCGCGCAGGACCGTCGGGCGTCTGCATCCATTCTAAGGATGAGCGCCTCAGGCCTGCAACATGATCCGGCGGATGATCTTCTGGCTTTCGACCGCGTCGAGCGTTTTCTGCGCGCGGCGAATCTCCGCGGGGTCCATCCGCTCGAGCTTTTTCCAGAGAATCGACAGGTTCCCGATCGCGATCTGGCAGGCGTGGCCGGGCTCGATGTGGCTCGAAATCATGTCGATCACCACGTAGCCCTTGTGCTTGAACAGCTTGAGGTAGTACAGCGCTTCCATCAATTCCCAGATATGAAGCGTTCCCGGCACCATCCCGTCGTCCCACAGGCCGTTGCCGTCGCTGAAATGAATCTTGAACAGCTTGTTCGCGCGGCTCAGAAACGCGATCGATTCGCCGGGGTTCTCATACGCCATCATCGCGTGGCTGAAATTCATCGCCACGCCGACGTTCTTCATCGCGATTTCCTGGCACAACGAAAGCGATTTGCCCACGGTGCCGACGGTCAGGTACTGCCGCGGGTCGCGCGGTTTGTACGCGACAGCCACGTTGATATCCGGCGATGCGTATTTCGCGATCGTCTTGATCGACGAGATCACTGTGTTCCACTGGCCGCCGTAATCGACCTGGAACGGATAATCGAATCCGTCCGTGTAGAGTTGCAGCGTGACCTCGGTCGTCCCAAGCACGCGCGCATGGTCAACAGCCTTGCGGCCCTCGTCGATTGCCGCGTTACGCGTCTTGGGATGCTGGCTGCCAAACGCGCCCAACGCGAAGCGCCGGTCCCGCGCGAGGTTCGCGATGACGCCCGAACACGCAAGGTTGTAGTCCTTGAGCATCCGCTTGATCTCTTTGGACGGCACCTCCGTCGTAACGTCGGTCTGCTCGATCTCAACCGCCTTGATGCCCTTGAGCTTGGACGCCGCGGAGATCTTCTCCTGCAACCGGGGTTCGTCGCGATACCCCTCACGGCAATAGCGGTCCCCTCCGCCCGAAAAAACGCTCAGGCAGAGGCTGAATTTGAGCTGGTGTCCGGATTCTGCTGCTGTCATCGCCTATACGTCTACCGTTAGATGCCTAATTGATTCAGGAACCGCGTAATGACAAGTCCGCTACCAGGAAATCCCGAAATTGGCGTCACTACGCGAGGGGCCGAAGAGGCTGTGTAACGTGGGCCGTATTTTAGTCAAGCTATTAACAAATGTCAATGCTTTTCTCGCTCCACGGCCCTTCTATGTTCTTTAATCCCAACAATTTCCGAAAGTTCCCAGCCGCCGATCCAACCCGTTCGACTCTCGCCGTTTTATGCGTCGGAGGGACGCTCGATCCGGGCCGTTCCGCTCGCCCGAAGTCTGCGCAGTATGTCGCTAGTACATGACTCGGAACGGACTGAATTCGATAACACTTCGGGACGTGACCTCCGTCCAGACAAAAAAAAGGGGCGAGTGCATGGCAGCGGGGGAACTACCTAATATGCACTCGCCGGTGGTGGGAACCAGTCATTGCTGACTGTGGTCCTCAAGGAAGACTGGGGGAAAGTCTTCCAAGAAGCT
>CAYPNI010000032.1:0-36957 GCA_964411925.1 uncultured Nitrospirales bacterium
TCTCGCGCACGTCCTGCATCGCCACGTCCATGTCCGTGCCCCAGACGAACTCGAGGACGATTTCGGAGAGGCCTGCGGACGACGTGCTGCTGAGTTCGACCAGGCCCGTGACAACGCTCAACCGCTCCTCGACCGGCCGGGTGACGAGTTTTTCGACGTCTTCAGGCGCGGCGCCTTCGTATTCGGTTCGGACCGTGAGTGTCGGATAGGACAGATCGGGCATGAGATTGAGCGGGAGCTCCTCGTACGACCGCCAGCCGAAAACCAGCAGCGTGACGAAGATCATCAGTACCGTGACGGGACGGCGGATGGGAAAGCGGTGGTGTTCGACCGCCCGATCGGGGGTGGACCCAGTCGATTCGGGCGCGTCAGCCATGTTGACGGGTTAGCGCGGACCGCCCGCCGCTCGTGCCGCGCGTGCAGCCTTCTCGCGGGCGGCGCCTTCTTCACGGCGGGTGGTGGCGGCGGCAAGCGCCTCATCGGCGGACAATGCCGCGTTCTGCCAGACCTCGTCGTGCAGATTCGTGATGCGCACCTGCGTGCCGGGCTTGAGCGTGTGTTGCCCGTTGGTGATCAGGATGGCGCCTTCTTCGAGACCTGAAATGACCTGTATGCGGTCGCTGTCTTCCAGACCGGTGCGGACTTCGACGCGGTCGGCGATGTATTCGGCATCGACGGCGGGGCCGTCGGGCGCCTCAGCCGGCGTTCCGGTCTCCGACGCGTCTTTCGGCCTGGCCAGGAACGCGTACTGCCGGCCTTCCTCGTCGATAATCGCGTCCTTAGGCGCGAGCAACACGTTTTGCAGCGTGGCCATGACAAGCTTGACCCGCGCAAACGCGGACTCGTGAAGTGACTTGCGCACGTCTTCGTCGAAATCCAGGACCACCTTGATCGTGCCGCTGATGGGATCGACACTCGGATTGATACGCCGGATGCGCGCGTCGAACTGACGGCCGCGCAGCGCATCGATGCTGACTTTTGCCACCTGCCCGATCTGCAAGCGCGCCATTTCACGCTCCGGCGGCGAAATGGTGAGAATGTACGACGACGGATCGACAATTCGGAACGCAAGGAACCCGTTACTGACCAGCATGCCGGGCTGGATGTCGCGTTGCGTGACGATGCCGGAAATCGGCGCGCGGATGGTCAGGTTTTCGAGCTGGATACGCTGGGTCTCGAGCGTGGCGAGCGACTGCTCGTACGCGAAGCGCGCATTGTCCATCTCGACTTTCGGACCGAGACCGTCTTCGAACTGTTCGCGGGCGAGTTCGTACGTCGTCTTGTTTTGCCGGACAGTGACCTCGGTTTGCGCGTAGGTCGCTTCCGCTTCGTCGCGCTCGAGATCAGCGAGGACTTGCCCCTGCTTGACCTCATCCCCCACTTCGACGTCGAGAGTTCTGCAGCGGGCGGTCGTCTTCGCCGCGACGTCCACCTTGCGTTCGGCTTCGACACGCGAGGTGGTCTCGAAATACGTGGCGATGTTGCCGCGCGTGAGTGGCGCCGTTTCAACGGGTACGACAACTTCCGGCGCGACGAATGCCGCTGGGGCAACACCCCCGTCGCGCGAACCGCCCGTCGGCATGCGCATTTCACACGCGGACAGCACGCACGCCACTGTAAGTGAAACCAGTATTTTAGGAAGGTTCACGCGGAGCACCAGATCTTCCGATTCACGGGTCACGACGGTTCGACCGGTTCCATGGCAGGACGGTTGCAGTATCGAGGAGTAAACCCCAATTTCGGACTAAGGCTCCGCCGACGCGTCCCAACATCGGCAAACCCACCTGAAATTATAGCAAACTTGGCCGAAACCCGTTTCCAGCGCTGGATTCAGAGGGCGGCATCCCGGATGGCCCGGGTCGCCGCGAGCGCGGTCAGCGAGAAGACGACGGCCATGATGGCGGCCTCGATGCCGACACTCGCAACGACGGTTTCGGGCTGAATTTGTGCGGCCTCGAACATGATCCAACCCTGAACTCCGTGGGGGATGCCCGTGGACACGGGCGTGATCGGCACGTAACTGACGACTGCCAGCGCGCATTTTGCCGCCGCAACTAACGCGAAACTGGCGGACGCGTGGAGCGCCCGGAATATCAGGACAATCGCGAATAGATCCATCGCTTTTGCAAGCACGGTCAACGCGGTGAGGTCCATCGGCGACCCCAGGAACGATTTCATCTCGCCGCTGGTCCCCGCCAGCGCCGAGAGCGCGCTTCGCAGCCACGAACCGTCGGGTGCGCGGTTGGCCGCGGCCTGCAACAGGTCGGAACGAGTCAGAACGTAGACGCCCGCAGTCGCGACCGTGATCGCTCCAAGGGTTGCCGCGACCAGTTCGCCGGTGGGCAAGAACTGGAGGGCGGCCAGCCCGGCAAGACCCAGCACCAGCGTGACCAGGACTTCCAACACGCGATCGAACAGGATCCAACCGGCCACCCGCGTGTTCCGGTGACGGCGCCACAAGAGCGGCAGGAACTCTCCGACCCGCGCCGGCGACCACACTCCCCCACTGCGTGACAAGAAAAACAGTCCGATGGCGTTCCGTTCCGCGCCAAGCGCACGGCGCCATTTCCACATGCGAAGCAGCGACCCGCCGCCGATGAGCGCAGCGGCCGCGGCGACCAAAGGCAACTCGGCGGCGGCGAGTGTATCGCCAATCTTGCGCCAGCCGATCCACCATACCGCCACGGCGTAGACGGCGAGCCCGAGCGCGAGGAATACGTATCGGGCAGGCCGGCGGCGATTGACCGTTGGTACGAGCGTATCGATTCCAAGCGGAGAGAGATCGCGGGCCGACTCGATATCGGTAACCTCGGGCGCGCTCACGGCGTTTCCTCGCCCCACGCGTATACGGTCACGTCGGCGGACGACGCTTCGTCAACGCGCCGCATGTTCTTCTGGACCCAGGCGATGTCCTCCGAGAAGTCCGCCCACGGCGCGCCCTTGTAGTTGCGTTCGAACCGCCACCACTCGGCGATGAAATATCCACGGGGATGCGCGTTCACGAAGGCAACAAGATCGTCGAGCGACTCGAGTCCGCGCAACCCCGACTCCGCGGCTTCCCACGGCAGCGCGCGCGAGGGATACCACTCGTCCACGCGGCCGACGTAATACGCGACGGGCAGATACGTCGTGGTGAGGATCGCCGCGTCGTCCATGTGCGCGCGGACCCAGCCGCACGGCATGCGCCACTGCGGGTGGCGCGTCGCGAGCGTGATGTGCGCACCGGAGGCGGCATCGACGGAGTCGCCGACGAGCCGGGCCGCCGAGAGGCCTGTCCGCGCGAGGAACAGCGCGAGGGCGGCCGCGGCCAGGCGCCGGGGCCAGTCCTGCTTGGGTTGTGCGAGCCACGCGCACAAGCGGACGAGCGCGTACGCCCAGGTCGCGACCATGAACGGGTACGCGAAGAAGAGGAATTTCGGCCACCGATATCCGACGAGAAACGTGAGCACCGCGAGCGGCATCCAGAACGCAAGCACCGCGTAGAGTCCGCCTCTGCGTTCGCGTACCAGCATCCAGATCGTGCCGGCGGCGGCGAGGATCAGAAACGCGGTACTGAGATTCAATCGGAGCCAGTTGAGGTAATACAGGCGATAGGCCTGCTCGGGAAACGTCAGGGCGCCGCCGAGCCCGCCATTGTCGATGACGGCCGCGCGATCGACGGGATTCATCAGCACGCGGACCAACCCGAGGCCGATGAGACCCAGCATAGCAAGGCCGGCGGCCGTCGCCGTCCACCGCGACCGCCAATGCCGCTCGCGCGCGGCCATGATCGCGGCGAACGCGCCCGGCGCGGCGAGAAAAATCAGCGCGTGAAACGACGTCAGGACACCGGCGATAAACGTGACCGCTGCCGCCACCGAAAACCCCGCGGCGCGCCGTGGGGACTGCGTGCTCGTGACCTGCCATACAGCCGCGATGAAAACGAGGTAAAGACCCTGGTGCAGAGAGTAAAAGCGGGCCTGTCGAGACCACGCCACGTTCCACGGCGAGAGCGCCATGCCTACCGCAGCAAGAAGCGCCGCGTGCCGTCCGAGCAGCGGGCGCATCACGAAATAGGTCAGGACGGCGTTGAACGCCGCGATGACGGCCGACGGCGCGCGCATCGCAAACTCGGAGTCCGCGCCCAGGCGGATGATCAACGCGAGAATCGCGTGGAACGTTGTGCCGTTGTAGTAGGGCAGGCCGCTGGGCAGTGTCGCGCGGCCGGTTTCCGCGAGATGTTGCGCGACGTACACGTGCACGAGTTCGTCGTGCCAGAGACTCGGAACGTTGAGGTTCATCAAGCCGAGTGCGAGCGCGGCGAGCGACGCGCATCCGACGACGGCAGCGTCGAGCGCGTGCGCGGACGCGAGCGGGATCGCGCGCGGGCGCTTTTCGAGCGATCGAGGCGCGGCGATGCGCGCCAAAAATGGCAGGCCGTCCCCCAATTGCCGGTCCCCCGTGGCCGGGCTATAATCGCAGACCTGACGGGGGCTGTTCCAACGATGCGCGCGCGAATTCATGCGATGGGCCTGATCGTCGTCACCGCAGCGGCGTGCCAGGTGACGCCCGGCCTCGGCACCGCGGGCGGCTGGGACCACGACGTGTCCGATCGCGCGGATCGGTGGGGCGCGTTTCGGCCACAGGCCGTCTATCGCCTCGAGCGTGACGTATTCCTGCTCGATGTCCCCGATCGCACCAACGGGCCGGCGCTCGTGCCGGGAATGGAACAAGATGTACAGCCCGGGACGTTTCGAGGTCCGACCGCGGTTCAGGAATACCAGGCTGCGCCGCACCTGTTCCGCGGCGTCATCGGTATCGTCACCGAAGGGACGCGCCTGCGTGCCGAGGCGCTGCGCGCCAAAGGCAATCTTCTGGACCCAAACGTGACTCTTCACTATGTCCAGGGCCGGCTGATGGACGGTGAATTCCGGGGCAAGGTGGTCGATTTACAAGCCGTCTCCGTCTACTGGGTCGATCCGGACGGCGGACCGGAAATGTTGCGCGGACCGAACGAAGATCTCTTGCGACTGGAATAAGCCGTGGCGCAGCGCCGGACGAAACTCGCATTAGTATCGTCACACGGCGGGCATCTGACGGAACTGATTGAGTTGGCGCCGGCGTTTGGTGGTTGCGACACCTTCTACTTCTGTTACGACGCGGACACGACTCGCGCACTGCCCAATGTCTACCTGACAGCGAACCGGCCCTACGATCCGATCCATTACCTGCGCAACGCGTTGCGGTTGCACGGAATCTTTCGACACGAGCGGCCGGACGTCGTGATATCTACCGGCGCGGAGATCGCCATTCCGGCGATTCTGGTCGCGAAGGCGATGCGAATCCCCACGATCTATATCGAGTGCGGCGCGCAGGTGACTCGGCCCTCGCTGACGGGACGGCTGCTGATTCGCCTGGCGGACCGCTTCTTCGTGCAGTGGCCCGAACTCGTGCGGGCCTACGGCGGACGTGCGGAGTATCGCGGCAGCCTAGTGGACGAAACGCCGGCGGCAACGGCGCCTCCGGCGAAAGACCTGCAGCGGAAAACGGGGACCTGAGGAGGATGGCCATGCGTGCGAAAGCGAAGCGAGTATCGATGTGGGCGGCTGGGATCGCGGCGTTGTTTGCTGCGGGAATGATCCTGGGCGGGTCGCGCGCGGGCGTAAGCGCGCAAACCGAAGTGCACTTGCAAGGCCGATACGTATTGATCGACAAGTCGACCGAAACGAACCCGAGGCACTACCTGATGTTCGATTCGCAAAACGGCGTATTGCGCGAATGGACCGGGGATCCTGCGTCCGAGGTGTTTTCGTACGAATTCCAGTCGCCCAGAGAAATCAAAGTCGGCTCGACGGCGATTCGACGCTAGGACACCCCATGATCTTCGTTACCGTCGGAACTATGCACCTCGACTTCGCGCGTCTGATTCGGAAGATGGACGATATCGCGCAGCTCACCGGCGAACGGGTCGTGATTCAAACGGGTCTCGCGGCGACCGTTCCCACGGCGGCCGAACACTTCACGTTCCGTCCGCGGGACGAAGTACAATCGCTGGTCGCGCAGTCGCGGCTCGTCGTCACTCACGCCGGGATCGGTTCCGTCATCGACGCGCTGAATGCGAAACGTCCGCTGGTCGTCGTCCCCAGGCTTAGTCGGTTCCGAGAACACAACAACGACCATCAGCTCGACCTCGCGCACGCCGTCGAGCGCCGTGGCTGGGGACGCATGGTGCTGGACATTGACGACCTCGACGCGTTGTGCGAATCGCCGCCCGAGGCGTATACGACCTACACACCCGCGAGAGATTCGCTCCTCTCGACGGTGCGCGAGACGATCGACGAATTTGTTGAGCGTCGCGCGGGCTGAAGACAACAGCGTCTCCGTGATCGCGGGAAGTGATGGGTGCAATGCAGTGATCTCGACATGCGATTGCATCAAACATCCCTCAAGCCGCGACCACGGCCGATGGGCCTCGGTGAAACTCGCCCAATCAAATAATCAGTTGACGAAAATTAGTGCTTCGCCGAATATCTCGCTTTACTTAACTTACGGTTCGATCGGCCCCCGACTTGATTTTTACGCGAAAATCCCGTATTCCAATAGCGCGGCAAGTCAACGACGTATTGGGCCCGATGACCCTTCGCAAGCGCCTAACCGGGATACTTACGCCCCCGAGCTGGTTATCTCCATCGGGGCAGCCGCACGAACCCACCGGCGATTTCGGACCTCCGCCGGACGCTGGACCGAGCCTCAGCGAGGTCGGGCCGATGCTCAAGGAATTGCTGACCCCGGGGTTACTCGCGGATTCCGCGACCAAGGCGCGACTCGTTCGGCTTAAAGAGATCAGCGCCAAATATGGGTGCCTCCAGGTTGCCCGCGAAATCCGTGACACCGTTCAACGGATGCCCGAGTCGGCCGGCAACGGAGTTGAATACAAGAAGAACCGGGGGTACGACCTCGCCTGTGA
This sequence comes from uncultured Nitrospirales bacterium, assembly GCA_964411925.1. GTDB lineage: Bacteria > Hydrogenedentota > Hydrogenedentia > Hydrogenedentales > VFKU01. The sequence goes on from CAYPNI010000032.1 coordinate 6,947, forward strand.
CCTGTTTTTGCAGCACGGCCGCAAGCGGCTGGAAGGGACGGACTCGCGGGCCGCGCTTTACGATGCCGTGACGGTGGCGGACGAAATTCAACACTGCCTGTTCGCGTCGAACCGGCACGTGAAGGGGATCGACCTCGGGCTTGATTTGATGGAGTGCGTGCTCGAACGCGCATGCGTCGGGCCCGAACCGTGCGACGAATACCTCAAGGCCGCGCAAGAAATCGTTGGCCGCACGCTTGAAGGCGCGCTCGCGGCTGACGAAGCGTCCCGAACGAGCCGAGCGTCCGGAAAGAACTCAGAGGACGAGGCGCCGCAGACAGATTCGTTTGCGATTGCCCCGGCACTCCTCGAGTATCTGTCGGGATTGAGCGCACGGCTCCGATTGTTGCGCCGGCGCCTGGGCGAATCGGCGACGGTCGATCCGAGGGCGCGACTCGATTACCTCTCCCACCTCGCGCAAGACGCGTCCACGGAACAGCTCTGGGGCATGGCGGCACGCGCATCGGAGGAAGTGAGCGCGCGCATGGCGGAGTCGAACCCGGCGCAGTCGAAGATTCTCCGCCAGTTCGCGTTCAAGCTGTACGAAAAAGCGCGAGTCGAAGCCTCCGCGGCGGGACTTCGGTTCATCGCGCATCGGTTTGCGCAAGGAGCCGCGCGCATCGAGACATAGCGTCCCGCGCGCGGCGGCGGAAAATCTCTTCTGAGGAACTCCACATGGACATGAAATCGCTGCTCCACTCCGCGCGAATCGCGCGCGGTTACATGAAACAGCGCATCGACGGGCTGTCGGGAGAAGAGCTGGTGCTCGTCCCGGATGGCGCGGAGAACAACGTCCTGTGGAACGTCGGCCACATCGTCCTCAGTCATTTCCGGCTGGTGTACCGGCCCTCGGGCGCGACGGTGCCCGTGCCGGAGACGTGGAACGAATGGTTTCTGCCCGGGACGTCGCCGGACAACTGGACGGAGCGCGGCCCGCTGGTTGGCGAAGTGATGGACCAGTTCCACACGCAGATCGATCGCATCGAGGCGGACCACGCCAAGGGCCTGTTCAATTCGTACAAACCGTTCGAGTTGAAGTCCGGATCGCGGCTTGCCAGCGCCGAAGAAGCAATGGCGTTCAACCTCATGCACGAAGGGATTCACATCGGCGCCGTGATTGCCCTGCGGCAACGTATGGGATTTGCCGACGCGGCGTAGATCCATCGCCGGTTGGACGGGATCGCTCCGGCTGATATGATGTTCGGCGTTCGCAGGCGGCCGGGGGGCCGCATCGCGCGGGGGAATTTTGGGGGTTTCACTCATCATACCGGCGTATAACGCCGGGGCCACGCTCGCCGAGTGCCTGCACGCCTGCCTCGACCAGTCGCGGCCGCCAGACGAGGTATTCGTCGTCGATGACGGCTCGACGGACGCGACCGCCGAAATCGCGGCTCGCTATCCGGTGATCTATCTGCGCCAGGACAACCGCGGGCCGGCGGCGGCACGCAATCTCGGAGCGCGGGCGGCCACGGGCGAGTTCCTCGTTTTCACGGATTCCGATTGCGTCCCGGACCGCGCGTGGCTCGAGGGACTTATCGCCGGGTTCACCGACGATCGCACTGTCGGCGTGGGCGGCGGTTACGGGATTCGCAATGGATCGTCGCTGCTGGCGCGGCTGGTGCATGAAGAGATCGTGCTGCGTCACGCGCGACTTGCGGACGAGGTCGATTTTCTCGGTTCGTTCAACGTCGCCTACCGCCGCGACGCCTTCAACGAAGCCGGCGGTTTCGACGAATCGTTCGCGCGCGCCTCGGGCGAGGACAACGACCTCGCGTACCGCCTGCATGACGGCGGCGGCGTGCTTCGCTTCGTTCCGGACGCGCGCGTCGCGCATTACCACCCGACACGGTTGTTGCCGTATCTGCGCACGCAGATGCGCCACGGATACTGGCGGATGCGCCTGTATGCGAAGCATCCCGGCCGCGCGGGCGGCGACGCGTACGCGGGCGCTGGGGACCTGCTCGGCCCGCCGATGGTGCTCGCGCTGATCGGCGGCGCGCTGGCGTGGGCGGCCGTTCCGAGCGGGCTTGCGGCAGCGGCGCTCGTGTCGATCGCGGCGACGTACGCGATAACCACCGCGGGGCTCACTCGCGCAATGATTGGCCGGCTCGGGTTACCCGCGGGAATGGCGTATCGCGGCGTGGCCGTCCTGCGCGATGCGGCGCGCGGATTGGGGCTGCTTGGGGGTGTGTGGACGTTCATGGTCCTGCGGAAGGAGGCGAGCTGATGTCGGGGGTCCTCGTGATTGTGCCGGCGTACAACGAAGAGGCGTCGATCGGCAACGTGCTGCGCACGCTGCGCGCGCAGGCGCCGGAAGTCGACGTCGTCGTGATTAACGACGGCTCGACGGACAACACGGCCGAGGTCGTGCGCCGGGTGCACGGCGTCGAGCTCATCTCGCTGCCGTACAACATGGGCATCGGCAACGCGATGCAGACGGGGTATCGCTACGCGCTCCAGGAGGGCTACGACGTGGCCGTCCAGTGCGACGCCGACGGTCAGCACCCGGTTGACGAGATCGAGAAACTCGTGCGTGCGGTCGAAATCGGCCGCGCGGATCTGGTGGTTGGGTCGCGTTATGTCGCCGACACCGGATACAAGCCCTCGTTTTCGCGTCGCGTGGGCAAGTCGCTCCTTTCCCGGCTGGTGAACTCCGCGATCGGCGGCGGAATCACGGACACGACCAGCGGGTTTCGCGCTATGAACCGCGCGGCGTTCGAAACCTTTGCGCATACCTACCCCGACGACTACCCCGAAGCGGAGGCGCTGGTCATCCTGCACAAGCACGGGTTGCGCGCAGTCGAGGTGCCGGTGGCGATGCGGCCGCGCCAGGGCGGACGAAGTTCGATCGGCGTGGGGCGCGCGGCGTACTACATCGTCAAAGTCAGCCTCGCGATTTTCGTAGGCGTGTTCAAAAAAATCTCGTTCGCGCCGCAGCGCGGGGACGACGTCGTGCGGCCCGCGGAAATCCGCGAGCTGGTCAAGGGACTGGAGTAAGCCATGGACGCACTCGCTCTAGCCACGATCGAACCGACCCATCGCGTCGCGCTGGGCGTCCTGAGCGCCGTCCTTTTCGCGTCGATTATCGAGCTCGTGCGGCGCGAGCACCTGAAAGAACGCTACGCGCTGCTCTGGCTGGCCACGTCCGCCGTCGGGCTCGTGATCGGGATTTTCCCGGGCACCATCGTATGGTTCGCGCAAACGTTTCACTTCCAAATGATCACGACGTTGTTCAGCGTGTCGTTCCTCTATGTGCTGGGCATCGTGCTCTCGTTCACCGTGATCATTTCGCGGCTCTCCGAACGGAACCGCCGGCTCGCACAGGAAGTCGCGTTGCTCGCGCACCGCGTTCAGCGCATGGAAGAGAATCGCAGTGGCATCTGAGGCGGCGCGCGCATGGTGGAAGGACCCGAAGATGCTCCTCACCGCGACGTGGATCTTCGGCTGCGCGGCGTATTTCTACGTCCGCTTTACCTGGCACTTCGTTGACCAGCACGAACACGCGCTGCGCGATCTCGGGTCTCGGCTGGCCGATACGCTTGCACTTCCCGGCCGGGAACGGTAGCTTGACGTGGCACCGGCGACGCCCGGCCTGATCTGCACCGCGCAGGATTTCCCGTGACTCGGTTTCCCGGTTCTAATTCACGCAGCCTCGCCCCGATCCGCAGCGGCACCGCGCGAAGGGCCGCGTTGTACGTCTGCGCTACCATCGGGATTGCCGCGCTGCTCGCCGCCGCGATCGTCGAGTTGCGATACGGAATTCTGCGGACGGGGCCGCGCGTCAGCCGGACACCAGCGACCGCCGGCGCGGGCGTAATTGCAGTAGTCGATCCCGAAAAACTCGCGAGCCTGGCGGGTGACGAGATCCGCGGCGCGGCCGGATGGCCGGTGCCGGAATGGTTGGTGCGGCGCATGCTGCCCCACGAAGGCGGCGTCGCCGCAGTCGTAAATTTCGACCAACAACGGGCCGACCTGCGCGTCTACGTGAACCCCAAGGCCCTGGCCCCGCTGGGAAAGCGACTGGGAAATACGCTGCGGTTTTCGGACGCGTTTCCGCGAATCCGGTGGAAAAAGGGTGCGGAGCAGCCCGCGCGAGGGCTTCTTGTAAAGGAAGGCGTCGTCGCGTTCGCGCCGGACGCCGAGGAAGCGTTCTGGTACACGTGGAACCAGACCATCCAGCCGGCGCCGCCGGCGCTCGAGGGCGGACATCTGCTCGAGGCCGTTTTCGACAACCGGCAGGGCCATGCGTTTCTGATCGTTGCGTCGATTCTCGAGGCGTACGACATCGATCTCGGCGCGCAGGAGGCCGATATCTCGCTCAGTAGTCTGCAGTTCGTGCGAGAGGCGCGGCTGATCGCGGACCTCGCGCCGTCCGACTCGATTCGGATACGGTTCGTGCTGGACATATTGCCGGAGCACATCGAAAAGCTCGGCGTGGTTAACCTGAAAGTCGGGTTGGACGATGTCTTCAAGGAATACGCCGAACGCTGGCGGCGCGATCACGGCTTGAAACTCGAAGGACAAAGCGCCTGGGACGGCACCACAATCGTCTACGACTATCGGCTATCGAGCGCGAAGCGCGCATTTCATCTGCTGGTGCGCGGCGAATTGAAGTAGCCCGCGTTATTTGCCTTTATTGATCAGCAACGCCACGGCGTCCGCTTTCCACAGCGCCGCTGCGATGTCCGGCCGGCCATCCGCATTGAGGTCCTCGACAGCGAGCGCGTGTGGCTCGCCGCTTTCGAAGACGTAGTCCTCCTGCGCGAATTGCTGCGGGACCCCGCGACCACTCGACTCGTTGCGCAGTACGATGACGGCGCGCGCCGCCGGGCAGGCCAGCGCGAGATCGGTCTTGCCGTCGCCAGACAGGTCGGCGCAGACGATGTCGCGCACGTCGTACTCGCGCTGAAACCTGTCTTTGCCGAGGCGAATCTCTTGTGAAATCGTAAACTTAAACGCGCCCTCGTTGATGAACACGGCGATGGTGTCGTCTCCCTCTCCGTGCGCTACGATTAAATCGCCCCGACCGTCGCCGTTGATGTCGGCGTAGCGGAGCACATTCGGCATCGGGCCGCGAGCCGAAATGCGATCCACGAGGTCGAAGTGGCCCTTGCCGTCGCCCTTAAGCAAGGCGATCGCGTCGTTGTTGTACAGCGCGACGGCTGCGTCCAGTTCGCCGTCGCCGTCGAGGTCGCGCAGCACGAGATCGCGCGGTCCACCATTGAGATCCATGAGCTCGGGCAGATCGAAATACCGGTCCGGATGGCCCGGAAACAGCACGAGCACGTCGCTGCTCCAGCCGGTGGCCAGCGCGTCCCGGTAGCCGTCGTGATCGATATCGGCGATCGCCAGGGAAGTCAGCCCGGGCATCGTGAACAGCGGCAGGCCCTCCGCGTCGCGCTCCTGCGTGTAATGCAACCCGTCATCCACGACATCGAATGAGTGCGGTTCAAACAGGCCGTCGCCGATGTTGCGCAGCAACGTGAGGTCGCGATTGCGCGCCGCATGGAATGACGCGACGACGATGTCCGGCGCTTTGAGCGCATCGATGTTCGCCACGACGACCTGGTAGGGCCCGAACCCGCACGGCAGGGGCGGTTGCGGTTCAAACGCGAGGTCGGCGCGGCCGATTAGATAGGACACGTGGTCTTCGGCCGGCCGTTCTTCGCGCACGTCCATCAGCCGGCCGCGGTTAGCGGTGAGGATGTCCTCAATCCCGTCGCCGTTCATATCTGCGATCACGATCGAAACCGGATTGGGCCCGACGCGAAACTGTTTCGAATGAGTCTCGAACGTCTCCGCCGACGCGGTCGCCGCCAGCGCGAGTGCAAGAAAAACCGATCGCATCACGCGCGCGCCCCGGCCCGGCGCTCGGCCATCCGCGCGGCGAGACGATACGCCTCGATGAAACTCTGCTCGCGCACCTTGCCGGTGCCCGCGATGTCGTAGGCCGTGCCGTGATCGACGGACGTACGCACAATCGGGATTCCGAGCGTGACGTTTACGCCCTCGTCCATCGCTACGAGCTTCATGGGAATGTGGCCCTGGTCGTGGTACATCGCGATGACCGCATCATACGTCCCGTCCAGCGCCTGCCGGAACACGGCGTCGGGCGAATGCGGGCCACTGCAATCGAGGCTCTCCGCGCGGCCGCGGGCGACCGCCGGGGCGATGGTCAGTTCCTCCTCCGTGCCGAACGCCCCGGCCTCCCCCGCATGCGGGTTCAGCCCGGCCACGGCGATGCGCCGGCGCGCCCGGCCGAGGTCGCGCAGTGCGCGATCGGCCATGTGGGCAGTCTCGACGATGCGATCCGCGTCGATCGCGTCCAGCGCCGCCCGCAGCGGCAGGTGATCGGTCAAATGCACGATAAACACGCCGCGAACGTACAGGGTCATGCGATAGGACGGCGCCCCGGTGCGTTCCGCGATGAAGTCCGTATGGCCGCGGCATGTGTATCCCGCCCGATGGATGCCTTCCTTGTTGATCGGGCACGTTACGATGGCATCCACGGCCCCGTCCACGGCCAGGTCGACCGCCTGCGCGAGCCATTCCATTGCCGCGCGGCCCGCTTCGGCGTCGAGCCGGCCCGGGTGGCGATGCGGCGCCGGCGCCGCGGAGTCCAGAAACGCGATCGTCTGCGGATCGGGCGTCGCGTGTCCGGGCGCTGATGTCAGCACGGAACTCGGCGCGCCGCCGATCGCAGCCCGCGCCGACTCGTACGCCTGCGGGCACCCGATCACAATTGGCCACGCGTCTCCAAACATGTCGCGATGCGCGAATGCCTTCGCGATCACTTCCGGGCCGACGCCGTTGATGTCGCCCATCGTGACTGCGATACGCGTTCTCATGCCTGTCGTATCTTTCATCGTTTGCATCGCGCGATCGATTTTTCCGGAGGCAGGTGCGAGCAAGCGCCCGCGGCAATTCCCCCGCGATCAGAATATCGCAAAGGTCATGCGCCTTCCAGAAAGTCAAGCGAAAATTTTTGTGCTCCGATGTAGCGCTCCGATCGCGCGCTGAATTTTTTGCTTGCGTGTCTCCGAATGCGGTGTTACAATGCTCATTCTCTGAGTTGAGCAACTTGATCGCAATGCGGTCCGGGCAGTTCATGGCGGTTGAGCGCGACTGAAGTATTCAAGCCGCCTCCTCGGGGACATCTCAAACGAAGTAGAAATGCGCCAGGGGCGAAGTGTGTCCGGCGGTGGCGGGAGAGCTGCATCGTGCACGGTACGGGGTCGGCGGGGGACGGGCATGATCGACGCGTTGTCTGAAGCCCGCAACATCCAGGCGGCCGCGTCCCAATTCGGGTTCGACTGGCCTGACGTCTCCGGCGCGCTTGCGAAGCTTCGCGAAGAGATCGACGAAATCGATCGCGCGATCGCGGACGGCTCCGCCGCCCGCCAGCACGAGGAACTGGGCGACGTGCTCTTCTCCGCGGTAAACGTCTCGCGATTCATCGGTGTGGACCCGTCCGACGCCCTGCGCAACACGAACCGGAAGTTTTCCTCCCGGTTCGAACGCGTCCAGGACGAGGTGCGGCGTTCCGGCCGCGCATTCAGTGACTATTCGTTGGACGAGCTTGACCGAATCTGGGATCGTGCCAAGCTCGATGAGGGCAGTAGCGGGCGATAGCGATGCGGTTTTCGGACGAGCGGGCGCGGGTGGGAGCTTTCGCGCTGACGACAGGAGGAGCGAGACGAGGTTGAGGGGCCGGCGCAGGACCGGCTCGGGGCTGGGGTGAGAGCACTTGAGGCGCGAAAAATGGACGAGTTTGAATCGGGCAAGGGCGACGAACCGGGGTCGGAATCGCGAACACCTGAACCAACCACGCAAGGCACAGCAAACGGTGGCTCAATAGAACGAATCAATCCGTGGCTCCTCGCCCAGGACAGCCTGCGGCGCGTTCTCGACGAATACAGCTACGAAAACTGGTTTGCCCAGACCCGCTTCGAGTCGTATTCCGACGGCGTGCTGACCATTCAGGTGCCCAGCCAGTTCTTCGCCAACTGGCTGCACGAGCACTACGAAGACACCGTCAACAAGGCGCTGCCCGAAGTGCTTCCCGACTTCAAGACGATTCGCTTCAACCCCTCGCAGGAGTTGCTGCGGGAGGTGGGACCGAGGCGCCGGCGAAAGGCTGATGCGCGCGCTGCGGTGCCCCCGGTCAGACCTGCGCCGCCGGGCCCGATCGTCAAGTCGCACGACGGCTCCGTGGTCAGCTTCAACCGGCGCTACACGTTTGACCGGTTTGTCATCGGCGCGAGCAACCGCTTCGCACATGCGGCAGCCAAGGCCGTCGTCGATACGCCCGCACGCGCCTACAACCCGCTGTTCCTGTACGGCGCGACGGGCCTCGGCAAGACCCATCTCATGCACGCGATCGGCCAGGAACTCGTTCGCCGCAGTCCCGAACTCAACATCGTATTCATCACATCCGAGTTCTTCACAAACGAACTCATCGAAAGCATTGGAAAACGAACGACGCACAAGTTTCGCAACCGGTACCGCCAGGCGGACGTACTCCTGATCGACGATATCCATTTCATCGCCGGCAAAGAGGCCACGCAGGAAGAGTTCTTCCACACGTTCAACGAACTCTACGACATGCACAAGCAGATCGTGATTTCGAGCGATCGCGGGCCCAAGCAGATCAAGGACATGGAAGAACGGCTCATCTCCCGGTTCGAATGGGGGCTGGTAACGGACATCCAGCAGCCGGATTTCGAGACGCGCATGGCGATCCTACAGAACAAGGCCGCCGACGAGCAGATCGAGTTGTCCAACGAGGTCACGCGCTATATCGCCACATTGATCACGAGCAATATCCGCGAACTCGAGGGCGCGCTGGTCACGGTGAAACTCTTCAGTCGCATGCAAAAGCAGAAGATCGATCTGCCGCTGGTAGACAAGGCATTGCATGAGATCGTGGCCCGCACGAAGATCAAGGCCGTGACGTATGAACAGATTCAGAAGGCCGTGGCGGACCACTACGACCTGCGTATCGTCGAGTTGCGCGGCCGCAGCCGCCAACGTCAGATTGCCTTTCCGCGCCAGCTCGCGATGTATCTGTGCAAGACACTGATCCCCGAGATGACGCTCGCCGAGATCGGGGACGCGTTCGGCGGCAAGGACCACACCACCGTCTTGTACGCGTGCCAGAAAATTGCCGAGGAACGTGAGCGCGTCGAAGGCCTGCGCCAGGTCATCGGCGACATCGAACAAGTGCTGCGCACCTAAGCGGCGGCGCATTGGCGGTGCCGCTCGGCCTGTGTTACGATTTGCGCATGGCCGTTCGCAAGCTCGTGTATTTTCCCGACGATCCGCTCACGCAGAGCGCAAAACCCGTCGAGGCCTTTGGCGAAAAACTTCAGCGCCTCGCGGACGAAATGATCGAGACGATGATTGCGCACGAGGGCGTGGGGCTCGCCGCGCCGCAGATCGGGCTTTCCAAGCGCATTTTCGTATTGCGCGAGCCCGACGGTGTGCCGATGATCTTCGTGAACCCGGAGATCACCGGCATGGAGGGGCGCGAAGACGGCGAGGAAGGCTGCCTCTCGATGCCCGGAGTCTACGCGCAAGTGCCGCGGGCGACCCAACTGCTCGTTCGGGCGCAAGATCCCGCGGGGGAACCTTTCGAACTCGAGGCGCAGAATTTTCTCGCGCGCATCATTCAGCACGAAACGGACCATCTCGACGGAATTCTGTTTCCCGAACGGTTGGACATCATCACCCGACAGGAAAAACTCGAAGAGTGGGCGCGCCGCCGCGAGCAACTCCTCGCCGAGCAGTCGGCCGGCCATGCTCCTCAATAGCCCCGCCGTTGACCGGCTGATCGACGCGTTCCGCCGCCTGCCCGGGGTGGGCAAGCGCACGGCGGAGCGCTATGCCTTGCACCTCCTCAGCGCGCCCCGCGAGGACGCCGAGGCCCTCGTCGAAACCATCCAGAAGGCCGCCGGAGCAATTCGCAAGTGTTCTGTTTGCCGCAATCTGACCGAGGCCGATCCCTGCCAGGTGTGCGGCGATGCCAGGCGCGACCGCACGGTGATCTGTGTCGTCGAACATCCGTCGGGTGCGATGGCAATTGAACGCGGCGGCGCGTACCGCGGGCTGTACCACGTGCTCCACGGCGCGCTGAGCCCGCTCGAGGGGATCGGCCCGGATGAACTCGAACTCGACAGTCTCTTCCGGCGACTTGGCGGCGGCACGGTCAGGGAGATCATCGCCGCGACCAACGCGACGGCTGAAGGCGAAGCCACCGCGCTCTACATCGCGCGCCAGGCCGGTCCCGGCGTGAACGTAACGCGCATCGCGCATGGCGTGCCCATGGGCGGCGGTTTGGAATACTCGGACGAAGGCACCCTCGCGCATGCATTGCAGGGCCGCAAACCTATGGCGTAAGGCCGGGCGTCGATTCTGGCCTATCGTTCGGGTTGCAGGCGCTTGACGGCGCGCAGCCGCCGCAGCCAATTCGCATACGCCGCAGCGCTCATGGGCCGGTTTCCGAATCGGGCGTAGTTGTACGCTTCGATAATGGTCTGGGCCGCGGCCGGATCGTTGAGGCGCAATGCTGCCACGTTCTGCGCGAGTTCTTCCGCAGTCTTCCCTTCGCTGGAGATGCCCCAACGCCGCAGCGCCTGCACGATTCGGCCGCGTAATCGCACGGCACGACGTTGATCGGGCGACAGCGGCACGACGCGCAACCGCGGACGGCGCGACCATTGTCTCCAGACGAGATAGGCGGAGCCGATCAGCGCTGCGGCCATTGCCGCGAGCACCACAATCCCGCGGCCGCGGCGCGCACGCTCGGCGGCTGAGTCGGATTCACGGATGGCGTCCCAGGTATCGCCGGCGGTGCGCACAAACTGTGCGGCGAGGTCCTGAAGCATGATCTGTTGTTCTTCCGGGCGGAACCCGACGACATACCGAAGCCAGAGCATGCGCGCCTTGAGCAGGTTTCGCGACAGTTCGCGCGAAAAGCGATCGATGAGCGCCATTTCGCCGTCGCCCAGCGGAGACGGATCGAAACTGATCCATCCGACACCGGGGAAATACACCTCAGCCCAGAGATGCGCCATGTCGTTGGTGACCGTATAGGAACGATCGCTCGCGTTCCACAGGCCGTCACGGTAACCGGATACGACGCGCGCGGGAACGCCGAGGCTGCGCACCATCAGCGCGAGTGCGCTGGCGTACAGCTCGCAATGGCCGCGTTTCTCCCGAAGAATAAACGCATCAATCGGGTTTTCCGCCGGCAGCTTGGGAATGACGGTGGAGTACAAGTACTCGGAGCCGCTCAAGTGCGCGTTCAGCGCCCGGACCTTGTCGTACACTGTCGGACGGTTGGCCGTGATGGAACGCACTAAAGCAATCGTCTCGGGCAACAGATTCTGATCCGTCAGGTTCCGGAAATCCTGCGGCGTCATGGCCGCCTCGTAATTCGTGCCGGCCTGGCGCAGCGATGCTGGCGTGGGCTGAATCATCTCGGACCACACGTCCAGGTACACGCCCGAGTCCGTTCGAGCCGTCATGATGGCGCTGAAGTCGCCGGCGACGTCCCAGCGGAAGACGTAGTCCTCCGGATTGTCTCTCGGAATGATGGTCTTTACGGTTTGCAACGCGGGGACCGCGGTGGTGGGCGGATGGTCGAGGTAAATCTCCTGATGCACGAGCGGCCAGTCGTCTTCGGACAGGCGATCGAGTCCTTCGCGCGATGCCATGCGCCAGTCGCTCGCGAAGCGATGGGTCTCTTCCTCCGCGATCCGGCGCGTCGTCCGGACGGATACGCCGCGGTGCTCCCAGCCGACGCCGGTATACGCGTCGAGCGCGGCCACGCGCCAAAGCATCGTGCCGCCGAACTGTCCGTCGGGCTCGTCCGGGAACTGAACGCGCATCACCGGGGACATGTCCGCCTGCAGCGCACCCGCCGTGAGCAGACTGATCTGCGAGCTTACGCCCGTCGTCGGCCGGATACGCGGCGGCGATGCGCCGAACACGCCCGCTTCCGTGCGGGGTCCGAAAAAGAAGAACCCGCCGCCCATCGCCGAGGCCGCCGCAGCGACGCCGGACATGATTAGTGGGAACCGAAGTCGAGCGGAGCGCGGACTGCGGCCGGCGACCAGCGAGTGAATGCGCGCAGCCGCATCGGGCAGGCCCGAATCCATGACAGCAGTTTGGGCGATGTGCATTTCGAGACGGGTCAACGCCCACCCCAGCGCGAATACGTACAGGAAGAGCACGAACGCAATATCGGGCCGGGGCGACTCGGTCACGGCGGCCCAGAGCAGGAAAAAGCTCATGAGCAGGATGTACGCATAGTGCCGGGGCCGCTTGACGTGGATGAACGCGTAGACTTGGATGAACATGACGAGTGAGAGCACTGCGTCGAGGAACGAGAACCGTACGGCGATCACCGCAAAGAGTGCGATATACACGTAGATGATCAGGTTCGTCACGTGGCGATACGCCTTGAACCGGCGGTCGAGCCGTTCGCCGATGGGCATGAACACAGCGGCCGCCAATGGCAGGAGAAACAGCGGCGGGCCGTATAGATAGGTCGTCGTGAGGGAGAGGTAGCCGAGGGCGGCGGCCGCTATCGTTGCGCATTTGAGCCCGAATTCGGCGCTAGGACGCATGCAGCACCTCCTCGGGATCGGCGACGCGCAGGCTGCCGTCCGGGGTCCGCCCTCCCCACTGCGTCGGATCCGTCGAGATGAAGATCTTCGCGGCGCTGCCGAGGTCTCCCTGCGCGCGGAACCAATCGTCGCCGAATTCGCCGTACTGCGCCGGCTGGACGCGCGCGAGCAGGTCCAGCGCGCGCAGCAGGTGCGACTCGCCCTGGCCGAGCGGCAACGCCTGTTGCGGCGTGACGAGCGCCACCGAGTACTGCCGCTCGATAAACGCGAGCGCGAGCGACGCCGCGAGGTCGATCGCCTTCTCGAACTTTTCCTCGAGCTCGAGCGTGTCCGGTTTGCCGCGCGTGTCGAGGACGATGACGACCGATCGAGCCGATCCGGGCTCGAGTTCGCGTACGATCAGTTCGCCGAGCCGCGCGCTAACCCGCCAACAGATGTACCGGATGTCGTCGCCTGGAACGTACTCGCGCAGCGCATAAAACTCGTCCCCCGGGTTCAACGTCGGCCGCGGCCGATTGCCTGAATCGTCCAGCCGGTCGAGGACATTCCGCGGAATGCGGTAGACGCGGGGAAAAACGACCATGGTGCGTTCGTCGCGGAAGATGAGTTCGCGACGGTAGAAACCCATGGGATAGGCGCAAAGGACCACCATCGCTGGTATGGGATGCACGCCCCGGCGGCGCATGGAGCGTTCAAGACGCAGCGTCACTGCGGCGTTGGGCGGGATGGAACTCACGTGCGCGGCCGGCCGCCACTCTTCCTTTTCGAAGGCGACCATTACGGAGTATGCCGGCAGAATGCGCTTCCTGTTCGATAATGTGACGGTGAGCGCGAACGGTTCATCGCGATGGGTGGAATCGGGTGCGTCGCGCACGAGGTCGATCGCGCGGATGTTCGCACGGGAGGCAACGAGTGCGACCGCCAGCAGCCCGAGCGTGACCGCGGCGAGCAGGTAGAGCAGGTTTTCCCCGGTGTTGAATGCCGCCAGTTCCACGAGCAGAAAGATCAGAAAAAAAACAGCCGCCGCGAACTGCAGTCTGAGCCGCGATCTGGACGGCTTGCGACGGGGCAACGGCATGGCGTGCTGAGACTCCGCTCCGTTGGTACGTGCCGAATGGATTACGCGGGGACGCGAATGTCCGCGACCAGATCTTCGATCAGCAGCGCGCGTTCGCGCGGCGACGTCAGGCGGTGCCCGCCCTGGGCCCGCACGAGTATCCGGTGCGACAACACCGGCACGGACATCGTCTTGACGTCGCCCGGCGTCACAAAGTCGCGCCCGTCGACTATCGCGTGCGCCTGGCAGGCTTCGTACAGCGACAACGCACCGCGCGGACTCGCGCCGAGCCGAATGTTCGGATGCTCCCGCGACGCGTTGATAATCGCGCGCATGTAACGCACCACGCTCTCGTCCACGTGTACTTTCACGGTGTGCTGCTGAAGTTTGATGACGTCCTCGGCGCTCAGCACCGGTTGCAATCCCTCGACCGCGGCCACGCTGTCGTGCCGGCGCATGATCCGGATCTCGTCGTCCTCGCCCGGGTAACCGATTTCGATACGCAGCAGGAACCGGTCGAGTTGCGCTTCGGGCAGCGTATACGTGCCCTCGTACTCGATGGGGTTCTGCGTCGCCAGAACGATGAACGGACGCGGCAGTTTTCGCGTCTTGCCGTCTGCCGAGACGTGGAACTCGCTCATTGCCTCGAGCAGCGCGCTCTGGGTCTTGGGCGGCGTGCGGTTCACTTCGTCCGCGAGCACGACGTTCGCAAAGATGGGACCCGGCCGGAAATCGAACTCGTTCGTACGCGGGTTCAGGACGGAGACGCCGAGAATGTCCGACGGCAGCATGTCGCTGGTGAACTGGATTCGGTTAAACGAGCAGTCGATCGAGCGGGCAAGCGCCTGCGCGAGCGTCGTCTTGCCGATTCCCGGGATGTCCTCGATCAAGAGATGGCCACGCGCGAGGAGACCCACGACGCATTGCAGGACAACTTCGTGTTTGCCGAAAATCACCTGTTCGATGTTCTCGACCAGCGTGTTGACGCGGCTGGTCACATAGCTCATATCGATCGAGGGCGCCGCCGTGGTGCTGTCCGGCACGATAATCGTCCTCCTGATGTCGTGGGACCGCGTCAGCCCTGCCGCGGTCCACGTTAAAACGCGCCAGCCGCCTATTGTATTCGCGGAACGAGGCAGCGTCCAGCTTCGTCTCCGGCTACAGCCACCGATCGAACCAGGCGTCGGCCGCTTCGAGCGCGGCAGGGGTCATGTTGTGACCGCCGTTGTGCGCCACATGCTCCAGCGCCTCCTTCGCGCCCAGCATCTGGTACACGGTCCGCGCAGCTTTGACCGCGGCCGCGACACTTTCGCTGCCGGGCAGGACCTCGTCGTTCATCGCCGACGCGATCAGCACCGGATTGGGCGCGATAAGGGCCAGCACGTCCTCCCACTCGAATGGAAAGTCGCGGGTTTCAAATGCCTCTCGCAACTTTGGCGCAAGGACCAGCCCCTCAGCGGGCGCCCAACGGTCCGCCGTGAACTCCGAGTCGAAACGCGTGAAACCGCAGCTGGCCACGGTCGCGCGGACGCGATCGTCGAACGCCGCGAGCAACAAAGCGTTGACCGCCCCAAGATCGTGCCCAATGACGCCGATGCGCCCGGCGTCCACCTCCTTGATGTCGGCGAGCACGTCCAGACAACAGACGTGGTCCCACAGCATCTTGCCGAGCGCGGTAAGCTTGGAGTTTTCCTTGTAGAACATGCGTGTGTCGAGCGCCATGCCGCGCGCGGAAACACGTTCGCCGCAGGTGATACTGTCGGGAGCAAACGTGACGTACCCGCGCTCGGCATAATGTTTGGCGAACGCGAGCAGCGGATCGGCCGAATCGATCCCGGCGCATTGGTCTTTGCCGGTCGCAGAGCGGCCGTGCAGGCAAAGGATGACCGGACAGTCCAGCTCGTCTTCTGGCGCGAACATCCACGCGGTGATGCGCGACCATTCGTCGACGAAGTAGTTGACGCGTCGGCGAACTACGCCGGAGAACGTCTGCTCGTCGGTGATTTTGGCCTGGGGATCGATGGGTTCCTTGGGCAGCTTGCCCAGCACCCCCTGGATCGACCCTTCGATCGTCTGGCGAGTCGCCGGCCAGTCCATGCGTTTCTTGGCGCCGTCCAAGACCGAACTCATTCGTGTCCCCCACTCCGCTACCGGCTCGTTGCCCGGCTGTTCATTGCGCCACGAGCCCGCGCGAGCTATGGTAGAGGCGTACGGGTTGAACTTCAAATCGCGAGGTGAGGCGTGTCATGCGCGATTTCGATCGCGATTTTGCCGCGGAGGTTTTGGAACGCCTGGCGGCGTTGCCGCCCGCGCGCCAGCCGGGCTGGGGCGTGATGCGCGCCGACGAACTCGTTCCCCATCTGACTCACTCGATGCTCTGGTCGATGGGACGGCGCGAAGCGCCGGAATTCATTGGCAATTGGGTCACGAGGCGAATTGTCGGGCCGCTGGTCGTACGGGGCTGGCTGCCGATACTGAAAAACGTAAGAATTCCGATTCGCGCCGGCACAAACGGCACCGGCACCGAGACGATCAACGATCTCAAAGGGGTGTTGGCCGAGTATCTCGCGGCAGTCGAAACCGGCGAAATGCAGCCGGCCCGGCATCCGCTCTTCGGCGACATCGGGGTGGATGGTTGGGCGCGCATGCATGTCCAACATTTTGAGCACCACTTCAAGCAGTTCGATCTGTAGCGGCTCCGGCCATTGACTTGCCGCCGGGCCGGAACTATGATCGCGGGCTTCCAGCGCGCGGGTCTCGATGCGCGCCAGTCGTTATCGGGGGTAGCTGTCTCTTGACCGTCGCCGAGGGTGCCGTGTTGTTGGCGGGCGTCCCGGCTTCGCGGAAGTAATCATGGGCCGAGTTATCGTCATAGCGAATCAGAAGGGCGGCGTCGGCAAGACGACGACCGCGGTCAATCTCGCGGCCTGTCTGGGCATCGAAGGAAAGAAAGTACTGCTGGTCGATCTCGATCCTCAAGGGAATGCGACCAGCGGTGTCGGGCTGGACAAATCCAAGATTCGCCGATCGCTTTACAACGTACTCATTGACGGCACGCCGATTTCCGAGGCGATTGTGGACTCTGGGCTGCAGGGACTCTCGCTCGTACCGTCCGACAAGCATCTCGCGGGTGCCGAGGTGGAACTCGTGTCGTCGTCGCGCCGGGAATACCGTCTCAAGGACGCGATCGATCCGTTGCGCTCGCGGTACGACTATATTCTTGTCGATGCGCCGCCTTCGCTGAGCCTGTTAACAATTAACGGACTGACGGCGGCGGACACGGTGTTGATTCCACTTCAATGCGAGTATTATGCGCTCGAAGGGTTGAGCGAACTGCTGCAGACGATTATTTTGGTGCGGGACAATTTGAACAAGTCGCTGCGGCTGCAGGGTGTGTTGCTCACGATGTATCAGCGCACGAACTTATCCAAGCAGGTCATCGAGGACGTGCGCGCGCACCTGGGCGACAAGGTCTACCAGACGGTGATCCCGCGGAACATTACGCTGGGCGAGGCGCCGAGCTTCGGCAAGCCTATCGTGTACTACGACCGCGGATGTGCGGGCGCACGGGCGTATGAGCGCCTGGCCGAAGAACTCGTGGCGCGGGGTTGAGGGAGAATACGACGGTGGCGAGTGCGCGCAAAGGCGGACTGGGACGTGGGCTCGGGGCGTTGATCGGCCCGGGCGCACTCGACACCGAGCCGCAACGCGACGATCGGGCGGCGTTCACACCTCATACGCTCGAGGACGGATCGGTACTCCTGATGATCGATCCGAAAGCCGTCCGCCCCAATCCCAAACAACCGCGGCAATTCTTCGACGAGGACGCGCTGCAGGAGCTGGCCGAGTCGATCCGGCGCGATGGATTGCAGGAACCCGTCATCGTGCGGCGCGCGGGCGAAGGCTTTGAGCTGGTGAGCGGCGAACGGCGCGTGCGCGCGAGCGTGCTGGCTGAGATCAAGCGGATCCCCGCCGTGTGCCGCGACGTGTCCGACGAGGACATGCTCAAGCTGGGGTTGATCGAGAACATCCAGCGCGAAGACTTGAACCCGATTGAGACGGCGTTGGCCTACAAGGCGCTCGCGGCGCACTTTGACTGGACACAGGACAAACTCGCCGAGCAGGTCGGCAAGAAACGCGCAACCGTCACGAACACCATGCGCCTGCTGAACCTGCCCACCGAAGTGCAGGACCTCGTGATGTCCGCCCAGATCAGCATGGGGCACGCCCGGGCACTGCTCGCGGCGGATTCCGCGTCGCGCCAGTCCGCGCTCGCGCGGCGCATCGTGCAAGAGGGCCTCTCGGTCCGCGAGGTCGAACGCATCACCTCCGGGGCGCGAGAGACCACCACCGAAACCAAGGCGCCCGTCCGCAAGGACCCGCACGTCGCCGAAGTCGAGGACGAACTGCGCCGGAGATTCAGCACGAAGGTCCGCCTGACGGCGAACGCGGCGTGGAAAGGCAAGATCGAGATTGATTTCTTCGACTTGAACGAACTCGAGCGCGTGTTGAAGATCCTGCGCGGCCGGTGACGTGGCCGACCCTCAACGGCCGCGAATGCGCATACCGCGATGTCCATGAAGCCTGGAACCGCTAAATCATGATTGACGTGAAGTATGTCCGCGAACAGACCGGCGCGCTGCGGCAGTGTCTCGCGAACCGGCGCAACACCGCGGTCGATGTCGACGCGATGGCCGCGCTGGACGCGAAACGCCGCGAACTCATCCACGAAACGGAACAACTCCGCGCGGAACAGAACAAGAAGTCGCAGGACTTCGGCAAACTCAAGAAGTCCGGCGGAGACACGGCCGCGCTTTCGGACGAACTCGGCCGGCTCAAGGCTCGCATCGCAGAACTCAACGCGAACGCGGAGGCTTCGGACGTAGCCCTGAACGAGTGGATGCTCTCCGTGCCGAACATCCTCCACGAGTCGGTGCCCGTGGGCGCGGACGAATCGGCCAACCGCGTCGAACGGATCGTCGGTAGTCCCGCGAAATTCTCCTTCGAGCCAAAAGACCATGTGGATCTCGGCGAGAGCCTCGGCATCTTTAACTTCGAGGCCGGCGCCAAACTCGCGCGGGCGCGGTTCAACGTGTCGATCGGCGCGGGCGCCCGGCTCGAACGCGCGCTGATTAGCTTCATGCTCGACCTTCACACGAAGGAACACGGCTACACCGAAGTCCTGCCGCCGTTCCTGGTGAACTCGGCCACGATGCGCGGCACGGGGCAATTGCCAAAGTTCGCGGCGGACAGCTTCAAGCTCGCGGGCGACGCGGACCTCTGGCTGATTCCGACGTCGGAAGTGCCGCTGACGAACATCTATGCGGGCGAGATCGTGCCGGAGGAAAGACTGCCGATGTACCTGGCGGCGTACTCGCCGTGTTTTCGCAGCGAGGCGGGATCGTACGGCAAGGACACGCGCGGCATGCTGCGCCAACACCAATTCAACAAGGTTGAGTTGGTAAAGCTCTGCAAGCCGGAGACGTCCTTCGACGAGCTCGAAAAACTTACGCGCGACGCGGAGACCGTCCTGCAGCGGCTGGAACTGCCGTATCGTGTCGTCACGCTGAGCACCGGGGACACGGGGTTCTCCGCCGCGAAGACGTACGACATCGAAGTGTGGCTGCCGGGGCAGAACCGGTATCGCGAGATCAGTTCGTGCTCGAATTGCACCGATTTCCAGGCACGCCGCGCGGACATCCGGTTCAAGCGCGCGGGTCAGAAGAAGACCGAGTTCGTGCACACGTTGAACGGCTCGGGTATCGCCGTTGGCCGTACGGTCATCGCGATCCTCGAGAACTATCAGCAACCGGACGGATCGATCGTTGTCCCCGCGGCGCTTCGGACGTATTTCGGCGCGGACGCGATCCGGCACGCCTGACGGGACGCGCCTTGACATCCGCGAGCAACGACTACACGCGCGCGGCGGACGCCATCCGCGAGGCGAGAGACGTGATCGCCTCCACTGGCGCCGGCATCAGCGTCGAGAGCGGCATTCCGGACTTTCGCAGCGCGGACGGCCTCTGGAGCAAGTACCCGCCCGAAGAATACGCCACGATCGAATCGTTTCGCGCAAACCCGGCAAAAGTGTGGTCGCTGTGGCAGAGCGTGAGCGAGCAGGTCGCCGGATGCAAGCCGAACCCCGCCCACGCGGCGCTCGCGGAACTCGAATCGTGCGGGTATCTCAAGGCCGTCATCACACAGAACGTGGACAACTTGCACCAGGAAGCAGGCAGCCGCCGCGTGATCGAGTACCACGGCAACGCGCGCCACGTCGTGTGTGTCGACTGCGGGCACGCGCGTCCCCTGCGCCCGGAGATGTACGCGCGCAGCATCCCCATGTGCGTATGCGGCGGTATTTTCAAGCCGGACGTCGTCTTCTTTGGGGAACTGATACCGATGCAGGCGATGCTCCAGTCGCAGGCTCTCGCGCAAACGGCGGAAGTCGTGATCATCGTCGGCACGTCCGCACAGGTTTACCCCGCGGCGGAGTTACCCTACTTCGCCAAAGAAAACGGCGCATTCATTATCGAGTGCAACGTCGAGCCGACCGATTTCACACACACGATCACGGACGTGTTCCTCGAAGGCCGCGCGGGGACCACGCTTCCTGCGCTCGCCGCGCTGCTCACCACGACAAAGGCAAGTACATAGCCAGCCACCCACTCCCGTCATTGCGGCGAGCGGGGTGCGCGACGAAGCAATCCCGGTCGCCGGTCACCGTCCACGCGCCGGTCGCGCTTTCCACAAGGAAACCGGTCTCTTTCTCCCTGAATCCCCGTTTTCGTGGCACAATTCCTGACACAGGAGCGCGTCAATGATCCAAGGAATCCTCGCATCGCTTTCGGGCCTCGTGAATGCCACGCAACGCCTCGGCCTCACGGCCAGTAATATCGCCAATCAGGATACTCCGGGCTATCGGGCGCTCCGGGCAACGAACGTCGAATCTGCGGACGGTGGCGTGCGCATCGGCACAATCACACGCGACACGACTCCGGGTCCACCTCTCCCCGACTTCGCCGGCGGACCTGAACTCATCGGATCGAACGTGGATCCTGCGGTCGAACAGGTCAACCTACTCATCAATCGGCGTCAGTTCGAAGCAAACATCAACGCGCTCCGCGCGCAGAACGACACGCTTGGCGAGCTTCTCGATTCGCTTCGGGACTGAGCCTCCGCGGGATCAGTCGCGCGGAGGGTCGCCGCGAGACTCGTCCGGTCCGGATTGAGCACGGTCGCTGGACGGCTTGTCCTCTGATTCGACTTCCAGGGGCGCGCGCCCGATTGCGCGATCGATGTAGCCTTGGGCCCGGTCCACCAGCCGCTCCAGCACGTCATAGGCCCTGCGCCCGGCGGACTGCACGCGCTCGCTGCGCGCAAACTCCTCGACGCGGTCGGCCGCGTCGCGCGTCCATTCCTCGAGGCGCGTGCGCGCCAGCTTGACGTCTTCGCGCTCCGACGCAGCGCGCAATTGTTCGGTCGTCTTCTCGCGCGCGTCGCCCGCCGCGCGCTTGAGTCCCTGCCCGGTATCGCTCTCGGAAAATTTCCGCACGCGTTCGCTGATTTCCTTAGCGAGCACCTGCGCGTGCTGCGCCGGGCCGGTCAAGTCTTCCCGCTGCCTGAACTCGTCGAACTTGTCCTGGATCGTCCGCCAGGCGCGATCCAGATCGCGCCGGATGTTCTGGAATACGTCCGCGGCCGGATCGATCGACTCGGACGCAGCCGCGGATTCCCCGGCACCCGGCGCCTCGGCCTCGACCCGCGCGCCGTCCGTCTTGCCGCAATAGGGGCACAGGCCGAGTTCGGCCCGGTACCGGAAGCCGCCGCAGGGACAACTCACGTGGCCCGAATCGCTGAAATCCTCGTACATACCCCGCGCCTCGAGCGCGGCGCGGCAATTCGCAAACCGGTGTGCGGCGACGTTGAACTCGGGGTGCCGGTCGGCCACCCAGCCGTAAAGGTATGCCGCGGTGGGCAGGTTATTCGCGCGCTCGAAGCAATACGCCATCGTGAACACGGCCTCGTCGCGGGTAGCGGGATCGCGCACGAGCGGCCAAAGTCGCTCACACGCTTCATAGGCCATGCCACGCTTGGCGAGGTCGAGTGCTGCTTCAACCGTGATTCCGGATTCGTTCATGTCACGTTCCATGCGCATACTCGCGCGTTGTGAATTATAGCGCGGCGCTTGGGTATAGTACGCGCTTCGTTCCCAAAAAATTCGGAGGCAGGCGAGTCTTGTCCGTCGCATGAGCGAATCCGCGTTTATTTCCACGGCGATTCCATACGTCAACGCGCGTCCCCACATCGGTCACGCGTTCGAATTCGTGCAGACGGACGCCATGGCGCGCTACCTGCGGCTCATCGGGCGCGACGTGTGCTTTGTGACGGGCGCGGACGAGAACTCGCTCAAAAACGTGCGTGCGGCGCAGGACGAGGGCATCAGCACCCGGGCGCTCTGCGATCGGAATACGCAGTATTTCCAGTCGCTGTTGCCCGCACTCAATATCTCGAACGACGAGTTCATCCGCACGAGCGGTGAACTGCACAAACGAGGCGCGCAGACCCTGTGGAGGCGCACGCAGCCGGACGACATCTACAAAAAGCACTACACCGGGCTGTATTGCGTCGGCTGCGAGGACTTCTATTCGGAGAAGGAAGCACCGGACGGCAAATGCCCCGATCACCTGACGCCGCTCGAACGTATCGAAGAGGAAAACTATTTCTTCCGCCTGTCGCGCTACCAGGACCGGCTGGTCCAGCTCATCGAGTCGAACCAGTTACGCATCGTTCCCGCGACGAAGCGCAACGAGACGCTCGCGTTCGTCAAAGGCGGGCTGATGGATTTCAGCATCTCGCGGAGCCGCCGCCGCGCGGGTGACTGGGGCATCACGGTGCCGGGTGACGACGACCAGGTGATGTACGTCTGGTATGACGCGCTCGCGAACTACATCACCGCGCTCGACCTCCGCGAGGACAGCGACAAATACCGCCGGTACTGGGCGAACGCGCCGACCCGCATTCATTGCATCGGCAAGGGCATCAACCGGTTTCACACCGTGTACTGGCCCGCCATGCTGATGTCCGCGGGACTTCCGCTGCCCACGACGGTCTTCATTCACGGCTATCTGACGATGAACGGCCAGAAGATCTCGAAGACGCTCGGCAACGTCATCGATCCGGTGTCGCAAGTGGAAAAATTCGGCGCGGACGCCGTGCGGTATTTTCTGCTGCGCGGCATCTCGCCAACGGAAGACGGCGACTATTCCGAGGCGCGCTTCAAAGAGCTGTACAACGCGGACCTCGCGAACAACCTCGGCAACCTGGCGCGGCGCGTCGAGACCATCGGCGCGAAGGCCGCGCATGTGCCGAAGGCCTCTCCCCCGCCGGACGCGCCGGCGGCGTACCACGACGCGATGAACGATTTCCGGTTTCAGGACGCTGCGGCCACCTTGTTGAGCCTGGCGACGGATCTCAACCAGCGCATCGAAGCGGCCAAACCGTGGGAGCTGCAGAAACAGGGGCGCGACGCAGACCTCGCAGCGTTTCTCGACGAGATGATCGCGTCACTTGCCGTGATCGGCCGCTGGGTGGAGCCGTTCATTCCGGTAACGGCCGGGCGACTGCAAAAGATGTTCGAGGCGGGCCGG
Source organism: uncultured Nitrospirales bacterium (assembly GCA_964411925.1). Classification (GTDB taxonomy): domain Bacteria; phylum Hydrogenedentota; class Hydrogenedentia; order Hydrogenedentales; genus VFKU01. Next base: position 30,322 of record CAYPNI010000032.1, read on the forward strand.
CCTGTCGTACGCGGCGAGCCGCTCTTCCCGCGCCTGGACTAAGGGGACGCGCTCCGCTCCGCGTCACTTCTGATGGCCGGTGCAATGAGGCTAGACATGACTAAGCCGTCGCCGCCATTTTTCGCACTTTCGGGTTGAATATCGACGATTGCCGTTCGTCTGCTCTGCGTGGGACCGGTATAGGGAGCAGAGCATATGAACACGTTCGCGAAATTTCTAGCGCTGGCCTCGGCGGCATTGGTCGGCATCGGATGCGCCACGCCGGCGCAGCGCGGCGCCCTCGGTGGCAGCGTGGTTGGCGCGGGTCTCGGCGCGATCATCGGCGGGGCGTCCGGAAACCCGGGCGTCGGCGCCGCTATTGGCGCGGGCGTTGGGGGGGTGACCGGCGCGCTCATCGGCGACGCCGAAGACCACGAGCGCTACGGCCACTCGCCGCACTATCACACGACCAGCGGCACCTACGTTTATCGGGATAGGGTCGCGCCGCCTCCCCCGCCTCCGGCGCGCCCGGCTCCGAGCCATTTTTCCACGTCGTACCGCGTGGAGGAAGGCCACTATGAGATACGTTTGGTGCGCGCGCCGTCCGGCGAATATTATGAGGAACGGGTCTGGGTGCCGAACCGGTAGCAGTCTGGAGTGCAGGGCACGTCGTGGCGAGTCCCTCTCCGACATCGTCAAATTACTATCAACGGTGGTGGCGGTTCGCGGGCATGATCGCGATCGTCGTCGCGGGGCTGATGGCCGCCGGATCGGTTCGCAGCGGCATCCTGGAAGATACCGTGTGGCACGCCGTGAGTTTCGCGGCGGATGAGGCGCCCGAGCGGGACTCCGTGACACCCCTCGGCTTGTGCATCGCGTACTGGGCGGGCTTCGCCGCCATCCTGCTCGTGGCGCTCTATCTCGCCTTCGTCGATATCCGCTATATCCGCCTGCAGTACGCCATCGAGAAACAGCAATTGTTCCGGCAGAGTCTGGGCGACGAATTGGCCCAGAAAGTTCTCGATAAAAACGGCAAGAAATAGTCACGTCGATCTCGACGGCCGTGCAATGCTGAACTTCGCGGGCGCCGCTTGGTATGATGCGCCGCTACACACTCATTTGAGCGGGCTGTCGCGCAGGCGCGGCGGAAGGAGCGATGGATGACGTTTAGGCGGTACTTTCTGGCGCTGGGACTCCTTGGACTTGTGTCCTGTTCGCAGGAGTCCGCGCCGCCTCCGGACGATAGCGCCGGCGTACCACCCACGAACGCGAATGCCCCGATCGAGGCTCCCGCCAGCTACAACCTTGGCGACGTGGAAACCTCCTTCAGGTTGACGGTAAAAGTCGCTTCGAAGAGTCAGCGCGGCACGGTCGAATACGCGGAGTTGCAGACGAAGAAGTTCGAACTGGCGATGGCCGAGGCGCACATCAAGAAGCCGTATCCCGAGCAGCTCTGGCTGGTGTCGGAAATCAATGCGCGCCGCGCACTTCGGCCTCAGGACGCGATCCTATTGCGTTTGCGCGTGTACGCCGAGGGGACGGAGGCGCCGATCGCTGAGAAGGCGATGGTCTGGAAGGGATCGGGCAAACCGGGCCAGGCGGATTCCCTCGAGGTCGATCTCGTCCCCCATGTGAACTCTCTGGCCACTTCGGTCCTCGTCCACGCGCGAACAGAGATCTTGTGGTTTGCCGACACGGATGCCGAGTCCATTGACCCATCGAACGTAACGCAGACGCCGACGGGACGCGTCGAGAAACTGAGCAATACGCTGCGAGTTTCCTACGAGTGAGTTTACGGCCGCCGGCCGCACGGGAGAACGGCGATTAACATCGTGCTCATCGGGGCGCACCCGGACGATGCGGAAATCAAGGCCGGCGGCACGATGGCCAAATGGCGCAAGTGGGGTTTCAACGTTCACATCGTCTGCATGACGAACGGCGATGCCGGCCATCAGACGCTCGGCCGACCGGAACTGGCCGCGCGGCGCAAGGCCGAGGCGGCGGCCGCAGCGGCCGTTATTGGCGCCGAATCGATCGTGCTCGGCAATCATGACGGCGAACTACTGCCGACGCTCGACGTCCGGCGCGAGGTGATTTCGCTGATCCGGCAGTTCGAAGCCGATGTCGTCGTTACTCACCGGCCGAACGACTACCACCCAGACCATCGCTACACCGCACAGGCCGTTCAAGATGCGGCGTACATGGTCACCGTGCCCCACGTCGTCGAGCAGATGCCGGCGCTGCGGCACAACCCGGTGTTTCTCTACTTCAATGATCATTTCGAGCGGCCCGTCCCATCACGGGCGGATGTCGCCGTGGCCGTGGATGATGTGATGGAAATGAAGTGGGCCATGCTCGATCGGATGGAGTCCCAGTTCTACGAGTGGATGCCGTGGCACGACGGCTACCTGGAAACCGTGCCCAAGGGCGCGGCCGAGCGGCTGAAATGGATCGAAAAGACCTGGGGTCCGCGGTTCCGCGCGCATACCGATCGCGCCGCGAAGGGTCTGAAGAAATGGTATGGCAAAAAGGCCGCTTCGAAAATTCGCTATGCGGAGGCGTTCGAGATTTCAGAGTACGGACGTCAACCGAACCGCGACGAACTTGACGCGATCTTCCCATTCATCCGCGGCAAGAAGCGTAGCGAACCAAAGGCGCGAAAAACGCGGAAGAAGTAGCGCGAATGAAGCACCTCGCATCTCGACTCCTGCAGACGGCGGCATGCCTTGCACTCCTCGCCGGGTCGCACCACGCGGCGGCTCAATCCGAACCGACGATTATCGAGAGCATCGGCGAGGCCGAAGTCGAAGTCGCGCCGGACGAGATCGGGTTTCGCCTCGAGCGCAGTTTCTCCGGGCCGACGTTGACCGACGCGATGAAACAGGTGCGGGCATTCGAACGTTCGGTGTCCCAGGGACTGACCGACCTGCAAATCGCCGTGAGCCGGCAGGAAGGCGCGCGCGCGCACGTGCGGCAGCGCGCGATCCAGCTTGAAGCGTCCCTGGTGCTTTGGATTGCGATGCCCGCGGGTGCGGCGGGGACTTCGCTGTCCGAGGCGCTGGTGGAGATCAGCGAGCGTGTGCGCAAGCTGGCGGTGACGGTGTCCGCGCATGCGACGTTCAGCGGATACGGCGTGGCCGATCGCGAGCCGTTCGAGCAGGACGCGGTGGCGCGTGCCGCGGAAAACGCGCTCTACCTGGCCGACGCCGCCGGCGAACTTGCGCAACGTCACGTTGTGGACGTCGAACGGCTCACCATCCTGGAGACCCGCTGGGACGGTGTCAGCGCGACGCAGGACGGTACGATGCCTGTTCCACCGGACGTGAAATGCCTTGCGCGCGTGCGGATCGCCTACCGGTACGAATCCGGCCCCGCGCCGCGATAGGCACGCCCGGTCACGCGAGTCCTGTCTCGCGAGGGATCGCGATTACCATCAGCCCCGGTTCGACCGTGAGCGTGCCATGGTGATGCGCGGCGTGCTTGCGCGCTTCGAACAACGGCTCAACGCCGCCGCCGACCGCCGGACCGGCGATTCGAAGTACAAACGTGTCGCCCTCGAGGCGTAGCGCGATCCGCAAGTCGACGGTATCCTTGGACACGCTCATTCGGTCGAAGGTATGTCGAAGGGTATGGGCTACGAGCCGGGCGATCCGCGTATACACCCCCTGGACGTTGGCGGGTTGGTCCGGCAGTGAGACCATCAATCGAACGCCGCCGCGATCGACTTCGCGCTCGAACAGCATCAACGTTTCGCGGATGACGGCCGCAAGGTCCACCGTTTGTACGGTCTCGATATCGCGATTGGGCAGGGAGGCGAGCGTGTCCATCAGAAGAGAGGCGCGCTGTACCGCCCGCGCGATCTCATCCACCATGCCGCGGATATCCGCGCGGCCTTCGGTCTCGAGTGCGAGCAGCTCGGCATACGCCAGCACCGCGCCAAGCTGATTGTTCACGTCGTGGGTCACGTCGCGCACAAAACGGCCCGCGATAGCCCAGTTTTGCGCCAGCCATTGCTGGGATTCGTCCGGCGAGGTGCTCATAGCGCGTCGAGCTTAGCGCAATTCGCGCGCACGCGCCACCCCGAAGGTGAGAACTCCGGCGGACAGGCCGGGACTGCTATTTCGCGAACTTGTCGACGACGGCGTTGGCGAATTCGCTGGTCTTGAGCAGGGTCGCGTCGTTCATGAGCCGGTGGAAGTCGTAGGTGACTGTTTTCGCGCGAAATGTCTCGATCAATCCCTGCGTGATCGTATCGGCGACTTCTTGCCAACCCATGTATTCGAACATCATCACGCCAGAGAGGATTACGCTGCACGGGTTCACCTTGTCGAGGTTGGCGTACTTCGGCGCCGTGCCATGGGTCGCTTCAAAAACCGCGATGCCCGTCTCGTAGTTGATGTTCGCGCCCGGCGCAATGCCGATCCCGCCGACCTGTGCGGCCAGCGCGTCACTCGCATAGTCGCCGTTGAGGTTGAGCGTCGCGACGACGTCAAAGTCCGTGGGGCGCGTGAGCGTCTGCTGCAGGAAGATGTCTGCAATGACGTCCTTGACCAGCAGCTTGTCGCCGGGCTTGCCCTGACAGTCTTCCCAGCCCACAGCAACGTCCGAGAACTCCTCCTTGACGAGTTCGTAGCCCCACTTCATGAACGCGCCCTCGGTATATTTCATGATGTTGCCCTTGTGCACGAGGGTGACGGACTTGCGCTTGTGTTCGAGCGCGTAGTTGATCGCCGCGCGAATGAGCCGCTTGGATCCACCGCGGCTCATGCCTTTGATCCCGACGCCGGAATCGGCCGGAATGCTCCACTTGAATTCGGAGTTGAGATAGTCGATCAGCTTCCGGGCTTCGGGCGTGCCTTCCTTCACTTCCTGGCCTGCATACACGTCCTCGATATTCTCGCGGAAAATCACCATGTTGACGGCTTCGGGCCGCTTGACGGGACTGGGGACGTTTTCAAAATGCCGCACGGGCCGCACGCACGCGAAAAGATTGAGCTGCTGGCGTAGCGCGACGTTCAGGCTGCGGAACCCGCCGCCGACGGGCGTCGTCAGCGGTCCCTTGATGGCGACCATGTACTCTTGGATCGCGTCCAGCGTCTCCTCGGGGAAGAACTCGCCTGTCACACTGGACGCCTTCTCCCCGGCGTAAATCTCCATCCACGCGATTTGGCGTTTGCCGCCGTAACAATGCTTGATGGCTGACTCGAAAACGTGCCGGGACGCCCGCCAGATGTCCGGGCCGATGCCGTCGCCTTCGATAAACGCGATGATCGGGCGATCGGGCGTATTCAACTTGCCGCCCGCACCCCGCGTCAGCTTTTCCCCCTTCGGGACTTTGATAAACTTGAAACTGGACATTCATTCCTCCCGTTCCCGCCGGATGATGACTCCGGAGGGTGACGATCGCCCGAACCACAAGGGCCAGGCCTACAGATTTATCAGACGCACCTGCCGGACGTTTTCCTGCGCGCGGATGCGTTCAAGTGTCGCGTCGTCCAGCGGGCTGTCGATGTTGATCAACGTGGACGCCATACCGCCGGGCTTGTCGCGGCCCAGCGTGAGATTGGCGATGTTCACGCCCGACTCGCCGATGATACTGGTCACCCGGCCGAGCACGAGCGGCTTGTCGTGGTTCATGCAGATGACCATCCAACCCTTGGGCACCGCGTCCATGCGGACGAGGTCGATGAAACAGATGCGCGGGTCGTCGTCGCCGAACAGCGTGCCCCCCACCGTGACGGTCTCGACGTCGGTCTCCACGGTCACCGCGATGTGAAACCCGTAATCGGACGGTTCCGGACTGCGCATTTCATTCGAGACAATGCCGTGGTCCTTCAGCACGCTCGGCGCGCTGACCATGTTGACCGATTCGACCTTCGGCGCGAGAAACCCGGTCACAATGGCGGCGGTAATCGGATACGTATCGGTGATGCCCAGGTCGCCGTGGTAGGCGATCTCGATCTTCGTCGGCCGGCCTTGGGTATACAGCGCCTGAAACTTGCCCAGCTTCTCCGCCAGGAACAGGAGCGGCGCCAGTTGCGCGCGGGTCTCCGCGTCGAGGCTGGGCACATTAACCGCGTTCACGATTGCCCCGGTGAGCAGGTAATCGACCATCTGGTGCGCCACGTCCACCGCGACGGTGAGCTGCGCCTCGTCCGTCGATGCGGCCAAGTGCGGCGTTGTGACGATATTGTCGAGCCCGAGGAACGGATTGTCCGTCAGCGGCTCCTTCGTGTACACGTCGAGGGCCGCGCCGGCGATGGTTTTGTTTCGCAGCGCCTCGGCGAGATCGGCCTCGTTCACGATGCCGCCCCGCGCGCAATTGATGATGCGACACGAGGGCTTCATTCGCTTGAAATGCTCGGTGCGCAGGAGGTTGTCCGTCTGCGCCGTCTTGGGCGCGTGGATCGTGATAAAGTCCGATCGCTCGATGATCTCGTCAATCGATACCAGTTCGACGCCGAGCGCTTCGGCCTTGAGCTTGGTCAGGATCGGGTCGAACGCGATAATTTTCATCCCGAATGCCTGAGCGCGCTTGGCGATTGCACCGCCAATGCGTCCGACGCCCAGGATCCCCAGCGTCTTGCCCATCACTTCGGAGCCCATGAACTTGTTGCGGTCCCACCGGCCCGCCATCATCGACGCATGCGCGGCGGG
>CAYPNI010000033.1:0-22480 GCA_964411925.1 uncultured Nitrospirales bacterium
CGTCTGGCAGGGGCCGCCGTTGGGGATGGCGGACGATCTCGTCTTTGCGCCGGACGGCACGCTGGTGTGGACCTCGTTCATGCTGGGCAAGGTGCATGCGCGCAAGGGCGACGGACCGGTCCGGGAACTCGCGACCGATCTGCCGGGCATCAATTCGCTGGCGTTTCACCCGGACGGCCGACTGTTTGCCACGCAAGTGTTCCTGGGCGACGCGCTGCACGAAATCGACCCGGCGGGCGTGAAACCTGCCCGCAAGATCATGGAGGGGATGGGCGGGCTCAACGGCTTCCAGTTCGGCCCGGACGGCAAACTCTACGGCCCGCTCTGGTTCAAGGGCGAGGTGGTGCGGGTGGACGTTGACGCGGCGACGATCGAGCGGGTCGCGAGCGGTTTCAGCGTGCCCGCGGCGGCCAATTTCGGGCCGGACGGACTGCTCTACGTGCTCGATACGGTCGAGGGGACCGTGGTGCGCGTAAACATCGAGACCGGACAACAGGAGAATTTCGCGACGATTCGCACGGGCCTGGACAATCTCGACTTCGACGCGAGCGGCAAGTTGTACGTCACCGGAATGGCCGAGGCCGCGATCTTCAACGTGAACCTCAACGACGGGTGGTTCCGCCGAATCACGGATGCGCCTCTCGTGATGCCGACGGACCTGGACTATCACGACGGAACGCTCTATGTCGCCGATCTCTTCTCCGTGCGTGCCGTGAACCCGCAAACCAAAGAGTCGGAGGCCTTCGTCCGCGCGCCAATCCTCGAGTATGCCTTCGGCATCGACGTGTCGGACCGGTATATCCACACGGCGAGCTGGTTCAACAGCGCCGCGCAGACCTTCGACCGCGAGACGCACGCGCTTGTCGCGACGTACCACGATCTTCCGACGGCATACGACGTGCTCGAGGACGCTGACGGGTCGGTGCTCGTCCTGCAGATGTTCGGCGGCTCGATCACGCGTCTGCATCCGGACGATCCGCATGCGCGCGAGCCGGTCGCGCGGGGCCTCCCCGGCGCCACGGCCATGGCGCGCGGCAATGACGGCGCCGTCTACGTGACGCTCTACGGCAAGGGTGAAGTCGCCCGGGTGGACCTCGCGACGGGGGACGTGAGGCCCGTGGTCACGGGGCTGTCCAAACCCGAGGGAATTACGGTGACTCCCGCGGGCCGCCTGTTGGTGATGGAGGAAGGCGGCCGGCTGGTCGATGCGGACCCGAAGACCGGCGCTACGGCCGCCTTGGCCGAAGGCCTGAACGTCTCGCTTGGCGTGCCTCCGTCACTGCCGCCGATGGGCTATACCTGCGGCGTAGCCATCGCCCCAACCGGCGAGATTTACCTGTCGTCGCAGGCCCAGGACGCCATATTACTATTGACAAATAAGTGAGAATTGAGCGCAAAGCTATTGTTTTTTGTCATCTGTGTTGCTCTGGGGGTAGAATCCAGCTGTGGCGGGGGCCACCTTCGGAGGGGCTGAAATATGCGCTCGTTCTGGATCCTGTTGTGTGCGCTCGTCGTCGTCGCCGGTCTGCCGGCATGTGAATCGAACGGGAATGGCGGCTACCGCGTCACCGTGGAGAGCCCGCCCTCACACCCGCACGGCTGGTCCAACGACAGCCGGGACCGCCGCGGCCCACCGCCCCACGCCCCGGCGCACGGCTACCGCCACAAGCATCACGACCATGGCCACGACTATGACCTCGTCTACGATTCCGGTGTGCGTTGTTACTCGGTTGCGGGGTACCGCGACGTGTATTACAACGACGGCGCCTACTTCCGGTTTGGCAAGGACGGCTGGCAGGTCAGCGCCTCGTTCGGGGACGATGCCCGGTGGGACTATTGCCCCGAGAGCCGCCTGCCCGGAGGCCTGAAGGTGAAGTACAAGGACAAGGGCCACGACGGCAAGGGCGAAGGCAAAGGTAAGGGCCAAGGTAAGGGCAAGAACAAGCAGAAGTATTCGTCGGCCGATCACTGGGGCAAGTACGGTTCTTGATTCTGACCGGTCACGTTACACGGACGGCCTTTCGGGTGCGCGCGCTCCTGTAAATCGCCCCGAGTAGCGCGACCGCCTTGCGGCCTTCGTCACCGCTGATGGCCGGCGGTCGGCCGGTGCGAATCGCGCGGACGAAATCCTCGATCTGGCGGCGGTGGCCTTCGATCTTGAGTCCCTTGAGGGGATCGCTCGCGCCCGTGCCCAGTTCGGACTCGCGATTCATCGCGGCGAGGATCTTCTTGTCTTCGGGGCGTTTCTTGGCGAATTCCCAAAACACGATTTTTCCATCCTCGATGGCGGCGCTGCCGGCTGTTCCGTGGACTTCGACGCGCGCGGGGTGGCCGGGATAAATCGCGGTACTGCCTTCGATGACGCCTTGCGCGCCGTTTTCGAAATCGAGCAGTACCGTGGCGAGATCTTCGACTTCGATGCCCTTGTGCGCGACGGTGGCCGTGCGCGCGTAGACGCTTCTCACGGGCCCCATGAACCACTGGAGCAGGTCAATCTGGTGGATGCCCTGGTTCATCAGCGCGCCGCCGCCGTCGAGCTTCCACGTGCCGCGCCAGGCGCCGGAGTCGTAGTACGCCTGCGACCGGTACCACTTGACGTACGCGTCGCCCAGGACGAGCTTGCCGAACCGCCCCTGGTCGATCGCCTTGCGCACGAGCTGCCCGGCCTCAGCAAAACGGTATTGAAAGATGCAGCCGAGCATGACGCGGTTCTGTTTGCACGCCTGCAGAATCCGGTCGACTCGCGCCGTTGTAACCTCCAGAGGCTTTTCGGACATGACGTGTTTGCCGGCGCGCGCGACCTTGACGGCGAGATCCGCACGGAGTCCGCTGGGCACGCACAAGGAGACCGCATGCAATCCGGGATGTTTCAGCATCGCTCCGAGATCGGTGTACGCGGTGCCGCCGTATTTCTGGGCGAATTCCTTCGCGAGTTCGGCGCGCGTGTCGCACACGGCGACGAGCCGCGCGCCCTTGACCGCATTCACCGCCTGCGCATGCACCGGGCCGATGTTCCCCAGCCCGACGATTCCATAGCCGACTTCTTTCATCAACGTGACGTCCCCTGATCCGATATGACCGCGCGGGAGCGCGGCACTTCTTTGCGAGCATCGCCATCGTAATCGTTAACGTCGCCGGGAATCGAGGCATGGCCGACGGCGATGCTCGTGGCGCCGTGCGCAAGACAGATCCGCGGCCCGGCGCGAGGTTGCCCGACGGGGCATCCCCTGTTACCATGCGAAACTTAGGGAGAGGGAGACGAATGCTGCTTGGATTGCGCGCCGCGGACTGGTTCACGCTGCTGTTGTACGTCGGATTGACCGTGTGGGCCGGGCTGGCGGCAACGCGCAAGGTCAAGGACACGATTGACTTCTTCATGGGGGGCAGGCGGTTCGGCAAGGCCTTCCTGATCTTCTTCGCGTTCGGCGCGGGCACAAGCGGCAACGACGCGGTGGGCGTCTCGTCGAAGACGTACACCTCGGGACTTTCCGGAATCTGGTACCAGTGGCTCTGGCTGTTCTGTACGCCGTTCTACTGGCTGATCGCGCCCATCATGCGGCGGATGCGCTGTCTCACCACGGGCGATTTCTTCGAATACCGGTACGACGGGAGCGTTTCGGCGCTGTATACGTTTGTCGGCGTCATCCAACTGACGCTGAACATCGGCGTGATACAGCTGGGCGCCGGTTCGATGATCGAAGGCATCACGGGCGGCGCGATCTCCCGCAACGCGGCGATCATCGGGATGACGGTGCTGATGCTCGGATACGGCGTGGCGGGCGGCCTCTCCGCGGCGGTGGTGACGGATTTCCTGCAGGGCATCCTGACTGTCGTGTTGTCGTTCATCCTGTTGCCGTTCGCGCTGGATGCAGTGGGTGGGTTTGCGGGGCTGCACGAAGTCATCGAGCGTGAATTTCCCAATCAGCAGATGTTCAGCCTGTCGACGCCCGGCGAGATCAATCTGTTCTGGATCGGGATGCTGGGCCTGAACTCGCTCATCGGAATCGTCACACAACCGCACATCATCGGCGTGTGCGCGGCCGGCCGGACCGAAATGGACGGGCGTGTGGGCTTCGCTGGAGGCAACCTGATCAAGCGGGTTTGCACGATCGCGTGGACGATCGTCGGGCTGTGCGCGATCGTGATGTACCTCGATACGGACATCCATCCGGATTCCGTCTTCGGGCAGGCCGCGAAAGACTTGTTGCCGGGCGTGGCCCCGGGCCTCGTGGGGCTGTTCCTCGCCGCGTTGATCGCGTCCGTGGTGTCGTCGACGAACGCGTTCATGGTGTCGTCATCGGGCTTGTTCACGCAAAACTTCTATCGCCGCTGGCTCGTACGCGATCGCGATGACAAGCACTACGTGTGGGTCGGCCGGATGTCCGGCCTCGTCATCGTGATCATCGGTGTGTGGTTCTCGTTCCAGTTCCCAAACGTGCCGAGCGGACTCGTGATGTTCTTCAAACTTCAGGCGATGATGGGCCCCGCGTTCTGGATTGGTCTCGTGTGGCGGCGCGCGACGCCCATCGGGGCGTGGGCCGCGACGCTCGGCGCGTTCGGCATTCTATGGGCCACGAGCCAGGCGTGGTTCCACTCCTGGGCCGCCGGGAGCCTGCCCGAGTACATGATTTGGAACGGGAAATTTCGCGATTCGTGGCAGATGCTGTTCTATCTCGTCGTGGGTTTCGGCCTTGGAATTCTCGTCAGCCTTGTCACGCCGCGCGTGCCCGCGATCCGGCTCGATCGCGTGTTCAACGCGATCCGCACACCGGTATTGACCACGGAGCCGAACACCCCTGAACCGTTCATGCTGCCGCCCGGCCTGCCGGTCGCGAATCCGCGCAAAGTGATCGATCACCCGGACCTCGAAATCTACTGGCCTTCGCGCATCGCGTGGTCCGGCTTCGCGATTTTCTGGGTCTTCGTCGCCCTGCTCATCGGCTTCGTGTATTGGATGGCCGGCTGGGGCGCATAAGCCCAATTCTTCACCACGAAGGCACGAAGAACACGAAGCGATTGAAACTTCGTGTTCTTCGTGCCTTCGTGGTGAAAACGATCAGTTGCGACTATCGGCGGACGCATAGAATTTCCTCTTGAGCTTCAAAAAATGCTTCTCGTACGCGTGCCAACTTACCCAGGCGATGCCCCAGGACAGAATCGCAACCGCGACCGCGCGGAAGGCGAGCGCGGCGTTCTCTGAGCCAAACCGATCGGTAAGCGTATCGAGCGGCAAGATCTTCGAGAAGAGCAGTCCGTACAGGCCCCAGTGGAAAATGTAGATCGCGTAGCTGTACTTGCCGTAGGAGCGCAGGACGGGGTTACGTATCAGCCAGCGGAACGGGCCGCGCGGGTTTCCCGCCAGAGCAAACACGACGAGCGATGCGTACAGCAGCGTGAACCCGGTGTACGCGCGTGTCTGTACCGGCGCGAACAATTGGAAGAAGTGGCCGAACTCGACGCCAACGCCGAGCAGCACCCACAGCGCGAGTATCGCGACCCACGGCGCGCAGGCCGCGAGGCGGTCGAGTCCGCCTTTGCCGCGCGCGACGGCCGCGACGAACGCTCCCGCCGCGAGGTCGTCCAGCCGGCACAAAGTGAAGAAGTAAGGCGCGGCGTTGTATTGCTCCGTCGCGAAGTGGATGCGCAGCGCCCACGCGCCGAAAAAGCACGCAACGCAGACGCCGATGAGCTGCCGGCGCGTCGTCATGAGCACGATAAGCGGCCAGACGAGGTAGAACTGCTCCTCAACGGACAGCGACCAGAAGTGGAGAACCTCCACCCAGTCGCCCGCGAAGGGATTCGTTCCGATGTCCGCGTAGAAGGACGTGTAGATGTTCATCGTGTATGTCCACAGCCACGCCTGGTGCTGCGCGACGCTGCGAAAACCATCCGTGTCGAGCGCGGGGAACCACGGCGCGACGACGAATGTGAGGAACAGCACGAGGTAATATAGCGGGAAGATGCGCAGCGTGCGCCGCGCATAGAAGTTTCGGAAGTAGTTCGGCTTCGTTTTCGCGTCGAGCAGGATGCCCGTGATTAGAAAGCCGGACAGGACGAAGAACAGACTCACGCCTGTCCACCCGACCGTCGCGGTCCGCCAATAGTCGCCAAGATAGTGAGACGCGATGACCAGCAGGATGGCGACGCCGCGCAGGCCGTCCAGCTCGGGCACGAACCCGCGCGGCAGCGCCGTTGTGCGCGCGTCCGATCGGCCGTGCTCAGTCACGCGCGGTCAGATTGCCCCATCGACGACGCTCATGAGCGCGCGCCGGTGATATGCCTGATGATGGTCGCGCAAAACGTCGCGACCGAAATCGCCGGCGAAGTCGCGCCAGACGGTGTGCGAATGGTTCGCTCCGTTCTGCGTGTTGTCGTATTCGAATACGAACGTCGGACCCTGCACGCGGTAGTAGTTCCCTTCGCCGGGGCCCGTCCCGCCGAGCCAGTAAAATCGCACGCCCTCCAGTCCGGCCGCCTTCACTTTGGCGATGCGCGCGCCCGCAACGCCGGGGCGCTGCACGCCGGCCGCGGTCTCGACGATCTTCATCAGCGCGGCCTGTTGGCCGGGAGTCAGCTCCGCGAACCTGATGCCCTGCTGGGCGTCGGGCGGCGTTGCCACGGGGTCGAAACGCGTCAGGATGTCCGCGGGCGCCTTGTCCCGACCGATCGCGATCGCGCGCTGGTTCTCGTCCAACGCCGCGAGCAGTGCGCGTCCCAAGTCTTCGTATTCGCCGATGGCGCGGAAACCCTTCTTGGGTCCCACGCGCACTTCCTGCGGGTTCGCGCCGAAGAATTGAGGCGTCGAAGCGATCATCTTCCCGTCGCGCATCGTGAAGTTGAGCGAGATGTGATGCCCCTCGAATCGCAGTCCCCAGGCGCCCGTGTCCGAAGGCGTGCCGAAGATCGCCACGTAGTACTTCTGGGGGTCGCGCACGTCCCCGGACTCGCCCATGTCGTCCCTCAGCACCTGCTCGAGGCTCTGGACGCGCTGAACCGTATCCAGACCTGCGGCGCTCAGCGCAGTGCGCATCATCGCCCACGCGTGATCCTGTTGGAGCGGCGACTGTTCGCCAATCGGCAGGCCTGCGCGCACCTGGGGCAGGTACGTCCAGTTCGTGCGCTCGGTGGAATCGAACGGCATCGCGGCCTTGGCGCGCTGCGCGTCGTCGAGCACGGCGAGCCAGGCGCTGGCGCTCGTCACAAGTCCGGCCGCAGCCTCGGTCGCGTCGTCTTCCGCGGACACGCCCGAGCACGTCACCACCAATGCCATCGCCAGGAAAGTGCGCACGCGCCGTCCTCCACGTTCGATTCAGCCGACATCATACGCGGCGAAATGAGCAATGTGCGATCTTCGTCCATTGCCCGTTTTCGGCTCCGCCCGTATACTATGGCCATGGAGTTGACGTTGACACCGGGGGATGTCGCGCGGACACTCGGGCTTGAGCCCGATGTCGTCGTTAATCTCCTGGAACGCGGCTACCTCTCCGGGTTCCGGCATGGCGACTCGTGGCTGATACACAAGAAGGCGCTCATCGCGGACCTTGAACGCCTGCAGCGCCAGCTCAAGCCGGCCCCGCCGATCGCGCTCGCGCCGCGCGCCGATACGTCGTTCCGAATCCCGCCCGAGATGATGCCGCCGGCGATCCGCCTGCCGGAAAAGAGCGTGTTCCCCGAGCGCTTCGCGATCCACATCGAGGTCGACAACGATTCGGACTACGCCGGCGAATTCGCGTTGTATCTCGGCACGGAAAACATGGACGGGCCGTGGGAGGTTCGCCGCGCGCCGGAGTGCATCGAGGACGATTCCGAGATTCTCGTGCGCGGGCCGATTCAGCCGGGCACGGTCGCGCAGTTCTTCGATGCGACGCTGATGGGACATCTCGGCGACCGCCTCTTCCTCGCGATCCCCGAACAGCGCGGCGTTGACGAGGCGTTCGAACGTGTGTTCGTGCTCGAGGACGATCTGTCGCTTCGCCTGACCGTGCAGAACCGCGGATTGCTCGGCCGCAAACGCGGCGTGCGCGTCAAGCATCTGCGTGGCCGCGAACTCCCCCGCACGGGCACGGAATAACGTCTGAGTGTGTGGCGGGCTTGAGCACAGTGCCGCTCAAGCTCGTTGCCCATCGCGAACGTAAGACAGGCCCAAGCTGAACCCCGCTTGAGCCTGCCACACGTACTTTTGTCACTCCGGCGCAGGCGGGAATCTCGCCCACCGAAAACCAGTTCAATTGCAGGGGCGGCAGGGTCCAGCTTAAGACCGTTCCCAAACTCGCGCAGAAAAACCTCACCACGAAAACCACCGAAAGACAACACGAAATATCACGAATCAGTCCATCGATTCCGATCTTCGTTCGTGCAGTTTCGCGCAGTTTTTAGGCCCTTTTCGTGGTAAATCCAATCCTGACCATCCTGTAATCCTGTCTAATAATCCCCTTGCACTCTCATTAGTTAATATATAAACTATCGGGAAACTGCCGACCAACCACGGAGGCTCTCCCCATGGCCGACCTCGAAGTGACCCGACAAGGCTCCATTGCCGTTCTGACCGCGAACCGTCCCGAGGCGCGCAACGCGCTGAGTCTCGAGATGCGGCGCATGCTCGCCGACGTGCTGCACGACCTCGAGCAGGACGACGGCGTGCGCTGCGTGGTGCTCAAGGGCGCGGGCGACCACTTCATGGCGGGGGGAGACGTCAAAGGCATGGCGGATGCGTTCTCGCAGACGCCCGAACAAATCCGCAAACAGTTCGTGCTGCGGATTCACGATTTGCACCCGATCATGTTCGCGATGCGCCGCATGCCCAAGCCGATCATCGCGCAGGTGGCGGGTGCGGCGGCGGGCGCGGGGGTCAGCGTTGCGCTGTCGTGCGACCTCGTCGTGGCGGCGGACACGTCGTTCTTCACGCTCGCGTACGTGAACATCGGCACGAGCCCCGACGGCTCATCGACCTACCAAATCCCGCGGACGCTCGGCATCAAGCGCGCGATGGAAATGACGCTGCTCGGCGACCGCATCGACGCGAAGAAGGCGCTCGACTGGGGTCTCGTGAACTTCGTCGTGCCGGCCGCGCAACTCGAAGCCGAGACGATGAAACTCGCCGAGCGCCTCGCGAACGGCCCGACTTTCGTCTACGGCCAGGCGAAGAAACTCCTCTACCAGTCCATCCACCGCGAGTTTGAATCCCAGCTCCAGGCCGAAGGCGAAGCCTTCGCCGCCTGTGCCGCCCGAAAGGACTTCAAAGAAGGCGTCATGGCCTTCGTCGAAAAGCGGAAAGCGAAGTTCACGGGGAAGTAGACACCCGACGGCCTGACGCGCATCGCAGCTTTCCGGGAGCCACATTTCTGTCGCTCATGCACTCGGCGGTTCCACTAATCCGACGGTGACTCAGCTCTTGCCTGTCTGCCATGCCTCTGTTACTATCACAGGTCACACATGCGAGGGCGCTCATGACGGCGATCAAATGGCTAGTTATTATTGCCAGTAGCTTTCATTGCATAAGTCCCGGCGCTTACGCCGTCGAAGAATCGTACTCCGCCGGCGTGGTAGACGCGGTCACGGGTGAAACTTATCTCCCGATCGCAAGCGACGACAGTGACTTTAACGGAATCCCCGACAATCCATTCATCAGTTTACCCGGAGTCGGTCAAGTATGGCTGGCGACTGTTTGGAACGAGGACTTCACGAAGGTCAAAACGGTTGTCGCGGAAAGATGGAACGGTGCGACGCGGAACAACGAACCGACGTTTATCATTGACGTTGATGTACAGCGATCAGATGACACTTTACAACGCATCGTCCTTGAAGTCCCGTATGCGTTAGCGCGGCGTGGAGAATCGGCTGCGGTATTGGTAGCTGTGGCTTCAGATCTAGAAACGTTGCTCGGGCCGACCGAAGCCGAACAGATTGCACAGTTGCCGAATGGATTTATCGTTCTTGGCGCACAGTTCATTGAGGTTAGCGTCATCGTCAGCGAGGACGGCGGCGCAACGTTTTCGGAACTTGACGAGACCCGTCTCTCCGATCACCCCATTCGCTTGATTATGGATGGGCTCATGTTGGACACCGAATCGATTCCCGGTTTCTTCAAGCATTCGACGTTTGTGGCAAGCGACGGCGTCGGTCTCACCATCGTAACCGAGCGCGGCAAGTGGCAGGCGGTGAGCAGTATGACTTTCGGCCACGAACGCATTACAGACATGGACCAGTTGCAGGCTGCATATACTGAAGCCTCGCTCAGGAGCCTGTCCGTATTCATTCCATTCGTTGCAACGCCGCCTACTGATACGGGCGCGAACGCTTCGGGGGCTGGAGGGAGCTCCGCCAGCTCCGACTCAGAAACCTCGACTGGAGACCCTCAGTCGACTTCCGCAACGACTGCCTCCGGTACGCGCGGTGGTTCCACAGGCGGAACGTCTGAGGGTGGCGGCACGGCAGAGGGGTTAGGTGGTCCCGTGTGGGTGGATTTCGATTACCTCGGCGTTGAAGATGGATCAGAAGCCCAACCCTTCAATCTCTTCGCCGAAGGCATATTTGTTGTGCCCGCATCGGGTGTCATCAATCTAAAACCCGGAGTGAGCGACGAAACGGACACAACTTCGAAAGCGATGACCATCACGTCCGTTGGAGGAACGGCGCGGATCGGTGACGCGTCGGCCATCCGCGACGTGACTATTAACGAGTTTGTTCCGACAAATCTTGATGGTCTTCAAGATGAAGACAGTAGCGCTCAGGACTGGATCGAACTATTCAACGCGGGAACATCCGCCGTTTCGCTCAACGGCTGGGGGCTCTCGAACGACAGCGCCAATCCGTTCAAATGGGCGTTTCCGAATGTCAGTATCCCGGCTGGCAGTTACTTAGTGGTGTTTGCTTCCGCGAAAAACCGCACTCCGACAGGCGGCAACAACCTGCATACAAATTTCACCTTGGCCGCATCGGCCGATGACATCGTGCTCACCACAGCCGGAGCCAGTCCAATCTCGACGACGAAACTTGTGAATTATCCCTCCGTGCGCGATGACAACGCCTTCGCATACTTTCCCGTCGGCTCAGGGGGCTTGTTTGAAGAAACCAACTCCCCGACGCCAGGTACGGAAAACGAGGAAAGCGGCCCGATCGTGATACTGGATCCTGGGCATGGCGTGGGAAGCGCGGGTAATTCTGCCACCACTGGCCTCAGTAACTCGGGGACACAAGGAATCGATACGGAAACACCCGAGTATCTCGCAACATACCTAGTCGCCGAGCAGGTTAAGTCGCGAATTGAGCAACTCGACTCCTCGATTGAGGTAATCATCACGAAGGCTTCGAGTACGATTAACATTTCAAATCTCGATCGAGCACGACAACTTGGCGATTATAATGCGGATGTTCTTGTTAGCCTTCATTTCGACGGGTTTTCGCATGATCCCGACGAAGATCCGGATGGTGCCGGTCCTAGAAGGACGCTAGCAATTGCGCTTCCGATTCAATTCGAAGAAGTGATTGGGGGTGTTACATTCCGAACTGACAATCGAAATCAGCCCGCCGAGATTGCATTTGCTCAATCATTGGTTAGCTCTGTCGTCGGAAGTCTTACCGTCTTGCCGAACAACCCGCCCGTGAATGGCGGAATTCGTTCGACGGGCACCGACGCGAACAAAGGCGTGTTATTTGAGACTTCGCCGGGCTGGAGCACTAATCCTCCGTGGGAGGAGAGGCTATATCACGCTAACCCAGATACACCTGCTTCTGAACGCGGGCTCGCTGTGCTCTTGGAAATCGATAACTTTCGCAACGAAGCCTTCGACAATTGGTTTAATAACCCAAATAATCACACCCCATTTCCATTTCGATATGAAGACGTAAGCAACGCCATCGCGCAGACTATAATCGATCAGGTAAACGAATAACGGGAGTCACACGATGCGAACTTCCTCGTCCGTTTTGGTGCTATACCTAGTAGCGATTTTGCCAACATTCGCGGGCGCTCAATCCCGCTTGGGACCAGAATTGCAATTCGAACTACCACGCGGGCAGGTGGCTATCTCGCCGAATGCCGAACAAGTGGCGATCATCGGACAGTTCGATGGTGCGATTTTCGCGATATCCGACGACGGCGAAACATGGCTCGGGCCGTTCGAGTTTGACGGCGGCTATTACAGCCGGGTGAACGGAGAAACCAAGAAGAAACCTCTATCCGAGATGGGTTGGGTCCGACAGGACGATGGCGGCGAAGTTTATCTGCTCGACCCTGACACAAAACGTGCGGTGACCGTGACCAGCGGAGCGGTCCAGTACTCCGAGACGAGCGGTAAGCCGTACGCGGAAAAAATCGACGAGGCCACCGGACGCTTATCGCATCCCAGACCGGGTATGGGCCGCGAGTATTTCGAAGCGAGGAAGAGCCTATACAACGAAATCCGCGGTACGAGTCCGGCGCAAGGCGGCTTTGTGGCTCGTCGGGAAATTAAACCTGAATTGCTACCAGAGTCCATCGTTGGATTGGCGGATATTTCCCCGTCGAAAGACCGCATCCTTTGCCGAACGACCGAGGACTCGTTGCTTAGTATCTTGGACCTTCATACGGGCGGGGAGATTGCCCTTCCAATTCAAGATAACCGGCCTCCGGCGTTACCGGGCCGGATGAGCGGAAGCTTCTCGCCGGATGGCGAGTTCGTCCTTGTTCAGTACAGCTACGGCCCGGACGACCACTACGCAGGCGGATATCTTCAACTATTCGATGTAGAGGGCAAATACGTGGAAGAAGTCGCTGAATTCCACAAAGACGTCGCCCATCCGGTGGGATTCCACGAGTGGTTGTCGAACAATTGGATCGTGTATTCCAACGGCAAGGAATTGGTGTTCCGCAAATTCATCGGAGAGTGATCCGGGTCGCCTGCGACCGCGCTCGGGAAGAATCGCAACCGCCACAACATGGCACGGCAAATTTCGCCAAATCCTGGTTCAACCCATTGTTTCACCACAAACGCAGCGAGCTTCGATGCATGGTGATTCTCGCCAGCCCTTGTTTCGCATTCCCCATCCGACTGCAACAGCCGCGGATAGGTTACAGGGATGGCTCACGACGAGCGTCCGCGAAGGAGTTCACCGATGCGCTGCGTTGCGACACTCGCGAGCTCTACGCCCCGCCGTCCGCCGTAGGTTCGTCGAACCCCGACAAAACTGAAAAAGCTCGACAGGACGAATCCGCCTAAACCAACCGGCGCAACCGCAACGGTTTCTCTTTGGTTACTTTCTCTTTTCCCAAAGAGAAAGTAACGAACTACAGCGGCTTGATCCGCATATTCCGGAAACTCGCTTTTGCGCCGTGGTCGGTGATGCAGATGAACCCGCGGCGCAGGCGGTGTTTGAGTTCGGGGTCATCGTCGAAGTTGAGATCCTGCACGACGACGCCGTTGAGCGTGGCCTTGTAGACGGGGCCCTTGAGGTAAATCTCGACCTCGTTCCATTCGCCTTCGGGACGCGCGGCGTTCACCTTGGGCGCGACGGCGTCGTAGACGGAGCCGGTGCTGTCCTTGACGGGTTTCTCGCCGGAGTCGCCCATGATCTGGAACTCGAAGCCCATTTTCGACGCGCGGTTCGCGCGTGGTGCGCGCAGCCAGACGCCGTTGTTCGCTCCCTTCGCGTAGAGCTTCCACTCGAAGCGCAGCATGAAGTCGCCGTAGCGGTCTCGCGATTGCAGGCTGCGGCCGCCTTTCTCGTTCCACGAGAGCAGGCCGTTGTGCGAGACGAAGCCGTTCTGGTTGTCGCCGGTGATGCTCCAGCCGTCGAGCGTGCGGCCGTCGTAGAGCGAGATCCAGCCGTCGGCGCGCTCTTCCCAGGTAAGCCCGACGCTCGTCGGGTTCCACGGGCGGAGTTCCGCCGGTTCGCGGTTGGCGGCCTCCATGGCGTCGAGCGACTCCGGCGTGTCGGGGAGGATGGCGTTGCGCGTGCGCGCGCCGTCTGGCGGCAGCGTTCCCCACACGACCGCGGGCTTGCCGGGCGCGGCGTGGTCCGGTTCGCCGACGAGATCGACGTCGCCGTTCCACGGCGCGAGGACCGTCAGCTTGGGCGCCTTCGCACGGAACGCTTCGACGAGGCCTTTCGAATTCGGCCCGTCTATCCAGAACAGAATGCTCGTGTCGCCGGAGAATTCACCCGCGGCGGTCTCGATAGCGGCCGCGCGCACATGGTCCGGCGCGGAGGGAAACTCGCCCAGCACACGCAGGATGATGTGCATCCAGCGTTTGTTCGCCTGTTCCTTGACGCGGCGGACTTCCTTGACGAAATCGGCGTCGAGTTCGGTGCCCTCGTTGTTGAAGCCTTCGAGGTCGAAACAGAGCGCCGTGCCGCCAACGTCGGAGATGCGGATGAACGACTGGATCAGGGTCTCGTCGGTGAGTCCGGGCCGGCAAAACGCGGGCTGGTATACCGTCAGAATCGGCCGCGCGGTGTCGTCGCGGTAGAACTGGTCCCCGCGGACGAATACGCTGTCGCTCTTCTTGTCGCGCTCGGCCGCGGCAGCGACCATGGGCGTCAGCGACACGATCGCCGCTGCCAAGGCAATCCAACGGGTCATCACGATTCCCTCGCTCTTCGATTCGCGGTAGTACGCCCAACGAATGTATCAGAATTCGGACGGATTTCGGCGGGCACCGCCTGGACGTCTGGAGTAGCGCGTTTACGCGGCCGCGCCGCCGCCTGAAGGCGGAACTCCGAACGCGTCTAGTGGCTCTCGATGAGCGACGCGAGCAATCAGGATGGTGGGCAGTGAGAGGCTCGAACTCCCGACCTTCTGGGTGTAAACCAGACGCTCTAACCAACTGAGCTAACTGCCCCGAAAAACCGCAGAAACTATAGCATCTGCGCGCCGAGCGCGGCGAATTCCGCGATGCAATGGCGTATAATTAGAGCATGATCAGGAACGCTGATGAGTGGCGCGAGTGGGAGGAGCAATACATCGCGTCGACGCCTCCGGACCATGCCCAGGCACTCCGCCTCGCTGAAGAGATGCTTGAGCACGCCAGAAGCTTGGGCGTCTTTCCTCCTGCAGATCCGTTAGAGGGGATAGAGGATACCGTTGACCTTGCAAGGGCGCTCAATGTTCCAGTCGACCCTCCGGCGTCTGGCTAGGGAGTTAAACGCGCGGAGCATCCCCTACATGATCATCGGGGGACAGGCTGTGCTCGTGTATGGGCGTATGCGATCGACTGAGGACATCGACGTGACGCTCGGCATCGGTCCCGATGAGTACGAGCGCGTACGGGATGTCGCCGACGTTCTTGGTTTCGAACCTACGCAACCAGACGCGGAGAGATTTGCCCGTCAATTCTACGTTTATCCGTGCCAGAACCGCAGGAACGGGCTGCGAATCGATTTTATTCTCTCGTTCTCGCCGTACGAACGCGGTGCGATCGCGCGTGCGCGCGATGTGGACGTCGGCGGAGAAGTTGTTCGCTACGCGTCGCCCGAAGATATCGTCGTTCACAAGATCGTTGCAGGGCGGGCTCAGGATTTGGAAGACGTGAAGTGGATCCTCAAGAAAAATCCGGGAGTGGACCTGGCCTACGTGCGCGGGTGGCTGCACCAGTACCAGGAGGCCCTCGATCGGCCGTTATTGGAGCGTCTCGAATCGGTTATTTGACGACCGCTTCGCGCTTGCGGGGGTACTTCGTCGCGACGTAGTCGTCGATGAGCTTGCGGAAGGCCGCCGCGAGTTCGGCGTGGGTGCCCTGGAAGGTGGCGACCTTTTCGCCGTCGATGTAGACGGGGCAGGACGGCGCCTCGCCGGTGCCCGGCAGGCTGATGCCGATGTTGGCGGCTTTTGACTCGCCGGGCCCGTTCACCACGCAGCCCATCACGGCAAGCGTAAGCGTTTCGACTCCGTCGTAGTCCTGTTTCCAGACTGGGAGCATCTCGCGCGTGTACGCCTGGATCTCCTCGGCGAGTTCCTGGAACGTCGTGCTCGTGGTGCGGCCGCAGCCGGGGCAGGCCGTGATGCTTGGCGCGAACGACCGGAGCCCGAGCGCCTGCAGAATTTCGCACGCGGCGTAGACCTCTTCGCGGCGGTCCGCACCGGGCCGCGGCGTCAGCGAGACACGAATCGTGTCGCCGATGCCTTCGGCGAGCAGGATGCCCATGGGCGCCGCGGACCACACGATGCCGCGCAGGCCCATGCCCGCCTCGGTCAGCCCGAGGTGCAGCGGCTGGCGCGTGCGCTTCGCCAATTCTCGGTAGATCCAGACGAGGTGCACGGGCCGCGAAATCTTGCACGAGATGATGATCTGGTCTTCGCGCAGGCCCGCGGCGAGCGCCAGTTCCGTCGATTGCAGCGCGGATTCGAGCATGCACTCGTTCACGATTTCCTCGGAGTCCTTTCCGAGGTCGCGGTCGGTGTTCTCCTGCATCCGCCGCATCACGAGTTCCTGGTTTAGTGAGCCGGCATTGACGCCGATGCGCACCGGCTTGCCCTGGTCCGCCGCCACCTGGCAAATCGTCGTGAATTGCGGATCGCGCTTCTTGCCCGCGCCGACATTGCCCGGATTGATTCGGTATTTGTCGAGCGCCGCGGCGCAATCGGGGTATTTCGTCAGCAGCACGTGGCCGTTGTAATGGAAATCGCCGATGATCGGCACGGCGCAGCCCGCGTCGCGCACGCGCCGCTGGATATCGGGCACCGCCTCGGCCGCTTCGTGCACGTTGACCGTGATGCGCACGAGATCGGAGCCGGCATCGGCCAGTTCGACGATCTGTCTCGCCGTCGACTCCGCGTTCGCGGTGTCGGTGTTTGTCATCGACTGCACGACGACCGGCGCGCCTCCGCCGACGGTTACGCCGCCGACGGTTACGCCGATGGTGGGCTTTCTCGGTTTCAGGACTTCGTGCATGGCGATACGATCATAACATCACTACGGCTGGTAGCGCGGGCTTTCAGCCTGCGCCGCTCGAAATCCCGATCAGAAATCCACCGGCGTCGGGATATTCGGCGCGGGAAGCACGCAGCGAAATCCGACGGTGGTGAGTTGCGATTCGCGGAAGAGGCCCTTGCGCGCCGTGCATCGCAGTTCGATCGGTTTCGAATGCCAGGAGCCGCCGCGCGCGACCATCCGCGGTTGCGTCGGATCGATGAGCTCGCCGCCGCGCGCGGGGTCGTATGGCCCGTAGACGCCGAGCGTCCACTCGTAGACGTTGCCGCCCAGGTCGAACACGCCGTCGGGCGTGGCGCCGGTGTCGTGCATGGTGACGATGGACGGCATTCCGAGGTAGTCGCCGAAATTGCAGATGGTCGTGTCCGGTTCGAGCGACCCCCAGGGATAGCGCCGGTTTTCCTTGCCGCGGGCGGCGAACTCCCACTGGCGCTCGGTGGGCAGTTGCTTGCCGACCCAGGCGGCGTACGCGAGCGCATCGTCGAACGTGACGCCCGAGACGGGCTGGCGCGGTCCGTTGAATTCCGGGTCGCGCCAGTACTTGGGCTCGGGGTGGCCGGTCGCTTCGATAAACTTGGTGTAGTCCTCGACCGTGACCGGATACTTGTCGATGAAGAATGGTTCGACTCGGGCCTCGAACTCGGGCGCCTCCTCGCGGACTTCGTTCGACCCCATCAGAAAGCTTCCGCCGGACAGGTAGACCATGTTTTCGGTCGAGACGTCCTCGCCCTGCTGCGTCTGCGCCAGGACCTCGATAGACCGGTAGGATTTCTCGTAGGCCGCGTCGAGGGCTTTCTTGAACTCGTGCGCGGACTGCCAGCGGGACTCTCTGTCCTTGCGGACGGCTTTGTCCAAAATGCGAATGATCGAGGGGGATACGTCCTGCCGCACATCCATGACGCTGACGGGCTCGTCCACCGGAGTGCGCAGCGTAAGCAACTCGTGGAACATCAGGCCGAGGCTGTAGAGGTCCGAGCGATAGTCGATCGGCTGGTGCCGGTGTTGTTCGGGCGAGGCGTATACGGCCGTGCCCACGACGCGGCGGGGCTTGCCGTCCGCCGTGACCGGCGCTTCCTGCTCCTCCTCGATGACGACGGCGAGCCCGAAGTCGAGCACTTTGCAGCGATCCCCCGGCAGCAGGTAGACGTTTTCCGGTTTGAGATCGCGGTGGACGACCATGCGGTGGGCGTACTCGAGCGCGGCGAGGACCTGACGCGTAACTTCAATCGCGAGGTGGATATCCACGAGCCGGCGCTGCGACCGGTGTTTGCGCAGGTATTGCCGAAGCGAGACACCCTTGAGCAATTCCATCGTGAGGTAGAGCACCCCGTCGGGCGTGGTGCTCACGTCGTGAACGGAGACGATGTTTTCGTGGCGCAGTCGGCGCGCTATCTGGGCCTCTTTGATGAAGAGCTGATGTCCGCGCTGGGTCTTGAGCACTTTGGGGTGCATGAACTTGAGCGCGACGTCTTCGCCGATGAGCGCGTCGTGCGCCTTGTAGACGACGCCCATGCCGCCGTGGCCGATCTTGGCATCGAGCACGTAACGATCGGCGATGCGGCTGCCGGGAGCGAAATTGAGCGCGGCGTCAGACGAGGTTTGTTCGCCGGCGGGCACCAGGACCGGCGCCCCGCAGCCAAAACACTGGCCCGCGCGGCCGCGCACGGTCTCGGGCACGAGAATGCGCAGCCCGCACTGGGCGCACAGCACGGGAATCATGTAAGGCAGGCCTGATGCAGGAAGACTGTCCGCAAGCGGGGCATCGTAGCATTCTATCGCGAAGGCGGGCAACGCGGGTGCGCGATTGACAAGGGGCAAAACGGCGACTAGGCTGGCGCCACACGATCAGGGGGCTGATCCCGGGGGACGTGCCATGGGCCAGATCACGACTGCACCTGTTGATGTTCAATCGCATGAGGAATTGCGCCGGGCGGTTCGCATTCGCAAGGTCCGTCCGGTCGCATTTGCGGCGCCGGGAAACGAGAGCGACACGTTCCGGCGAACGGTGAGCGCGAACGTCAGCCGCGGGGGAATGTTGCTCGTCTCACGCAAGGACCGGTTTCCGCCCGCCGGCTCGGCGCTGACGATCATGCCGTACAGCGCCGACACGCAGGGCGGCGCCTCCGGATGGTCCGCGATCCCGGGGCGCATCGTCTACACGCGGTTTTCGCCCCGCACTGAACTGCGTTTCGCTGGACTCAAATTCGAAACTGAGCTCAGCGAGATCGCGGCGCGCTCCATCGGGCTCGATGGCGCGCCGGACGCGGTCGCGCACACGCTGCAGGCGCTCGAACGCGTCGAAGCGCTCGCGGACGATCTCGCCGAGATCGATCTGTCCACGACGCCGACCGCAGAATCGATCGGGCGCGAAGTCATGGCCGTGCGGCGAAAGATGGACGATGCGTGCACGGAGTTTTTCCACGCGACGGAATCGTTCTTGCGAACGTGGGGGGAGAAGCGTCTGCGGGACACCATCGCGCGGCGACATGCGCTGGCCCTGGCGAAGGGCGGGGCGGGAATCCGCGCGCTCAAGGACGAATGGCGCGCGCTCGAGGACGGGATTCCGGCGCTGGTCGATGCGCAGCTCAACCGTGATTCGCTCTGGCCGCATCGGCAGGTTTCGGCGACGAATCTCGATGTCGATCGGCGCGATACGTGGTTCTACGACTCGGACCGCGACCAGCCGCCCGCGCGGATCATGGAGGAACTCCGCAAGCTCGCGGGGTTCATCGGACGGATCATCGTCCGCCACGGGTTCGAGGACATTTCAGACGGCGGGGAATGGTCGGCGACGGCCCACGAGGGCGCGCTGGTGTGCTTCAGCGGCCCGTTCGCGATTTCCGACGCGATGCGCGCGGCGTTGGCCAGGGCGACGACGCTGGAGGAGGAGTACCGGCAACTGTTGGCGCGGAGCGCACAGGCGGACGAGGAGTCGATGCGCGCGAAAGCGCTGAATCTTTGGGAATTGGCATAACTTCGAATTCGCTTCTCCGTACTTTTGTCAATAGACAATGTTTTTCTTTACAGAATCACTCGGGCGCTCTTATACTGCTTCGAACGGCGTCAGAGGCTGACTTCGCGCGCCGTTATCAGGTGTGCGCCCCGCCTGGGGCGAACCAAACTCTTGGGGAGGCCGCGTTATGAGAAATACGCATGGGGCCAGGCACGTAGCATTTGGCTTGGCAGCAGCGCTTGCGCTGGTACTCGCGGGGACGGTCAGTATCTATCGCGTCCTGGCGGACGCAGGAATCAGTCCCGAGATCGATGTGAACATTTTCTCGCCGGTGCCGGGCGCAAGTACGCTGACGGTGACCGCGTACGCGACCGACGGAGAAGTGCCCCCGTCGATGCCCCTGGGCGTGAAATCGACGGTGGAGGAACTCGCGGCGCGGGGCGCAACGCCCGTCATCACCGATGTGCGAACGGTGCTCGGGGGCGACTTTGCTTCGGGTTCTATCACGGGTGAACTGCAGTCGAGGCAGGCGTCGCTGGTCAACACGGTGGGCGCTGAGGACGAATTCCTGGCTGTGGTGGAAGGCAGCCTGCTCGATTTCCAGCCGGTGGTCCGCGGAACCTCGACTCCGTTGTTCGCGTCGGATTTCATCCGGACGGTCGCCATCGCGGACAGCTATTATTCGTCGCGGACGGTCGCCGGGATTGCCGAGTATGACCCCATCGGCGTCAATTTTACGTTGCGCAATCTCGACGAGATCGACACGGACGGGAACCTGATTCCGGACGCGACGGCATTGCTCGAGGACGAGTTTCTGTTGTCGTTTGACTCGCTTGGAAATACGACGGTCGCGATTTCGCTGGAATCGTCGGAGTTGCGCGGATCGCCGATCAACCACGAGGTTTCGCTACAGACGGTGCTCGGTCCGATCAACCTGAGCCTGACGGCGTCCTCGTTGGCCGACATCATCGCGGAATCGGGCGGGGCGCTGTCCGCGTTCAACACGGGCCGGCTCATCGTCTCCCTTTCGGATGACCCTGCCGAACTCGTCCAGGAACCCTCGAGCGCGGATCCGCTGGCTGAGTTCGACCTCGAGGACGGCGGCGATCCGCTTCCTCCGCCTGTCAACCTGTTCGTACGCGTCAACGTCGCGCTGACGGCCGCAACCCGCGGCCTTACGGCGCCTACGTGGACATTTCTCGATACGCTGCCCGGCAGTGCGTTCTTCAGCCTCGAAGTCAACGGCCCGGGAATCGCGGCGTTGCTCGAAGACGGCATCGTTGTGGGCGCTTACACCTACGACGTGGAACTCACGCAGGATACGTTGATCGATGAGAACATCATTGCCGCGGGCGAGATCAATCCCGACGGCTGGGTGGATATCTCCGACGATGTGAGCCTGTTCAATCTCTACAATGCCGACAATGCTGCTGACACGCGGTTGCAGAATGCGGACAACGGCGATGACACGATCGTGATCTCTGGAAACAACGTCTCCGCCATTTACGGCTCGAATGCTTTCCCGCGCATCGGAGACTCAGACGGAGGCGGCGGCGGCAACGGGTTGTGCTTCATTGCGACGGCGGCATTCGGCACGCCGCTGGCCCGCGAGATTCAGACGCTGCGCGGCGTCCGCGACGAGTACATGCTCTCGAACGTGTTGGGCTCGTTGTTCGCCGACACGTATTACCGTCTCAGCCCGCCGATCGCGGGAGAAGTCGCGCAGAACGGCATGCTCAAGTCCGTCGTGCGCGCGGCGCTGATTCCCGCGGTTGCGCTGAGCCGCTGGTTGCTCGCGTCGCCCGGGTCCGTCGTGCTGGTCCTGGTATCGCTGGGCGCCGCGGCGGCCTTTGCGAGACAGTTCCGACGCGCGTCGTAAACGGCATCACAAAAAACGAAGAGGGGCGCTGGAAGTTCCCAGCGCCCCTCGTTTTTTCGTTCCGATGTTACTCTGCGGCAACCGGCTCGGAGGGCGCAGTGGACGGCTTTTCTGCGTTCGGATTGAACCGGATATTGGCGGCCTGAAACTGGCGGAGCAGGTCGTTGCGGTCAATCGCCTTGTCGTAGGCGTGGCGCGCTTCAACGATCTCTTCCTTCACCAGCCGCGCGAGTTCCATGTTGAGCAGCGTCATGCCTTCCTTTTGGCCGGTCTGCATGATGCTCATGATTTGGCTGTTCTTGCCCTCGCGAATCAGCGCGGCGACGGCCTGGTTCACCATGAGCACTTCGATCGCCGCGACGCGGCCCCCGCCCACCTTCTTCACGAGCGTCTGCGCGACAACACCCTTGAGCGCATCCGCGAGCATCGTGCGCACCTGCGCCTGCTGCTCCGCAGGGAATTGATCGATGAGGCGATCCACGGTACCGATCGCGGTCGTCGTGTGCAGCGTGCCGAACACGAGATGGCCCGTCTCGGCCGTTTCAATGGCGATGTGCGTGGTTTCGAGGTCGCGCATTTCGCCGACGAGCACGATGTCCGGATCTTCGCGCAACGCCGCGCGCAGCGCCATCGAGAACGAGGAGGTGTGCAAGCCGACTTCGCGCTGGTTCACGAGACAGCGGCGGCTGGGGTGCACGAACTCGATCGGGTCTTCGATCGTGATGATGTGGTCGTTGCGCG
>CAYPNI010000033.1:22490-36558 GCA_964411925.1 uncultured Nitrospirales bacterium
CGCGAGCGATTGATGTAATCAATCATCGCGGCGAGTGTCGTCGATTTGCCGCTGCCCGTCGGTCCGGTGACCAGCACGAGGCCTTTGTTCAGCGAACAGAAATTGAGGACGGTCTTGGGAAGTCCCAGTTGCTCGACCGTCAGAATTTCGGAAGGGATTAGCCTGAACACGCCACCGATGCCGCGGTGATCGCGGAAGATGTTGCACCGATAGCGCCCGGCGTCCTTGAGTTCGTAGGCGAAGTCGGTGTCATTGCGCGCATTGAACTCTTCCTCGTTCTTCTTCGGCATGATCTCGTACAGCAACATCTTCATGCGCGAGGAGTCGATCGGTTCGTCGTTCTTCAAGGGAAGAATCGAACCATCCTTGCGGAACATGGGCTTGTTGCCGGTCGTGAGGTGCAGGTCCGAGGCCTTGTGCTCGACCATCAGACGAAAATAGCGATCGATCTCCGCCATAGCTGACGCTCCCCCTATTGGATGGCGATTTCCGCGACTACGAATGAACTGTAACACCAGAATTACAGGCCGACAAATTGTTGACAGGGAATCGTCATCGAATCGTAAATCATTTTGCCCCAATGACTTATGATGGACTCAGTTCCCCTGGAGCCTACTGGACGCGGGAACGAGCCTCGGAGCAGTATCGAGCGTTATCCGTTGGAATCCCGCATACAGGCTGCCACGCCGGCGCCGGAGTGGTCACTGGTCCAGGTACGGTATCAATTACACAGACACGTTTTTCTTAGTAAATGACAAGTGATTCCAATTGACTTCGATCCTGCCCCCACTCATACTCGATCTCCGGGTGGGCATCATTGGATCGGCCCCTGACCAGGGAGACTCCGCCATGACCATGGACGACGTGTTGTATCTCGGCCGGGACGCCATGCTCGTGACGTTGTTGGTTTCCGCGCCGATGCTGCTTTCGGGGCTCATCGTGGGGCTGCTCATCAGCATCTTCCAGTCCGTGACGCAGATTCAGGAAATTACGCTGACGTTCGTCCCGAAGATCATCGTCGTGTTCCTCTCGTTCGTGCTGTTCCTGCCGTGGATGACGGATACGATGCTCGGCTTCGTCGTGCCGCTGCTGCGGGACGTCGATCGGCTTGCCCGCTAAACCATGGCGGAGCTGGAAATAGTCAAGCTGTATCTTCTCGTGCTGGTCCGTGTTACCGGCCTCGTCGTGACGGCGCCGATCCTGAGTTCAAACAACTTTCCGGCGATGGGCAAGCTCGGCCTCTCGGGCCTCATCGCACTCGCGGTGACACCGACGTTGCCGGCGTTGGACACACCCTTGCCGGCGGAGGCGCTGCCGTACGGCTTGATGGCCGCGGGCGAATTGCTCATCGGCATGGTGATCGGCCTCGTGATGCAACTGGTGTTCGCGGCGATTCAGGTGGCAGGCCAGGTGATGGACATGCAATCGGGCTTCGGCCTCATCAACGTGTTCAACCCCGCGTTCGAGACGCAATTCCCCATTTTCGGTTTCCTGTTCTTCATTCTGGCGATCCTCTACCTGCTCGTGTCGTACGGCCATCACATGATCATCCGCGCGCTCGCGGCCACATTCGACCGGATTCCCGTCGGCGGATTCGCGCCGGACACGCCGGTGCTCGCGCAGTTCGTTGCTTGGGGCGGGCTGATGTTCCATGACGCGGTGCTGCTGGCGGCGCCGGTGACGGCCGCGATGATGCTCGCGTACGTGACGATGGGGCTGATGGGCCGGGTCATTCCGCAGATCAACCTCTTCGTCGTGGGGTTTCCGCTGACGATCGCGATCTCGCTGCTGGTCGTGGCGCTGTCGATCGGCTTCTATCTCGACCTGCTCGACATCCTGTTCACGGACATGTTCCGGAATGTGGACCGCATCATCACCGGGCTGGGCTGATTCATAGGACGCTGAACGGGACTTCATGGCCGACCAACCCGCGGGCGAAAAGATTCTTCCGCCGTCGCAGCGCAAGCTTCAGCTCGCGCGCGAACGGGGCAACGTCGCCAAGAGCGGTGACCTTACGTCCGGCGTGCTGCTGCTGACGGCGGGGGTCACGCTGTCGATTGTCGGACCGGCGTCCTTCCAGCGGATGCTGATGGTGACGCAGTACTACTTCGGCGAGTTCGATTCGCTGCCGGCAAATCGCGATTACCTGCAGCCGCTGGCGGCGCAGGCGTTCCTGCTGATGGTGCCGATTGTGATCCCGCTGATGCTTGTTTTGATGGGGATGGGCATTCTGCTCAACGTCTCGCAGTTCGGGTTCGTATTCTCGGGCCAGGCGCTGCAGCCGAAGGCCGAACGCATCAGCCCCATCAAAGGGTTCCAGCGGCTCTTCAGCCTGCGCTCGTTCGTCGAGCTCATCAAGTCACTGGTGAAGTTCGCCGCGATCAGCGCGCTGGTCTACTGGACGGTGCGCGATCGCATCCCGGAGATCCTGAGCCTGATGCACTCGAGCGCGTGGGGCTCGGCGATCGGCACGTGGATGCTCGTGTGGGCGGTGTGGTGGCGGGTCGGCCTCGCGATGGTATTCATCGGCATTCTGGATTTCGGGTTTCAACGCTGGCAGTATCTGCAGGATCAGCGAATGACCCGCCAGGAGGCGCAGGAGGAACTGCGCCAGCTCGAAGGCGATCCGCGCATCCGCCAGCGCGTCCGGCAGATCCAGCGCCAGATGGCGATGCGCCGCATGATGGCCGAGGTGCCCGCGGCGGACGTCGTGGTGACGAACCCGACGACGTATGCCGTCGCGCTGCGGTATGACGCCGCGCGGATGGACGCGCCCAGGGTAGTGGCGAAGGGGATGCGGCTGGTGGCCGAGCGCATCCGCGACGCGGCGGTGGAACACCGCGTACCGATCATCGAGCGGCCGGAACTGGCGCGCGCGTTGTACCGGGACGTGGACATCGACCAGCGGATCCCGGATGCATTGTTCCGGGCCGTGGCCGAGGTATTGGCGTACGTGTATGCGATTGACCGGCGCGCGGAGAAGATCGCCGAGCGGCGAAGCGCGTAAGGCTCTAGCGGAGAAGAACAGGCGTGGCGATACCGGCCGAACAGATGCCGCCCCAGCCCGGCGCCCTGATGCGCAATCAGGACGTCACGCTGGCGGTTGCCGTCGTCGCCATTCTGATGGTCCTCGTCATTCCGATCCCGACGTGGACGCTGGACATCCTGCTCGCGATCAACATCTCGATTTCGATTGTCATTCTGCTTTCGACGATCTACCTGCGCAGCGCGATCGAGTTCGCGGTCTTCCCGTCGCTGTTGCTCATGCTCACGTTGTTCCGGCTCAGTCTGAACGTCGCCTCGACGCGGCTCATTCTCGCGAACGCGGACGCGGGGCGCGTGATCGATGCGTTCGGCGGATTTGTGACGGCGGGAAGCCCGGTGGTCGGGTTCATCATCTTCGCGATTCTGGTCGTGATTCAGTTCGTGGTCATCACGCGCGGCGCGGGCCGCATCTCGGAAGTGGCGGCGCGGTTCACGCTGGACGCGATGCCCGGCAAGCAGATGGGCGTGGACGCGGACCTCAACGCGGGGCTCATCACCGAAGCCGAAGCCCGCCAGCGCCGTTCGCGCATCGAGCGCGAGGCGGACTTCTACGGCGCGATGGACGGCGCCACGAAATTCGTCCGCGGCGACGCGATCGCCGGCATCATTATCACGCTGGTCAACATTGTCGGCGGACTCGTCATCGGCGTCGCGATGCGCGGGATGGGGTTCGTGGAAGCGCTGCAAATGTACACGCGGCTGACGGTGGGCGACGGCCTGGTGTCGCAGATTCCCGCGCTGATTATCTCGACCGGCGCCGCGATGATCGTCACGCGGGCCACGTCCGAGGACAACCTCGGGTCGGACATGTCCTCGCAGCTTACGCGGTATCCGCGCGCGCTGCTGGTGGGCGCGGCGATGCTGGCGGTCATCGGCATTGTGCCGGGAATGCCCACCGTACCCTTTCTTGTCGTCGCCGCGCTGCTGGGGTACGCGGGCTACCAGTCGCAGCGGCTGGGCGTGCAGCGTGAGGCCTTCGAGATTGCCGAGCGCCAGCGCGCCGCAGCGCCGGCCAAGGAAGCCGCGCCGCGCACAGAGGACTACCTCGTCGTCGATCCGCTCAAGATCGAGCTCGGCTACGGCCTGATCGGCCTCGCGGACAAGGCGCAGGGCGGCGACCTGCTCGGGCGCATCCAGATTTTGCGGCAACAAATCGCGAGCAAGCACGGGTTCGTGGTGCCGGTGATCCGCATCGTGGACAACATGCGGCTGCGGCCGAACGAGTATCGCGTGCTGCTGCGCGAATCGGAGATTGCGCGGTACGAACTCCTCCCGGATCAGTACCTCGCGATGAACCCGGGGCTCGCGCGCGGCGAGATCGAGGGCACGAAGACGACCGAGCCCGCGTTCGGCTTGCAGGCAGTGTGGGTGACCCGGCAGAACCGCGATCGCGCGGAACGCATGGGCTATACGATCGTGGAGCCGTCGGCCGTGCTGGCGACGCACCTGACCGAGCTGATCCTTGCGCATGCGGATGAACTCGTCACGCGCGAGGACGTACAGGCGCTCGTGGACAACTTGAAGACGACGGCGAAGACGGTCGTGGAGGAGCTGGTGCCGGGGTTGTTGTCGCTGGGCGAGGTGCAGAAGGTCCTGCACAACCTCCTGCGCGAGCGCGTTTCGGTGCGCAACCTGCAAATCATCCTCGAAACGCTGGCGGACTATGCGCCGCGGTCGAAGGACACCGATGTGCTGACCGAGTACGTGCGCCACTCACTGGCGCGGCAGATTTGCGCGGACTACAAGGACGAGGAAGGCGCACTCCGCGTCGTTACGCTCGCGCCGGCGCTGGAACAAGAGCTCAACGACGCCATACAGCGAGGCGACACGGGCCGCTTTCTGCCGGTGGACCCCGCCCGGGCGGACGCGATCGCGGGTGCGGCGGCGAAGGCGCTCCAGCCGTTGATTCAGGGCGGATACGAAGGGGTCGTGCTGACGACGGCGCAGGTCCGGCGGTATCTGCGGCGGATTCTGGAGAGCCGCATCCCGCGGGTCATTGTGCTGTCCTACAACGAGATTGACCCCGCCGTGCGGCTGACCAACGAGGGCACGGTCGCTCCCTAGCAGGCGCCCGTCGCCCGCACGTCGCGATTCCGGGCCATCTGCGCTATCATAGCGCGCGGGGGACAACCGGACAGGGCCCATGCGCCAGCGGTTTCACAAGTTTCGCGCGAGTACGCTCGACGACGCCTACCAGGCGATGCGCAAGTCGCTCGGCGACGAGGCGATCGTCGTGCGCACGGCGACGGTTGCCGAGGGCGGCTGGCTCGGGCGCGTGCTGGGCCAGAAATCCATCGAGCTGACGGCGTCGGTCACCGTGGACGACGACCCCGCGCTTTCGCGCGCGCGCACCATCTCGCCGGCCGAACGCCGCTATCAATCCGCGCGTGCGACGAGCGCGCCGCTTCCCGAGCTGGACCAACCGGGGAGCGACGACCGCGTGCGCGAGACCGTCGCGTTCTTCCGCAAGCTGGTATCCGAAGCGCAGCAGCGCGCGGGCATTGCGGCGGCCGATCGCGACCGCGAGGCGACGGCCCCGACGGGCGCGCCGACGCCTCCGATCGCGCCGGGGAACGCGGTGCCTGCCGATGTGATCCGGTTTGAATCCTCGAAGCGCCGGGAAGCGCTGCCGCTCGACGCAGAGGAACTGCGCGAAAATCTGAACGAAATGCGCGAGATGCTGGGCGTGATGTACGCCGAGATGCCGGCGGCGGGGTTGCAGTCGGAATTCGTACCGCATTACCAGATGCTGCTGAGCCACGGCGTCTCGCGCAAACGCGCCGCGGCGCTCGTGCAGGCGGCGGCGAGCCGGGGCGACCTGCGCGCGTTCCGCAGCCCGCGCGTGTTTCTCGAGCGGCTGAAAATGGAAATCCGCCGGGACCTCAACGTCACCGGCGGGATTTCGCTCGAGGCGGGCAAGCGCAAAGTGGTCGCGCTCGTCGGCGCGACGGGCGTCGGCAAGACGACCAACCTCGCCAAGCTCGGCGCGCTGTATTCCGTTCAGGAGCGCGCGCGGGTGGGCGTGATCACGACCGATACGTACCGGGTGGCCGCTACGGATCAACTCGAGGTGTACGCGGGCATCATCGATGTGACCATGCACATCGTGCATGACGCATCGGAGATGCGCACGGCGCTGCGGGCGTTCGCGGACCGTGACCTCGTCCTGATCGACACGGCGGGCGGCAGCCCGTTCAACCGCCCGCAGATGACGGAGATCCGGGAACTCATCGATGCGGCGCAGCCGGACGAAGTGCACCTGCTGGTGAGCGCGAACACCGCGATCGAGGACGCGCGGGACGCGATCACGCATTTCTCGATACTCAAACCGACGGCGTTGTTTTTCACGAAACTGGACGAGACGCGGCGTTACGGGCCGCTGTACAGCCTTGCGGCCGAGGCGGGCCTTCCGCTGAGCTATCTCAGCGTGGGGCAAAACGTGCCGGACGACATCATGCCGGCGAGTCCGGGTACAATTGCGAAGCTGGTTGTAGAA
Organism: uncultured Nitrospirales bacterium; assembly: GCA_964411925.1. Classification (GTDB taxonomy): domain Bacteria; phylum Hydrogenedentota; class Hydrogenedentia; order Hydrogenedentales; genus VFKU01. Next base: position 29,032 of record CAYPNI010000033.1, read on the forward strand.
GGTGGAGACACTCGTGGCGGAACAAGCACAAAATCTGCGTGAGTTCGTGCGGAAGAACCAGGGCATGGCGCGCGTCATCGCGGTGACGAGCGGCAAGGGTGGTGTGGGCAAGTCGAGCACGAGCGTCAACCTTTCCATCGCACTCGCGCAGCGCGGTCAGAAGGTCATCCTGCTCGACGCCGACCTCGGGCTTGCGAATGTCGAAGTGCTGCTCGGTCTCAACTCGCTCTACAACCTGCAACACGTGATCCTCGGCGAGCGCCAGATGGCGCAGATCCTGGTCGAGGGACCCGGCGGCATCCAGGTCGTCCCGGGGACGTCCGGCCTCGCGAAGCTCGCGGACCTGAACGAGGCGGGCCGGCAAAACGTCATGGCCGGGTTGCGCCAGGTGCAGGAGCGCGCCGACTTCATCATCATCGACACAATGGCGGGCATCGGCCGGAGCGTGATGTCGTTCGTGCTCGCGGCGGATGAAGTATTGCTCGTCTGCGCGCCGGAGCCGTCGGCGATTGTGGACGCGTACGCGCTCTTAAAGACGGTCTACCAGCGGCGTGACGACGCGATCGTGCGGCTGATCACGAACATGGTCGTGAACAAGAAGCAGGCGTCTCTCGTGTACTCAAAACTCAGCAACGCGGCACAGCAATACCTCGGCCGGCGCCTGTCCTACCTCGGCATGATCCCGCGCGATCCGCATGTGTCGCAGGCGGTCATGCAGAGCCATCCGTACCTGCTGCGCTATCCCGCGGCGCCGGCGTCCAAGAGCGTAGTCGATATCGCCGATCGGCTTATCACACAGCGCGCGGCCACGCCGGGCAACGAGAGCTTCCTCAAGCGTTTCGCGCAGTCCATCGGCCTTTCCGGAAACGCGCAGACGGCCTAGCTCGCGCCGATCTCCCGCATCCACGCGGCGGTCACATCGACGATTGCGCGGTCGAAGGGGCCCATCATCCGGTTTTTCATGCTGTCCTGCATGTCCGCGGCGACGTCGAAGCCGTGGCCGATGCGCTGCATCTCGACGAAGCCGGCCGTGGTCTTTCCGGCGGCGTTGACTGTCTCCACGATAAGGGGATGATCGCCCCGGCTCGCGGGATAATCGGCCGTGCCCCAAATCGCCAGGACGGGCGCGGTCACCCCGGTCCAGGGCGCCGGTAGGCCGATATCGTCAAGCTCGTGCCAGAACGTGTAGTGCCGGCCGAAGACGTGCGTCGCGTCGGCGTCCCGCAGGCGCATGAACCCGCGCAGCTCCGGCGCGCGCTCCTCGATCTGGCCCGGCGAAAGGCGTTCGCCGAAGAACAGCTCGATAAACCTGTCGGCCTTCTCCATTTCGCGTTCGAGCGCGACGCCGGACAGCCCATGCATCGGCAATTGCCGCGCATCGTTCTCGTGAAAGTACTGCGTGAGCGGCGCGCCAATCGTCCCGTAGACCATGATGCCGCGGACGGGCAATCCGCGAGCGATCAGCGGGGCGAATGCGCCCCCCATGCTATGACCGAACAGGAACACACGCTGCGGATCGATGCCCGGTTGCATCAGGATCCATTTCACCGCGGCTTCGTAGCCCGGTAACTCCGCATGGAACCCGATCTCCGCGCACGGCGGGCCTTCGCTGTCGCCGACACCCGGCTTCTCGACGCGCAGCACAGCGAAACCTGCGCGCGTCCACTCGGACGCGAGTTGGCGGATGCGGTCGTCCGGTTGCAGCGGCGACTCGACGGTGCCGCAGCTTACGCCCTGCAGAAATACGACGGCGGGATGCGGCCCGTCACCGCGCGGCATGGTGAGGATGACGCGTTGACGCCACTCACCCACATCGACCGCGTCGTATTGCGTGTCGAATTCGGGGTTGGTTTCCTGCGGCAGTGCCGCGATCCGGATGGAGAGCTGCGTTTCGGCGCCGTCGCGGCGGACGGTCGCGGCGAGTGCGTCGCCCTCGCGGGCCCGGCCGATGGTGTTGACGGTGTCGGCAAGCCGCGTCGCGCCCACAATCGGCGATCCGGAGAGTTGCGTCAGCACATCGTCGCTGCGCAATCCGGCCGCCGCCGCCGGAGTACTCGGGAACACCTCGCGCACGACGATGCCCGCGTCGCCCGCCGCCGCGTCCAGCGCCGCGCCGAGAAAACCGCGCCGGGGAAGTGGTTCGTCCGTCGCGCCCCACGCGCCGGCCGCGAGGACAAATGTCACAATAAACACGGTTCGAAGTTGATTCATGTGAGCCGTCTCCGAGGTTTCAACCAGTGTAGCCGCGCGCCCGCGGCGTGGCAACGCTGGAATTGACGGGCCGTCCGGCGCGGACTAGGATGACCGATCGGTGCGGAGGGCGGAACCATGCGCGGCATGACGCGGGCGGCGTGCGCAGCAGTCGCGGGACTGCTGATCGGGAGCATTGCGATGGCGCAGGAATTCGACCGGGAAATCGAAGGTAAGCGGTACCTGCAGTGGGGAAACGATGGCGGCGTGTTCGTCATCCGGTTTTTCAATCCGCCTACGAACCTGATGAACGCGCGGATGGTGGCCGAACTGCGCGAGGCGCTGAAGATGTTCGACGAGTACGCCCCGGTACGCGTCATCGTGCTGACGGGCGCGATTCCGGGCTACTTCATCCAGCACTACGACGTGGGCGAGCTCAGCACGTCGGCGGACGCCGCGGCGAAGGACGCGAACATCGGCGCGGGCGGCGAACTGCACGAGATGCACCAGTTGCTGCTCGAGATTGAGGCGATGTCGAAGCCCGTGATCGCGGCGATCAACGGCCAGGCGCACGGCGGCGGGTTCGAGCTTGCGCTCGCCTGCGACTTCCGCATCATGACCGACCCCGGCAGCGTCGGTCTGCCGGAGGTGAACGTCGGCATTCTGCCCGGCGCGGGTGGCACCGTGCGGCTGCCGCGCCTCATCGGCGCGGCGCGCGCGAAGGAACTCATCCTGCGCGGGATGGTGGCCGACGCGCAGACGGCCGTGGACTACGGCATGGTGATGAAGGCCGTGCCGCCGGACAAGCTCATGGAAGAAGCGCTTGCGCTCGCCAAACGGCTCGAATCGCTGCCGCCGCAAAGCCTCGCGCTCGTGAAAAAAGTCATCAACCAGTCCGCGGACATGCCGCTCACCGACGCGCTCCGCCTCGAACAGGACGCCTTCTGGCAGCTCATGCGCACCGAGGACGCCCAGCGCCTCATGCGGCAATACGTCGAGAGCACGAAAGCGCAGAACTAATTGGTGTCGACGTATTCGCACAAAGAAGTCGGAGGCGGTATCGGCAGACCGTCCTCGCGAAGACCGTCCAGGTGGAACGCGATCGCCTCGCGGATATTGTTCATCGTATCCTTGACCGTCGCGCCTGTTGAGATACAGCCGGGAAGATCGGGAACGTATGCGGCGTAGTTGCCCTCGGCCTTTTCAATTACGATTCCGTACTTCATCTTTACCGTCTCCTTTGAGCCTTCGCTATATCAGGCGCCTTCGCGTGCCTATCCCTTCAACGCCCCGACCGTGATCCCCCGCGTGAGATGTCGCTGCAGCAAGGCATAGACGGCGAGCGTCGGCAGCAGGATGATGACGAGGCCCGCGAACATGAGGCCGAAATCGGTCTTGTATTGCGCCTGCATGGTGACGCTGGCGAGGCCGAGCGGCAGGGTCTTGGTCTCGGGTGTGTTCACGAAGACGAGCGCGAAGAGGTATTCGTTCCAGATGCCGAGGAAGTTGAATATGGCGGCGGTGATGAGCCCCGGGCGCGCGAGCGGCAGCATGATGGACCGGAACACGCGCCACTCGCTCGCGCCGTCGAGAATCGCGGACTCGCGCAACGCGCCGGGCAGGCTGCGGAAGAACGCCGTGAGAATCAGGATCGTGAACGGCAGGCTGAGCGCGATGTAGATGAGAATCAGTCCCGTGAGCGAGTTGTACAGCCGGATTTCGTAGCCGAGACTGCGCGTCATCGCGCTGAGCCAATCGGACATCTCCGAGTACTGGAAAAACAGCGGGATCAGGATGAGCTGCGCGGGCACCATCATCCCGCTGATGAACAGCACGTAGAGCGCGCGGCTGCCGAAGAACCGGAACCGCGCGAGCGCATACGACGCGAGCGCGCCGAGCGCGAGAATCCCAGCGAGCGACGCGACGGTCACGATGACGCTGTTGACGAAGAAGCGCTGAAAGTTCGACTCGGTCCAGGCTTTCTCGAAGTTGCGCACGGCCGCGTCCCGCGGCGTGGCGACGTCCGGCCGGTCGGCATACGGCGAGCCGGTGACGATCCACGGCAAGCCGAACGAGTTCTCGTAAATCTCCTGTGAACTGCGAATCGAGTTCGAAAACACCCACACGATCGGCAGCACCACGGCCGCGAGCCAGGCCAGCAGCACCGCGTATTTGGTGAATTTAGCGATAGAGCTCATATCACCCTCCGTGGCATGGGCGGCTCGCCCATGCCACGTTGATACTCAATACTCCAGCGCATCACGGCGCGACCAGCGCATGGTGACCAGCGTCGCCACGAACACGAGCGCGAACAGTACCACCGCGACCGCCGCGGCGTACCCCACGTTATATTCGGAGAAGACCTTCTGATACAGCAGCGTCGCGAGGACGTGCGTGTCCGGCGTCGGGTATTGGTTCTCCATCACAAAGATAGGGTCGAAGAACTTTGCCGTGCTGATGATGAAAAACACGACGCCGACGACGAGCACCTCGCGCACGAGCGGCAGCGTCACGTGCCAGAACTGGCCCGCGCCCGTCGCGCCGTCGAGTTCGGACGCTTCGTACAGCTCCGTGGGGATGCTCTCCATCGCCGCGAGAAAGAGCACCATGTAGAAGCCCGTCGCCGCCCAGACCATCATCGGCACGATGGCATACAGCAGGATGCTCGTGTCCGTAAACGCGAAGGGCAGCGCGTCCGTCATGAATTCGATGCCTGCCGTGTCGAGCATGCGCTGCAGCCACTGCAAGAACGCGTTGACCACGCCGAAGTCGCCCGTGCTGTAGATCAGTATCCACAAGGTCGCGACCGCGACCGACGCAATGACATTCGGGAAGAAGAACGCCACGCGGAACACGCCCGCGCCGCGCACACCGCGGTGCAGGACGTTCGCGAAAAACAGCGCGAGCGATATCGTGATCGCGCCGGCCGCGGCCATCAGGAACGCGTTGTGCCGGAGCGCCGCATAGAACAGCGGGTCGGCGAACAGCGTCTCGAAGTTCGCCAGCCCCACCCACTTCCGCTCGCCGAAGCCGTCCCACTTCTGCAGGCTGTACGCGAACGCGCGCACGCCGGGCACGGCGACCAGCCCGAGAAAAACGATCAGCGCCGGCGCGAGCGACACCACAAGGAAGCTGCGCCGGCCGCGGTTCATTCGGATTCGCCCAGCGCGGCGGCGTCATACGGCTGGAACGGCGGCACGATGACGTCCGGGTCGGCCAGCGCGGCGACGATGCCGTCGTCGAGCCGCTTGCCGAACTCCTCGGGCGTGATCTCGCCGCGCATCAGCGCCGCGATCGCGCCGCCCATGACCTGCGTGCGCCATGCCGGGAACAGCATGTACAGCCGGACGTTGAAGAGGCCGTCGGACGCGTCGATCACGTCGAGCACGCTCTGCTGCGCGGGCGTCACGCTCTCGCGCGGCGTCGCACCCGCGAGCGGCGAAATGACGCCGATGCTGCGGCCCATGTCCGGCGCGGCCTCGGGCGAGACGAGGTAGCGCGCAAACTCGAACGCCACGTCCGGATGCGCCGCATCCCGCGGCACGAACACGTACTCCATGCCCTGGCCGTGGAACAGCCGCGGGTTGCCGCCGCCCTCGACCGCCGGCACCGTGAACGCGCGCATCTCGAGGCCCGGCGGCGAGCTGTCCTTCATTTCGTTCTCGAGCCAGAGCCCGCAAAACACCATCGCGGCCTTGCCCTGCACGAACTGGAGCTGGCTCTCGGTGTGCGTCATCGCCATCGCGCCGCGTTGCAGGAACCTCACCGCGAGGTCCTGCAGCAGCCGCGCCGCCTCGACCGCGTCCGGATGCGAGAACGCGCCGGGCTCGAGTCCGTTGATGCGATTGATCGAAGCGAGTCCGCCCGTGCGCTGGAGCATGGATACGTACGTGTTCCAGCCGTAGAAGTACGGGTATTTGCCCTGCAACGTCCAAGGCGCGATGCCGGCCGCCTGGATTTTTTCGCACAGCGCGAGCAACTCGTCCCAGGTCGTGGGCGGCGTCCAGCCGTGCTCGCGAAACATCTTCGCGTCGTACCACACGACCCACGCGCCGTATGCGGCCGGCAATGCGTACACGTCGTCGCCGCTGCGGAACATATCGAGCATGCCCTGGTCGAACAGCTCGCCCCAGGGCCGGTCGCTGCCCGGCGGCGCGACCGCGAGCGCCTCCGTGAACGGCGTGAGCTTGTCCGAAGCGATCAGCAGCCACAGCGGCAGGCGCTCGTCGAGAATCAGGTCAGGCGGATCGCCGCGCAGCAGTCGCGGCTTGATGATGTCCGCCGTCCGCGGGTCGCCCCAGAGCTCGATGCGGATGCCGCGGTCCGCGTTCTCCCGGTTGAACCGCTCGGCCATCTTCGTGTGCCAGCCGATGCCGTACCCGCCCTCGAAAATGGCGACCTCGACCACGCGCTCCGGGTCGTCCGCCGCGGGGAGTTCGCGGATCGCGTCCCCGCAGCCGCACAAAACCACAGCGAATGATAGTATCGGCAGTAATCGCCCCACACGTCGATTCTAGGTGAGCTTCCGCGAGTACTCAATATGCCGAAACCAAGCATCCGCACTAAGCGAGTCTACGACGCGCCCGTAAAGGACGACGGCTATCGCGTGCTCGTGGACCGGCTCTGGCCGCGCGGCATCAAAAAGGAAGACGCGGCGATCGACCAGTGGATGAAAGACATCGCGCCGTCTAACGAACTTCGGAAGAGGTTCCACGGCCATCTCGAGAAATGGGACGAGTTTCGCGAACAATACTTCGCGGATTTGAAGGACAATCCCTTCGTGGACGAATTGCTTGCTAAAGCGCGGAAGGGCCGCGTGACGCTCGTCTACGCCGCCAAGGACGAAGAACACAACAACGCGGTCGCACTGCGCGAGTATCTGCTCAAACGCGCGAGATAATGCGGCGTTAGGTTGGACCAGCAAGCCGGAGGCTTGCCAGAAATTAGCCGGGGGTTGAGCATAGCGATACCCCCGGTCACGAAGGACATGGGACACGACCCTGGAGGGGTCGCAGAGAGCAAGCAGGCAGTTCTGGGACCCCGTCCGGGGTCCGTGCGTTCGGAATCGAATTCCGGGGGTCTTCGCTGCGCTACGACCCCCGGCTAATTTCTGTCAACCCTCCGGGTTGAACGATTGCGCGGCTGCGGTCAACTACCAGCGATCCCACACGAATTGAGCGGCTCGCGCGCCCAACGAACTTCAACCTTTGGAAAACCAACGGAAGCGCGACGGCTCGCGAGTACGCTCGCCCTCCCAAATGGCTACGTCCGTTGTGTCTCCCCCGGCACGGCGACCGCGCACGCGGGCGCGTCGCCCCAGGCGTATTTCTCGGGCGA
>CAYPNI010000034.1:0-35787 GCA_964411925.1 uncultured Nitrospirales bacterium
CGCTGTCAACCCCGCCGATCACGCGCACGCCGCGGCGACCCCGTCAACCCCGCCGGTCGCGCGTGCGCCGTAAATTAAGGTACTATGCCCGCAGCACGGGGCGTAGCGCAGTCCGGTTAGCGCGCCTGCTTTGGGAGCAGGAGGCCCCGGGTTCGAATCCCGGCGCCCCGACCACCTTACCCCACTTTTCTGCCGCGATGAGCCGACGCCGGGCCCCGAACGGGTGCCACCCGCCTCGATCGGAATCCGTCACACTCTAGCCTTCGATCCGCGCATGCGAAATCGCTCCAACTCCCATCTGTGATCGGAACCGAAACGAATCTCCGTGATTGACGAGGTAGGCGCGCCTGTACAAGTGCCGACAGACTCCTGCAAGCGCCCAGGAATTTGCGTCCTTCGCGCCAAACTGTTACACATTTGCGGCTTCGGATATTCTGCAGCGATCCACAAACGTCGGCCGATACAGCGTTCTCGGCATAGCCGCGTTCGTTGTGAGCGCATCGCACAGATTCCCATTGCTTCGGAGGTCGGATTCGCTCATGCTGCAGGCGCAATCGGATGGCAGATCGCCGCTTGCGGTGCGATTCCTCGCACCACTCTTGTTTTGCGCGGGGCTGCTTTCATCCGCCACCGTTCTCGCGCAGGACGACCCGCCGGCATCGTCTCCGAGCCAGACAGGCGTAAGCGAGACGCCCGCCATCCAAGCTGCCGCCCCGGCAACTTCCGGCGCACAGGACCTCGCGAAGCAGGTCTCCAATCCCATCTCCTCGCTCATCAGCCTGCCGATCCAGTTCAATTGGGACTTCAATATCGGCCCGGAAGACGATGGGTTCCGATTCGCGACAAACGTGCAGCCCGTGATCCCCGTTTCCATCACGGAAAATTGGAACATGATCTCGCGCACCATTGTCCCTGTCGTGTATCAGGACGATCTGTTTCCGGGCGCCGGCCACCAATTCGGACTTGGCGACATTCTGCAGAGTCTGTTCTTCTCGCCCAAGGAGCCGTCGGCGCTCGGCGGACTCATCTGGGGCGTAGGTCCTGTCCTGCTCATCCCCACGGCAACCGACGATTTGCTCGGCGCGGAAAAATGGGGAGCCGGCCCGACCGCAGTGGTGCTCAAGCAAACGGGCCCCTGGACTTACGGTATACTGGCGAATCACATCTGGTCGTTCGCGGGGGAGAGTAACCGCGCCGACGTCAATGCAACGTTCATGCAGCCCTTTGTCTCCTATACAACCAAGAAAGCCTAGTCGTTTACCCTCAATACCGAATCAAGCTACGATTGGGAGGGCGAAAACTGGTCCGTCCCGATCAACGGCCAAGTGAGCAAAGTAACCCAAATCGGCAAACAGCCGGTGAGCATATTCGGTGGACTTCGGTATTGGGCGGAATCGCCCGCGGGAGGCCCCGAAGGCGTAGGCGCGCGCGCCGGAATTTCGTTCCTGTTCCCCAAGAAATAACACTCATCGGAAAAGGAGACGTCGCGATGAATAACGGAAGGCTCTACGTGATCGCACTCGTGGTCCTGTGTATCGGCCTCTCCGTTACGGCCGCGTCGCAGACCCCGCCCGAGGAGCTCGATAAGTTGTTGGCGCCGATTGCGCTCTACCCCGATTCGCTCGCGGTGCAAATCCTCACATGCGCGACCAGCCCCTACCAGGTCAACCAGGTCAATCAGTGGCTGAAGGCCAACCCGGATCTGCAGGGGACCGCCGCGCAGGATGCAGCCATGGCCCAGGGATTCGACGCCAGCTTCGTCGCGCTCGCGCTGTTTCCCCAAGTGCTGGACATGATGGCGACGCAGCCGGATTGGACAAAGCAGCTCGGACAGGCATTCACGACGGAGCGCACCGCCGTATTCGAATCGATCCAACGCCTCCGAAAGCAGGCGCAGGAAATGGGTAACCTCGTCACCACTCCGCAACAAACGGTTCAATCGCAGACCACGTCGAGCGGCCAGGAAGTCATCGTCATCGAGCCGGCCAATCCCCAAATCATCTACGTCCCGCAATACAACCCGCAAGTGATCTACACACAACCCGCGACTACCACCGTCGTCGTTCAGGACGATCACTCCGATGCCGTCGCGGCGGGCCTCTTCGCGTTCACCGCGGGCGTGATCGTCGGCGCCGCCGTCGACGACGACCACTATTACTACGGCGGCTGGGGCTGGCGCGGCGGCGCGTGCTATGAAGAAGCCTGGGAAGACTACTACGACCATCGCGAGAATATGGCCCAGGATTACTACGAACACCGCGAGAACATGGCCGCAGGCCGCCAGGAGACTTCGACCGAACGTCAGGCGAATCGGACTGAGGCTACGACCGAACGCCAATCCACCCGCGCAGAAACTTCGACAGCAAACCAGTCGCAGCGGCAAGCCACCCGCTCTGAAACCTCGACGGCCAACCAGGCCCAGCGGCAGTCCGGCGTGAGTCAAGCACAATCCAGCGCGCAGGCCTCGCGCCAGAGCGCCTCTCAAAGCCTGTCAACGCGCGGATACGCACAGGGAGCCCCGCAGACTGCGCAGAGCGCAACACGCTCCAGCGCCTTCTCGGGTTATCAGCAAGGCAATGCGGAGCGAGCCTCCGCGGCCCGCGGCCAAACCAGCATTTCGCGGTCGGCGTCCGTGCAAGCCCCGAGCCGGGCGAGCGGCGGCGCACGACGAAGGAACTGACATCGACACGTCCACCTCACCGCCAATCAGCCTGAAACCTCTGGAGCAACACTTCATGAAAACAAAACTCAATGCGCTCAGCGTCGGATGCTTCGTCGCCCTCGTGGCCGGTCTCTTCACGACGGAATCAGTCCTCGCCCAGTCGTCTGCCGCGACGCCTGAGATCGCCGTCGAGAACCTGAAGACTGCGCTTCAGACTCCCGGAACGGACGGGCTGGACGCCCTCTTCGGCCCGAAAGCCCGTGAGATTTTGTCGTCCGGAGACCCGGTGACGGATCAGTGGAACCGCGAGGTGGTGACGGTGGCGCTGGGTCAACGCTGCGAAATCGCCGGAACCGGCGATGCGCGCGAGCTGATCATCGGCAACGAGCAATGGCCCTTCCCCGTTCCGCTCCTCAAAGGCCCCGACGGCTGGTACTTCGACGTCGTCGCGGGAGCCGATGAAATCTTTGCCCGCCGCATCGGCCGAAACGAACTCTTCGTCATCGAGGCATGCCGGACCTACGTCAGCGCGCAACACGAGTACGCCGAGGTTGGACACGACGGCAACCCCGCGGGGACCTTCGCGCAAAAGTTTCGCAGTCAACCGGGGAAGCAAGACGGCCTCTACTGGGATGCCCAGCCCGGCGAGGATGCCAGCCCGCTCGGAGCGTTCTTCGCGAGCGCTACGCTTGAGGGGTACGCCGCGGCTGACGGCAATCAGCAAACTCCGTTTCGTGGCTACTACTTCCGGATCTTGAACGCGCAAGGAGCCAAGGCGAACGGCGGCGCGATGGACTACGTAAAGGATGGGAGGATGTCGGGCGGCTTTGGCCTCATCGCGGTTCCCGCAGAATACGGAAACAGCGGAATCATGTCGTTCATCGTCAATCAGGACGGAGTCGTCTACGAAAGCGATCTCGGACCGGACACAGCCGCCATTGCCGCCGAAACGACGACGTTCAATCCAACCCGAAAATGGAGCGCGATTCAGCGCTAACCCCAAAGGAATACAACCATGACTCGAACCATATCCGCAATCGCCATCCTCACCCTCGGTGCGATGACCGCCGCCGCAGCCCAGGACGACAGCAAAGAAGCGAAGCGGGAGGAAAAACGGCAGGCGATCAACGCAATGACCGACGAAACCGTGCAGCGTCTGCTGGCCGAACATCCCGGCGCGAAGCGACTCTTCGATCAGTCGTACGGGTATGCGGTTTTCGACAATCTGAAGCTATCGCTCCTATTCGCAAGCGAGAAGGGCAACGGGGCGGCCATCGAGAAAGGAACTGGTGAGCGCACCTACATGAGAATGGGTTCACTCGGACTCAATGTCGGTCTCGGTGGCCAGAAGATGCAGGTCGTATTCCTGTTTCAGAACAAGGAAACGTACGATAGATTCGTCAACAAGGGTTGGCGCGCCGAGAGTTCGGCCGATGCCGCGGCCGGCACGAAGGGCGCCAGTGCCGACGTCGAGTTCATCGACGGGATCGCTTCCTTCCAATTCACCGAGAAAGGCCTCATGCTCCAGGCGGACATCTCCGGAACAAAGTACTGGAAGAACGACAAGCTCAACTAGCGATATCGAAACTTTAGATCGATGCCGGACACCGCGCGGGCAGGGAATTTTCGCTGACGCCGCAGACGTCCAGCCGGAATCACACCGTCCCGTCGCGTATCAGCCGGATCTCTTCGCGCAGGATATGGAGGCGGGGCGTCACGCTCTCGAAGAAGCGGTTCGAACCGTTGAGTCTGTTCTCGAGTGCCGCGACATTGGTGAGTGCCGTCTGCAGTTGCTGTTCCGACGCTGCATACTTGATTCGCAGTCCATCGAGTTCCTGGGTCAGCGGCTCGCGCTCTGTCGAGAGTGCACTCAGCTTGTTCTCGGCATGCTTCAGCGCGCCCTTCAGCGTCTCGAGTTTCGCCAGCGCGCCATCTCTCTGTTCAAGAAGCCGCGTGCGTTCCGACCCGAGCTGCGACAGCTCCTCCTCGATTTGCGCGCTATGACTGGATAGCGTCGTCAACTGGTCACGGCGGATATGCAGCTCCGATGTCAGCCGCTCCATCTCGACCTCGCGGTTCTTGAGCAAGCGATCCATTTCGATTAGTCGCGAATTCGCGTCTTCCATGCGGCCGATCGCCGCCTGGACGTCCGCCTGATGCGCTTCAATCTGGCGGGCGTGATCCGCGGACACCGTATCAAGACGCAACCGAAGCTGATCGCGGTCCGCCGCAAGTTGCGTGCAGTCGTTGATCAGGCGCGTAACCTTCTGTTCGTTCTGGACCGCCTCCGTTTCGAGGCGACTCAGTTTCTCCGCCGCATTGAATTCCCTCTCTCCGAAGCGGGCGATCTCCTGTTGAGCCATCGCCAGTTGCTCTTCAGCCGCGGATACGCGTCGGTCGGAGTCTTGGAGGCGTTCCGCGAGGATACGGTTTCGTTCTGCGGCCTCCCGCAACGCGACCTGGGCATCATCAAGTGTGGTCTCGAACATCTGCCACAACTGATCCGCGGACTCCGCGCGGCCGGCGCCAGGCACCTCCGATCCAGCATCGCGTTCGATCCTGGGTCCCGGATCCCCGCTAGGACGAAGTTCCCGAGCAACAAATCGGACTGCTTCCCTGGACGGATCCGCGTTCATTGTGTTCTCCTGTTCTTGCCATCGATACCGAGCTTGGGACGAGGATGAAGGCAGAAACCCGTGGGCAAGTGTTTGTCAAAACTGACTAACAATGCACCAAAGGTCCGGATTGGGCGGACGCCAAATTGCGGCCCGGGTACAGGGCCAGGATTAAACCGCGACTCCACAGCACGCCTCACGAATACCGCGCCAGGGCAGCCCAAAATCGCCATGCTCGTCACGGAGACCGCTTGCACAAGTCGGTTTCTCGCGTGAATTTTGGACCCGCACAATAGGCAAGTTATCTATTGACGACACGCAAAGCCCGTGCCGCCTCGGTCGCAACCGCCTATCGGAGAATAGGTTGGGACTGCCAAGGGCCGAATTCGAAAGGGATCGAACTAATACTCGGGAGGGAGTTCGTCCGAGTCGACATGGGACTCTATCACGGCGTCTGTGGCTTCCGGCGACGCGACTTTTCGCAGCGGCATCTCGCCGCTTCCATATTCCGCAAGCAGGTCATCCACGCGCTGATTGGTCGTATTCAGATTGGCGATGGCCGCCTCGAGTTCCGCCTCTATCTCGTTCAGCTGATGTTGAATCGGGTCGGTATCCACGCGCGCTCTCCCCTACTGCCGGCTCAGAATGCCAGCGCCCCCGCTTCTTCCAACGAATGTACGAACCCCATGAGATGTTCGCGACGGTCGGCCATCGGAAACCGCTTATCTTCAGACTCCAACAGAGACCAGGAACGTTCCGTGCACGACTTGAGGTCCTCCGGCGACTCCGCGGACCAGTCGTCGTACCACGCCAGGTTCGCGATGCGCACCAGCGCCGCCAACCGTGGCGATTTCGCCCGCGTTACGTCGCGACCCGGCCCGTCATGATGATTGAGCAGCGCGGACCGAAGCGATTCCGGAAGGTTCCAGGCCGCCGCGAGCGCCGCGGCGACATCAGCATGGTCGAATCCATACGTGTCGCGTTCGATCTCATGCAGCGGCGCCTTGCGGCGGGTCGCCCCGAGCATGAGTTCGCGATACTGCTTCTCGAGCTGGCGCCACATTACGAGTTTGCCGATGTCGTGAAGCAACCCGGCGACGAAATCCTCGCCCTGCATGCTCAGTTGCGCGTGGATGCCCAGTTTCTTGGCGACACTGGCGACGAAAACCGAATGCCGCCAAAGCCCATGCTGATTGAGCAAAACTTCCGACGACTTGTCGCGCAACGTATCGACCACCGACACGCCAAGGACGATGTTCCTCACTTCGCGCACGCCCAGGATCACCAGGGCGAGTTTCAGGGTGCCCACAACCTGGCGCATGCCGTAATACGATGAGTTGCTGATCTTCAGGAGCTTGGCCGCCAGCGCAGGATCTTTCTCGATCACCCGGGTGACGTCCGACACCGCAACGTTCGGATCGTTGGTCAACTCCATCACCTCGCGGACGATTTCAGGCATGACCGGCAACTCGCCGATCCGCGCAATGACCGTCGACAGCGTCACTTCGGAAGACATTTGTCCCGCTCCCCCAATATCATCGCGCCAGCAATACCGGACACGGCGCGTGATTCAATACGTAATGCGTCGTACTTCCGAGCAACAGCTCCCGCACCTTGGAATGCCCGAAAGCGCCCATCACCAGCAGATCGGCGTCTCGCTCCCGGGCAAAATCCACCAACGTGTCCCGCGGATCGCCCGCCCGGACAGTATAGTCGACTTGGAGATCGTGCGCTTGCAGATAATTACGCGCTTCCTCCACGATCTTCTCGCCGCCTTCGCGTGCCACGCTCAACACTTCAAACGGAACCAGCCAGGCTTCGCCGAGGCTCGTGGCGAATTGCAGCGCGCTGCGCGCGTGAGCGCTCCCGTCGTACGCGACGACGAACCGCCGGATCTCGGCTTCCCGGCGCCCGGTCACCAGCACCGGCCGCTTCGTATGCCTCACCACGCTCTCCGTCGTCGAACCCAGCAGGCCCTCGATCCATTGGCCCTGTTCCACGCCGCGGCCGATCACGATCAAATCGGCGAGTTCGCTCTGCGTGACGATGGTCTGCATGACAGGCCCGGTGACCTGGATGCCCTGAAACGAGACGCCCGCCTGTTCGCAGCGCGCGCGAAAGTCTTCGAGCGTTGCTTTCCCGCGCTCTTCGAGAATCGCCGAGATGTTGTTCTGATAGTTCACGTAGGGCGCCGTGCCCAGCGAGGCAGAGATATCGCGCAGGAATGGTCCCTCGAGCAGCCGGATATCGACGATGTGCAGCCCGATCAGGGACGCTTCGTGTCGTTTGGCCAGACCTATCCCGTATTGAGCGCCGATCGTGGCATGTTCGCTGCCGTCGGTCGGCACCAGGATTTGCTTGATCATGCGGCCGCGCCCCCGGGACCGTGTAACCCCCACGGGGTCATAGTCTAACGGAATGGGCCGACTGCGTTACAAATTCGCCAAACGCCCGCAAGAGACGAATGCCTTCATCCTGACTCTTCTCCGGATGAAACTGGACGCCGAAAATCGCACCGCGCCCCACGACTGACGCGAACTCAACGCCGTACGTTGTCGTCGCGTAAACGTCCGACTCCTGCGCAGGCACCGGCCGGTAGCTGTGCACGAAATAAACGAACGGCTCGGTGGAGCAATACTTCAACAGCGGACACGGCCGTTTCGCAGAGCGTTTCAAGGTGTTCCAACCCATGTGGGGCACCTTGAGGCCGCTCTCTTTGGCGTCTGGGAAACGCACGACGCGCCCGGAAATGAGGCCCAGCCCCGGCGAGCCCTCTCCCTCTTCGCCGTACTCGAAAAGCAGTTGCATCCCCACGCAAATCCCGAGCAACGGCCGGCCGCTGCGCGCATAGTCGAGCACCGGCTGAACGAATCCACGGTCGCGCAGGCCCTCGAAACAGTCCTTGAACGCGCCAACCCCCGGAAGCACCACGCCCGCCGCGTCGTCAATCGCCCCGGGGTCGTCAGTCACAATCGCGTCGAAGCCGCCCTTCTCGAGACCCTTCTGCGCGCTGCGCAGGTTACCCATGCCATAGTCCACAATCGCGATCATGCTTCGATGACGCCTTTGGTCGACGGCACGCCGCGCACGCGCGGATCCTTGGAAAGAGCCATGGAAAGCGCGCGGGCAAACGCCTTGAACATCACTTCGATGCCGTGGTGCGCGTTGTCTCCGTAACGCAACGCGACATGTGCCGTGATCCGCGCGTTCATCGAGAACGCCTGGAAGAACTCCCGCGCGAGTTCCGTATCGAACTCGCCGACCTTCGTCTCCGCCAGTTTCGCCCGGTAGACAAGATACGGACGCCCGCTGAAATCGATCGCGGCCTCGGCCAGCGCCTCGTCCATCGGCACCACCGCGTGACCATACCGCCGGATGCCCTCCGGCACCCCCACCGCCTTCAGAAACGCCTGTCCGAGACAGATGCCCACGTCTTCGACCGTGTGGTGTGCATCGATGTGCAGGTCGCCCTTCGCCGCAACGCGGATATCGAACAACCCGTGCCGCGCCAGGTGCGTGAGCATGTGGTCGAAAAACCCGACGCCGGTCTCGATCTGCGATTCGCCCGACCCGTCGATCGCGACCGACACGGAAATCTTCGTTTCTTTGGTTTCGCGCGTCAGCTCGGCGTTGCGCATGGTGACCGCTCTCGGGTGTGTAACGGCGAATCAGCGGCCCAGGAACAGCCGTTCGGCCAGAAACGCCGGCAGACCGGCCGCGGTAATCTTGTCTGCCGTCTGCTTAACAGGGTAATTCATGCGCACCAGTTCGAATTACAGCGTCTGCGTGTCCAGCAGGCCGTACGACGCCCGCGGATCGCCGTCGCGCGGCTGACCGACGGACCCTGGGTTCACGAAGTAGAGCTTGTCGCCGGAGAGGTTGAACTTGTTTTCCGCGTTCAGCCCGTACACGCCGTCGCGCGAAAATATCCCCGGGCTGTGCGTGTGCCCGAAGAAACAGATTCGGCAGCCCTGCTCCTGGACATGCCGGATATGCGGCAACACATCTTCCCAATTGAACAGATACGAATTGCGGTTGTTCGGAGAACCGTGGACCGCCAGAAATTCTTTCTCGAATTTCTGCGTGTCCGGAAGTCCGCGCAACCATTCGAGGTTGTCCTTGCGCAGCCGTTCCCGTGTCCACATCGCGGCCGAGAGCGCGACCGGATTGAACCCCCACGGCTCCTCGAGTCCGCACGCCACCGCATCGTGATTGCCGCAAATCGTCGGGATCTTCCGTTCCCGCATCAGGTCGCAGCATTCGTTCGGGTTCGCGTTATAACCCACGACGTCGCCGAGGTTGATGATCTTGTCAACGCCCGTCTTGTCTATGCTCGCCAGGACGACCTGCGTCGCCTCAAGATTGGCGTGGTTGTCCGATATGATCGCGTAGCGCAAACAACTGTCTCCGGTGATTCCGCGTTACACGCTGGACACGGGGCCGACGCTCACCCGCACGGGCGCCCCGGCGCGGCGGCTGCGCCGCGTCGGCACATCGCGCTCCAGTCAGGGATTCCGCGTCGCTCGACCCGGTCTCCTTCCCCAGTCAGAGCGCGACAGTATACTTCAACAGACCCGTCAATTCCTCTCGCCCTAGGGCGCCCGCCCAGCAGGGCTAAACCCCGTGTTCACGGCACTTTGCCGCGTCCCGATTTCGGTTCCGCCGGGGCTCCCAGGACGCCGTAGTCCACCGTCGTAAACTCTCCGTTGTCCATCCAACGGGCCAGCATAAACAAACTGTCACTCAGCCGGTTCATGAACGCCAGAATCTGCTCCGCCGCGAACTCGGGCACCGCCTCCTTCAGCCTGACCACGCTCCGCTCGGCCGCGCGCGCCGACGTACACGCAATGTCCAGTTGCGCCGTCGCAATCGTCGCCGCGGAGAGCACGAACTGGCGAGGCAACTTCACGCGCGACTCGAATTCAGCTTGGTGCGCCTCGAGTTGCGCCAGGTGTTCCGGACCGACATCCACGCGCCGGTACTCCGGCTTGGCGTTTCGGGGATCGCTGCACTGCGAGCCGATCGCAAAGTACACGTGAAGCAACCAGTGCAGGAATTCCGCGATGCGTGGAGCCTCCGCGTGTCCCGACTCGAGCACGAGCAGGCGGCACAACGCCGTGTGCGCGCGCAACGCATCGAGGTTTCCGCAACATTCGAAAATCGCGTGGGACTTGTTCAGCTTCTCCCCCGCGATCGTCGTCGTCATGCCCGCGTCGCCGCGCTTTGTCGTGACCTGGGACTTCATCTCAATTGACCGAGATCGCGACGGGGCAATGGTCGGACCCTGTCACCCGGTTCAGGATCGCGGCGTTCTTCACGCGAGGCATGAAGTCGGTATTCACGCAGTGGTAATCGATCCGCCAACCGACGTTGTTCGCGCGGGCGTTCGCGCGAAACGACCACCAACTGTAATGGCCTGGACCCGGATTGAACTTGCGAAACGTGTCCACGTAGCCGTTCTTCAGGAATCGATCCATCGCACGCCGCTCTTCGATGTAGTAGCCCGGGTTGTCTTCGTTCTGCTTCGGCCGCGCGAGATCGATCTCCGTGTGCGCGATGTTGTAGTCCCCGCAGAGCACGACGTTCCGGCCCTGCTGCACCAGCCCGTCGCATGCGCGTTTGACCGCGCGGATAAAGTCGAGCTTGTACTGGAGACGCTTGCGCTCCGGCTGGCTGTTGGGAAAGTAGCAATTCACGATAGTAAACTCGGGATACTCGATAATTTGCGTCCGCCCTTCCGCGTCGAATTTGGCGATCCCCAGCGGCGCGATCGACAGCGGTTCGCGGCGCGTGTATACCGCCGTGCCGGAGTACCCCTTCTTCTGCGCCGGCATAAAAAAGGAACAATACCCCTTGGGCGACCGCTGTTCCGGCGTCAATTCCTCGGCCTGCACGCGGCTCTCCTGCAGGCACACCACGTCGGGACGCTCGGTCTCCAGCCATTGCAGAAATCCCTTCTGCAACACGGAGCGCATCCCATTGACGTTCCACGAGTACACCGTCGTCGGCACAATTACCCCGGCTCGATAAACTGGACGCGCGGATCATATCGCCCGTCCACCGCGCGATCAACGGCACGCCGGTGCAATACGTTGTCCGGCGTTTTTCACTCCGCGTATACTGCCGCGAATCGAATCGATGCACTCGCTCAGAACGGAGTCCTGATGTTTCTCGCGCTGTTTCCGCTGCAGTTGGCGCTCTTCCCTGGCGAGGCCGTGCCGCTGCACATCTTCGAGCCGCGATACAAGCAACTCATCAATGAATGCGTCAGTCAGGACATCCGATTCGGCATTCCCGCGTATCTCGACGGAAACATCGCGCTCTACGGCACCGAAGTCGAAGTGTCTGAAGTCCTCAAAACGTACGACAACGGCGAGATGGACATCGTGGTACGGGGCACCCGCGTCTTTCGGATTGTCGAGTTCCAGAAAGACGTGCCCGATAAGCTCTATTCCGGCGCCACGGTCGAGTATCAGGCGGGCGACGATACCGCTCCCGAAGCCACGGACAACGAACTGCGCGAGAAGTTTACCGAACTCATGCGCCTGGTGAAGCAATCGTCTACCGCGCTGGACGGCGACGCCCACCCCCTCTCCTATCGCGTCGCGGCTGAAGTGGGGCTCTCACTCCCGCAACGAATCCAGGTACTCTCGCTCGCGGACGAGTCCGGCCGCCAGAAATTCCTGATCGAGCATATCGACCGCGCGATCCGCGCCGTGCGCGAGCACAACACGCGACCCGGCCGCGTCAGCACGAACGGTCTTCCGCAATTCCCGCGTGGACCCGGCCGCGCCTGACATGGCGATCCAGGTCCGCGACATCATCGCAGCGATGGACGCCTGGGCGCCGCCCCAGTTGGCGTATTCCTGGGACCGGTCCGGCCTTGCGCTGGGCCAACCGTCGGACGAGGTCACCAGTGTGGTGACCTGCTTGACCGTGACACGCGATGCCTTTCTCGCGGCAAAAAAAGCGCGCGCGAATTTCATCGTGGCGCACCATCCGCTCATCTGGGACCCGATCAAGACCTTGCGTAGCGACGATGCGCGTTCCGCGCTGCTCCTCGATCTCGCGAAAGCCGGATTCGGCTGCTATTCAGCCCATACCAACCTCGACGTTGCACGGCACGGCGTCAATTCCGTGCTGGCTGCGACGTTGGGATTCACGAAGACCGCTCCGCTTTTCCAAGTTCCGCAAGCCGAGATGTGGAAATTGGTGACGTTCGTCCCCGAGTCCCATCTGAACGCTGTCCGCATGTCGGTGTGTGCCGCCGGCGCTGGAGGCATCGGAAACTACACGCATTGCACGTTCAGCACAGGCGGCGTGGGCACGTTCATGCCCGCAGTAACTGCAAACCCATTCTCCGGCGAGAAGCTCAAGCTCAACGAAGAACCCGAGCGCCGCTTCGAGACCATTTTCCCCAAGCACGCCCTCGCGGCTGTCCTGGCAGCGCTCCGGAGCGCCCACCCCTACGAGGAAATCGCTTACGACCTCGTAAAGCTGGAGAATGGCGATCCGTCGATCTCGCTCGGGCTGCGGTTCGAATTACCAAGGTCCTCCACGCTGGCCGCCTTCGCAGAGACGGTCCGAAAGAGGCTCGGTCTGATGCACGTACGTTACACCGGGCCGGCAAAGAAGAAGGTGAGACGTATCGCCGTGATGGGCGGCTCGGGCGGTTCCAGCGCAGCCAATGTCCCCGATGACATCGACGTGTTCGTCACGGGCGACGTGAAATACCACGAGGCCCTCGACGCCGCGGAACGCGGTCTCGCGATTATCGACGCCGGACACCACGGCACGGAACTCCCCATCGCTTCGTTGATGGCAACGCACCTGAAGGCCGCGGTCCCCAAGTTGCGCGTGAAACCATACCTCGAGCCCGATCCGTTCACCTCCGTGACCGCGCGATGAAACCCGCGACCGAGAACGTATCCGAGCTCACTCTCGAGTCCGACTCGCCCGATCGGACGCAGCGCATCGGCCGCGCGCTGATGGACGCGCTCCCCGACGGCGCGCTGGTCGCGCTGCACGGCGACCTCGGCGCGGGAAAGACGTGCTTCGTGCGCGGCATGGCCCGCGCCATCGGCGCCGGGGATCAAGTCGCCAGCCCAACCTTCACCATCGTGCACGAATATTCGGGCCGGCGGCCCATCATCCACCTCGATCTGTACCGCATCACCGAGCCGCGTCAGGTGCTCGACCTCGGGTACGAAGAACTGTTCACGCCGAAACACGGCGTCTGTGTGGTCGAGTGGGCGGACCGCGCAGGGTCGTTTCTCCCCGCTGCGCGAGTCGACATCACTCTATCGCATGTCGCCGGTGATTCACGGGCGATTTCCGTGATCGATCGCGGAACGTTGCCACGAGGATGGGAATCTAACCTGAACGTGTGATTGGGTTCCGGTTCACAGTTTCGCTGTCGCACACCGTAACCAATCTACACTCTCTAAGCTCTTGAAGCTTCGTCGTGTGCGACTGGCACGTAACGTGCACCCTTCCTTCCGTTGAGTGAATGTCCCGAACCTTGAAAAGGAGACTTCACATGAACTGGGACCAGGTTGAAGGACGGTGGAAGCAGTTTCTTGGTGAAGCGAAACGACGCTGGGGCAAATTGACCGACGACGAGATCACAGAAATCGGCGGACGAAAGGACAAGCTGATCGGCAAGCTCCAGGAGCGCTACGGCTACGAGAAGGAGGCCGCGGAAGAGGAGATCCGCGACTTCGTCGAAAGCCTGCGCAAGCCGCAGGTGCGTTGAGAATTCATCGCACCCACGGACGTGAGAGTTTCGGCCGTTCCGATCACGCGCGCGAGTATCGTTTATCGAGGCTCAGGGCGCCTGGTTCGGAATGGCCGTGCTCTCAACCGGCTCGCCGCGCAGAAGCGTCACTTCACGGCCAGCTTGCGAATTTCTTCAACGACCTTCTTGCAGTTTTCGAAGCGATCCTCGGCCTTCTTCGCGATGCATTTGTACGCGAGCGCGTCCAGTTCCGGTGAGACGCCCTCGACGAGTTCGCTGAGTTTCGCCGGCATCTCGTTCACCTGCCGCGCCATGATGTCGCCGTCACGAAAGACGCACTTGCCCGTCATCATTTCGTAGAGCACGAGGCCCATCGCGTAGATGTCGCTGCGCCCGTCCACGTCCTTGCCCTGAACCTGTTCCGGCGACATGTAGCACGGCGTGCCCATGACGATATTGCTCTTGGTGATGCGGTTGTCCTCGGCCTTCGCGAGCCCGAAATCCATCAGCTTAATCAGACCGCCCTTCCCGATGATGATGTTGTCCGGTTTGATGTCGCGGTGCACGATGCCGCACGAATGCAGCGAATAAAGCGCCGCGCACGCCTGCGCCATGTAGTTAATCGCCTCGCGCGCGGGCAGCTTGCCCTTCTTCTCGATGTAGTTGTGCAGGCTCGTCCCCTCGATGTACTCCATCGCGATATACGCCTTGCCCTGGCTCGCACTGATGTCGTAAATCGCCACGATGTTCGGGTGGTTAATCTTCGCCGCCGTCTTCGCCTCGCGCACGAACCGCTGCCGGTACTCTTCGTTGTTGTCCACGAGCGTCCCGAGGAACTTGAGCGCCACCTTGCGGTCGAGCTGTTTGTCCCGCGCGAGATACACCACGCCCATCCCGCCACGCCCGATTTCGCGCTCGATTTCGTACCGCTCGCCGAGCTGGTTCTGCACCATGCTCATCACCGCGCGGTCGCCGCCGTTCGACGCCGCCTGGGCAGACGCCTGACCAATCCCGCTCTGCGATCCAATCATCGAGATTCGCGAGTCGATGCTCGAGATCCGCTGGTTCAGGTCGCGGTATTCGCGCTCCACCGCGCCGATCTTGTACAGAATGTCGCGAGAGACCTGAAGATCGCCAAGCTGTTCCTTCGCCAGCGCCAGCATGTAAAAGTAGTCCATGTTCGCCTTCTCGACGCGCTTGCCGAGCAGGTGGTTCTCCAGCGTCGCCGCGCAATGGGCGTAGTCGTGCATTTCGTAGAAGCACCGTCCCAGCAGCGCGCGTGAAGCGTCGAACTGCTTGTCCTTCTCCGGCACCTTCTGCAATGCGTCAATGGCTTCCTGGTAGCGCTGCGCCTTGCCGAACATCAGCCCCGCCCGCGCATACTCCTGGCACCGCATGAAGTATTCCGCCGCGCGCACGGGCTCGTCTGCCTTCGCAAAACACTCCGCCGCCCGCAGGAACTCCTCGCCCCCGGCGTACGCCATGCCCGCCTCGCGCCACTTCCCCGCCTTCTCGTAATAGCGACCGCCGATGCGCGCCGCCTCGCGTGGCTTGTTCGCCTGTTTGTAACACTCGACCGCAAGTTCCAGCTTGTTCGCCTTGACGTACGCTTCCGCCGCGCGCTCGAGTTGGCCGGATTCGCGAAACAACCCACCCGCCTGCTCGAAATTGTTCTCGGCCTCGAACGCCTGCGCCACAGGGGCAAGCAAGTCCCGCCGCGTCTCGCCCGGAATCTTTTGCTTCGCGGCCGAATCTTCCAGCAATTCGAAGCAGGCGTGCGCCGCTTCGATCTGCGCGGCCTTCTCATCCCGCGGTGCCTGGAAATACTCCACGAACATATCTGCGGAGCGTTTGTATTTTCCCGCCTTCCCCCAGGCGTCGGCCGCCTTCGCCGGTTTGCCGGCTTTCGCGTAAGCCTTTGCCGCCTTCGCAAATTTCTCGCCGCGCAGGAAAAAGCGTCCGG
Organism: uncultured Nitrospirales bacterium; assembly: GCA_964411925.1. Classification (GTDB taxonomy): domain Bacteria; phylum Hydrogenedentota; class Hydrogenedentia; order Hydrogenedentales; genus VFKU01. The sequence continues at coordinate 15,978 of CAYPNI010000034.1, forward strand.
CGTTCTCGTAGTCCCCCGCGCGCAACAGGCTCCGCGCCGCGTCCGGAAGTTTGTCCAGCTTCGCCATCTGTTCAGCGGCCTTGACGTGCTCCTTCGCCTTCTTGAAGTACTGCGCCGCCTTCTTGTGATGGTTGATCGCCGCGTAGGCTTCCCCGAGTTTGCCCCACTGCTTGTTCTTCTTCAGGTGTGCCGTCGTCGCGCGCAGCGCCGCGGGATCCTGCATCGCCTGCGCGAAATTCGCATGCTTGCCCACCAGCGCATCGATGTCCGCCTTGTCCGCCATCTTGTCGCGCCGGAACAGATCGAGAACGAAAATGACAAGCCAGCGAAGAATCAGGATGAGGACCGCGACGGCAAAAACGTCCCAAACGATCCACCACCACGACTGGAGTTGCGCGCCGGTGAGATTGACGAGCACATTGAACGGAATCTCCAGGATCCCGCGCACCGTCCCCACGATTTCCCCGAACGTCTCGCCATTCTCGCCCATACGCTCGCACGATCTCCGACCGTTTCCGCCGGTGCCCAACCGGCACGCCGCGTCCGAGTCTATCACCGCGCCAACGCCCGCGACAGCCATCCGTATCTCGCACAGTCACGCGGCACGAGCCGTGGACGTGCGCTGCACATTTACGAACGTGCTCAACCGCCATTGAACAAAATTCGGCGAATGCTGACGACTTAGCCCTTAGGCCCAAAGGTTATAACGCGCTGTCAATCGCCAACTTAGCGAAATTGTCCAATAATGGCACTCCGGTTGCTCCCCAACCGCTTCGGGCAGGTATCTCCGGGAGGTTTTCCACGTGAGTTTTCCAGGGCACGAATTGCGCGCGCGACGCCTGGAACTCAGCCTGTCCATCGACGGCGCGGCCGCCGGAAGCGCCGTCCCCGCATCGATGATCGCCGCCCTTGAGGACGCTTCGCTCGACAGTCTGCCCGCGCCGTGCTACACCGTCGGATTCATCCGGTCCTATTGCCGCCAGCTCGGTCTCGAACCGGAATACTACGTGAGCGCTCTGCACGTCGCGCTGCACGGCCGCGCCAATGCCGAACAAAACCGCGAATCGATGGTCACGCGCCTGCTGCGCAAGATTCCGTTTCCGAACCTGCCCATGGTAACGACGGAACTTCAGGCTTGGGTGCTCGTCATCGGCGCGACTGCCCTCGGATGGGCCGCGTACTCCGCCGTCGTCGGCCCGGGCAACCCGCACAGCTCGCCGCAAGCCCAGGCCGCCACCGTCGATCTCCGCCTGCCCGGCGACCTCGACCAGGACTAGAAGTCACTTCCCGATTGTCGTTGCGCCCACTGGTTGTGCGACTCGTCATTCCGCCGAGCGGGTCTTGCAACTCGTCATTGCGAGAAGCGGGTTGTGCGACGAAGCAATCTCGCTAACCGGATTCCCTCGCCTTCTTGCCGCGCTCAGAGAAAACACTGCCCTTCGCCGCGATAGGTCGGTACTTCGTCAACGACCGCGCCGTTCGCGATGAGCAGCATCGTGTTGAACCGTTCGCAGACTTCACCGGCCTTCGCGTGGCGCATGAGAACGGGGTCCCCATGATCGAGCGTCTCCGGACCGTCGTACACGATCGGCGTCTGCACTTCGCCCGCGCCTTCCTGGTCCAGTAACTTCGCGCCCTCGGGCAAATACGGCTGCGGCAGTTTCCCCTTGCCGGCCTGCCCCGACGCGACATACCCCCCACCCGCACACGTGACCATGCCCGGCTGCGGCCGGCGCACGACTTCGATCGCAAAGCCCGCCGCCGGGTGGTGTCGAAACTGCGCGTAGTGATCGAACAACGTCGGCGAGAAGAATCCCGACCCGACGGTCACCTCCGTGACCACGTCCTCTTCGCAGGTCGATTCCACGCTGCCGGTGCCGCCGCCGTTCACGAGCGGCAGCGGAATGCCCGCCGCACGAATCGACTCGACCGCCGCCTTACGTCGCGCGCGCAACTCGCCGATCGATTTCTTCTTCAGCGTCGGGATCAGCATGTTCTGCACGCCGCCCCCCGGCGGCTTGTCCTGCAGCCCCGCAATCTGCGCTTCATAGCCCATCAACCCGCGCAACTCGACAGACGGATTCGCCTTCACCGCCGCGATGATCGGTGCGAGATTCTCCGGCGTGCGCAGCGCGGACCGCTTGACGCCGAAATACACTCCCGGAAACTCCGAGGAGAGGTCCAGGTCCACGCATACGGGCGCGAGCACGCCGATGCGCTTGGCAACTGCCGCAATCCGGGAGACGTGGTCCGCGTGATCGATCATCTGAATGATCGTCTTGCCGGCCTTCACCTGTCGGAGCACCGCCTCAATCTCAACGTCCCGGCAAAACGGATAACCGATCAGGATGTCGTCGAACCCGCGCTCGGCAAGCCACGCCGCCTCCATCGGGTGGAATGCCATGAACCCGCGGAAAACCGGCTTCGCGTCTGCAATCCGCCTCAACGCCCACGTGCACCGCACCGACTTCGTCGCGACGCGAATCGTCTTGCCGCGCGACGCCCGCGCCACGATGTCGCGCACGTTCGCATCAAGCAAATCGACGTCGATGAACCCGCACGGCAGTTGGCGCCCCGCGAGCGCGGACTTGTAGTATGTGTAGCTGGGACGAAAGTCCTCTCCGATGGATCGTGTCGAGATCACGGCCGCCATGGGATTCACCCTACTTCATGCGACCCGCGCGATTCACGTCCGCCGCAACGCGTCAATGCCGCCTCACTTCGTCTTGCCTCTCTCGCACTAAATCAGCGAGCGACGGTGCCTTCGCCGGGGCGGAACAAGATTCCACGGCCGGCGCTGATTCCGACGACGGCGGTTCCCCGGACTGCTCGCGCCACCGGGCGTCCTCAGACTCGATCAACCCGCGCCACGCGTTCCAGATTCGTTTTAGGATCGTGCCCATGCGTCCCGTTCGCCGCTCAGTCCTTCAAGTGCTCTGCCACCGTCCGAAATTCCGACTCACGCGCCAGGAACGCCTCCACCACCGCGGGGTCAAAGTGCAGTCCGCTCTGCGCGATGATGTGCTCGCGCACGTCGTCATGCGACCACGCGTCCTTGTACGGCCGCCGGCTCGTCAGCGCGTCGTAGACATCCGCCAACGCCATCAGCCGCGCCGCAAAATGGATGTCCTCGCCCCTGAGTCCGCGCGGATACCCGGTCCCGTCCCACTTTTCGTGGTGCTGGTGCGCGATGCGCTGCGCCATCGCCAGGAACGAGTTGAAGCCCAGCCGCTCCTCGGCCGCTTTCAGCACGTTCGCGCCGTGATCGACGTGCAATTTCATCTGCGAGTACTCCTCGTCAGACAGCATGCCCTCCTTGCGCAGAATGAAGTCCGGAACGCCCACCTTGCCGATATCGTGCAGCGGCGCGGACTTGTACAACACCTCCATCGTGTCGTCATCGATGTACTCGACAAACCGGGGATGGCGCCTCAGCGCTTCGGCCAGCAGCTTGACGTATTGCCGCGTCCGGTCAAGATGGCGTCCTGTATCGAGGTCGCGCACTTCGGCCAGATGCGCCAGGCTCATGATCGTCGCGTCTTCGGTCTCCTTGATGCGCCGCGTCTTCTGGTCCACCGCGATCTTGAGCAGCTCGTTCATCTCGTACGCCTGCAGCGCCTCTTTGCGTTGCGCCACATGCTCGATGGTCCGCTTGAGCGTGGTGTCCAGATCCGCGAACTCGATCGGCTTCATCACGAAATCGTGCGCGCCCCGGTTCATCGCCGCGCGAATGTTGTCCATGTCGCCATACGCCGACACCACGATCGTCTTCAGGACCGGGCTCACGCCGCTCAGCTTCGGGATCAGCGTCAACCCGTCCATGACCGGCATATTGATGTCGGTCAGCACCACGTCCGTGTCGCGGTGCCCCTCGAGCACGCGCAGCGCGTGTTCCCCGTTTGATGCGAACTGAAACGCGTATTCCCCCGAACGAATCTGCCGGCGATAGTATTGGCGCATCAGCGCCTCCATGTCCGCCTCGTCGTCCACCACCATCAGTTTTGTCGTCATGGCCAACCTACACCTGCCGTACGTTCCCAAACGCCCCGAGCGAGGTGGGCAGTTTCATCACCACCTCCGTAAATTCCCCCGGTTCGGAATTCATGTCAACACTCCCATGGTGCTCCTGCACCACGATCGTCTGAACAATCGACAGGCCCAGTCCCGTCCCCGATCCCGCGGGCTTCGTTGTAAAAAACGGATCGAACGCGCGCGCCGCCGTCGCCCCATCCATCCCCGTTCCGTTGTCGCGCACGCGGATTTCGATGAACCCGTTCACCCCGCGCGTCTGCAGCCGGATCGAGGGCCGGTACCCGGAGGGACGGGTCTCGAGCCGCGCCTGCACGGCCTGGCACGCATTCGTCACGACGTTTAACACCGCGCGCCCGAGGTCCTGCGGCACGGCCTGGATCTGCGGCAGCGCCGGGTCGAATTCCCGGACGAGATCGATGTCGGGGCGCACCTTCCCATTGCCCAGCCCATAGTACGCCAGCTTGCTGTACTCATCCACGAGCGCGTTCACGTCCGTCTGCGCGGATTCGCCGCGGCGCTGATTCGCATGACCCAACATCCCCTTGATAATCGAGTTCGCCCGTTCGCCGTGCTCGCGAATTTTCGCCGCGTTCGAGCGCAGCTCATGCAGGCGCGAAACGATCTCTCCACGAGACGCATCAGTCTCCGCCTCGCGCATCAGCCCTTCCAGTTCTGCGATCGCGGCTTCGCTGAGCGTCGCAAAGTTCGTCACGAAGTTCAGCGGATTGCGAATCTCGTGCGCGATCCCCGCCGTCAGCGCCCCGAGCGATGCGAGTCGCTCCTGCGCGATTAACCGGTTCTGGGTCTCGCGCAGATTCTGCATCGCGCGTTCGAGTTCGGCCTGTTTGAGCACCAGGTTGCGCGCATGTTGCTTCGCCGTCGTCAGGCCGCCCATCAAGTTCGCCTGCAACATCAGGTCCTCAACCTCGCTCGGCCTGAATCCGTCCGGCTCTGTGCGCAGATACAGCACCCAGTTCAGCGACTCCCCGCCGTCGAACACCGGCACCGAGAGAATCGTCCGGTACGGCGAGAATGAATCGCCCACCGCCGGGTCCGAGTGCACGTGCGCGTCCACGAGCAGGCTGGGCTGATCCTTCGCGATCACCCCGCCGATGTAGCCGCCCGAGCAGGTCTTCGCGTCCGCGCCCGCGTACAGCACGTCGCTGAACCCGTCCATCGCCACCCCCTGCTGATGCACGAACCGCATCACGCGGTAGCAGCCGGGCGGCACGTTGCGCCGAGACACGGAAACGAGCGCGTAGTCGCCGTCGAGCTGGCGCATCGCCCGAAGGAAGGTATTGACCGATCCGACCGAATCGGAGCTGCGACTGAGTTCGCGCAGCATCCCCACAAGCATGTCCAGCCGATCAGCCGTTTCCATATGGCCGATTCTACGATTTCCAGTGCAGGGACGGATAATCTCTGTCGTTCCAGCGCCCACCCCTTGTCCATTCCGAAACAGAAATCTCTGGACTTTTTGTCAACAAATTCCCTACAATGGGTAACGTGTTGACACGGCGAGCCTTCCGACTCGGCTGGCCGCGAGATCGGAGCCGTTTCCTTGGCAAATTTCGGTATTCGCGTGTTACAGTGAAGCGGGAAGGCGGGCCACCGCCAAACCCTTGAGGGATGGGGATGCCACACGTTCTCGTAATTGATGACGAAGTCCAGATTCGTGAAGTGTTGCGTACCGTTTTGGAACGCGTAGGCTATTCGGTCAGCGAAGCCGGCGACGGCCTCGAAGGGCTCAAAATCTACGCCGAAGGCGGTGTTGACCTCGTCGTCACCGACATTATCATGCCCGAGAAGGGCGGTATCGACACCATCATGGATCTTCGCCGCGACTTCCCCGAGAGCAAGATCATCGCGATTTCGGGCGGCGGCATGTGCGGCGAAGTGAGCTATCTGGACATGGCCATCGGCGTCGGCGCCGACCGCGCGATTGGCAAGCCCTTCGTTCTGGACGATTTCCTCGCCGCCGTCGAGGAACTCATCAGCCTCGGTTCTTCCCGCCCGCAAGCAGTAACGAACCGCAGCAACGCCTAATCCGCTTCAACGCTCCGGCTAACCCTCCCCTCATTCTCCGCCGGCACTGCGTTTGTTAGACTCGCTCCGCACGTGTCCCTTGCACCACTTCGTTGGAGGTCGGGCACGAAACGAAGTGATCCTTTCCACAGACATCCGGATCACGACGCGGAGGAGGATTCCCATGACGCTGAAACAATTCGCACTCGCCTCGTTCATGTGCTCAGTCGCGCCCGTCTCGACCTTCGCCGCCGACCTGGTATCGATCACGCCGCAGAACTACGACGAATTCGTCCCCGCCGGTAAGGAAACGGATGCAATCTACGGGGACTACGTCCTTCGGAACGATCACATCGTCGCGGTCATCGCCGATCCGATTCCTTCGCGCAAGGCCAACATGATGATTCGTTATTCCGGCGGACATTTGATCGACCTGTCCACCCGCCGCCTGCAGAGCGACCAACTCGGCAACTACTACGCGGGGCCCGTGCGCATCGAGTACTCGTTCCAGTCGGTCGTTGTCGATGACAAACCGGCCCAAGTAGACGATCGCTACGCGCTGGCGATCAAAGGCAAGCGTGTCACGCTCACGGTCTCGAGCGCCGGCTCGGACGCGTTCCCCAGTTCCCTCGTTCATTACTCGCTCGACGATGACGCGGACTACCTGACGATCGAAACGGAATTCACGAACAACGGAAGTGCCCCGGTCGCGTTCGATCTCACGGACAGCATCCGCATGGACCGCAGCGGGGATCGCGCCGCCGTTGAGAAGGCCCCGGACGGCGCCGCGCCGCGGTTCTGGCTCTACGATCCCTGGTTCGGCCAGGCGTACACGATCGTCGCCGACGGCGGCCCGATTAGCGGCAAGACCGCGGAAGACGGCCGCGCGGCGTCGATCCTCACGTTCCATACCGATTCGCAGGGCAAAATCACGCTCGCGCCCGGCGAGTCCCACCGTCTCGTGCGCCACATCGTGCCCGGCATCACGCTGCTCGAATCGAACGCCGCGGCCAACCGCCTGCAAGGCGTCAAGCAAGATCGCGTCACCGTCCGCGCTACCGATTCGGTGGGCCACGCGCTCGCCGCCGCTGAGATCGAGGTGTTCTCCGGGGAGACCAGCATCGGTTTCGGCCGCGCGCGCGCCGACGGCACACTCTCGTTCGACGTGCCGCCCGGCGTATACACCGCAAAGGTGTCGTCGCTGGGCAACGGCGAAGCCGAAGCCCGAATCGACACCGCGAGCGCCAACGTCGTCGAAGTTACGCTCCCCGCGGCAGGCTACGTCACGGCGGACATCCGCGACGGCCGCGGCGCCCGCATCCCGTGCAAGATCCAGTTCTACGGCCGGGACGGCACCCGGGACCCCTTCTTCGGACCCGACAGCATGATCTATGGCGTCCATAACGCGCTCTATACGCCCGACGGCCGCGCGCACCAGCCGCTGCCGCCGGGTGCCTACGAGGTCTACGTCAGCTACGGCCCCGAATACAACGCGATCGTCCAGGACATCACCGTCACCCAGGGCGCCGAGACGCGCATCGAGGGCAAGCTGGATCGCGTCGTCGATACCTCAGGCTGGCTCAGCACCGATTACCACAGCCACTCGTCCCCCTCCGGCGATAACACCGCCAGCCAGCGTGGCCGCGTATTGAACCTGCTCGCCGAGCACGTCGAGTTCGCACCCTGCACCGAGCACCAGCGTATCGACTCCTATGTCGAACATCTGCGTTACTTCGAAGCGACCGATCGCATGCTGACGACGACCGGCATGGAACTTACCGCCGGCCCCGGCGACCTGAACCACCAGAACGCGTTCCCCCTCGAATGGAAGGCCCGCACGCAGGACGGCGGCGGACCCGACACGGACGGCAGCCCCGAGGTCCAAATCGAGCGGCTCAAACGGTGGGACGGCAACTCGGACAAGATCGTCCAGCAGAACCACCCGGACATGGTCCACATGTTTTTCGACGCCGACAACGACGGCAACCGCGATCGTGGCTACCCGCGCATGATCAGTTTCATGGATTGCATCGAGATTCATCCCATCCAGGCAATATTCTGGCAGCCGTTCTCCGACAAGCGCCGGCCCGGCTCGAGTCCGTCCGATACCCAGCGCAACAACATCTCGACTTGGCTCCAGATGTGGAACATGGGCACGGGCGTTCCCGGGGTCGTCAACACGGACGCGCATTACAATTTCCACGGCTCAGGCTGGCTGCGGAACTACGTCGCCAGCAGCACCGACGACCCCGCGGCGGCGGATCTCACGGAACTCGTAGCCGCGACGCGCGCCGGGCGCATCGTCATGTCGAACGGCCCCTTCCTCGAAGCGGAGGTCTCCAGCGAATTGCCCAGCGCCGCGACGAAAGGTTCCGCGGGACAGACCGTCATCGCCCCCGGTGGCCGCGCACGGCTGCGCGTGCGTGTGCAGTGCGCCAACTGGCTGGATATCGACCGCGTGCAGGTCCTGCTCAACGGCCGCTACGACCCCACGCTCAACTTCACGCGCGCAAAGAATCCCGACTACTTCCAGGACGGCGTGATCAAGTTCGAGGGCGAGTTCCCGCTCGTGCTTTCGGCGGACACGCACGTCGTCGTCGCGGCGACGAACGAAAACTCAGGTCTGGGCCTGGTCTATGGTCCGCAACGCGGCGCGGCGAACCCCATCGCGATCAATAACCCGATCTTCATCGACACGGACGCCAACGGCTTTACGCCGAACGGTGACCTCATCGGCCACGCGCTGGTCCCGGCGTTGAAGTAGAAGCGGCGCTGTACTCCGCGCTCACTCCGCGCCGATCCGCTTCACGCGGACCGATCCGTTCGTCGTCCGCAACGAATACAGCGGCCCGCCGGTCCCCGCGCTTCCGCGTAGCTCCTTGTTCGACTGTTCGTCGATCGCGTCCAGCGGCAGCTCGCACGAAACGCCCCCATGAACGGTCTTGCCTTCGATCCGGAACGCCGCCCCGTCGGGAACATACAGCGCCACGTTGCCGTTTACGCTCTTCAGCTCGGCCGCGCCGATGCTGCCGTCGGCCAGTTGTACCGACACGCTCCCGTTGGTCGTCCGTGCCACGACGTCCCCGTTCGCCCGGTCGACGTTGACGCGTCCGTTCGTGCTCCGCGCCTCGACGCGCCCCGCGACGTCGTCCAGCGACACGCTCCCGTTGGTCGACTGAACGTCCACGTCCCCCACCACCTGCGAGAGCTGGATCGCCCCGTTCGTCAGATCGGCGCGGACGTTCACGTTCTTGGGCGCCGTCACGGTGTACGCTACGCTGAAATTCACGCCGCTCGTAGACTCCGGATAGACCGTGGCCACGTCGCGCCGCACATCGTCGCCCGTCGCCTCGATCTTGAGTTCCGCAAACAGCTTGCGCGCGTCTTCGTCGGTCTTGACCTCTTCGGACTTGAGCCCGAGCAGCCGCCACAGCCACGAGATAGCCCCGTCCTCGAGCCGCATGCGTTTCTCCGCAACGATTCGGACCTCGTTCTTCTCCCAGGTCGTCAGTTCGAGTGGCCCGTTGCGGTTGCTCAGCGAGAATTCCCCGCCGGGATTGAGCGGAAACGACAGCTCGACGGACTCCTTGTATTCGTTCTGCGCGCTGTCCGCCCAGACCCCATTCCCCAACGACAGCGCCAAAACCGCCGCCACGGCCCATACCTTCGTCCCGTTCATACGGCCTCCTACTCGGTCACTGCGACCGGTGTCGTGTATTCCTTGCGCCGCACCACGGCCGTCGCCAGGGCCAGAAACGCCGCGCTCATCGCGATAAGCACAAGCGCCGCGGTCCCCGGGGCGACCCCAAGGGTCGGATTCAATAACTCAGACGCCATATCCTCCAGGATTCGTTGCATACTCCGTCCGCCTTCAGGCAGCAACGCCGCCACGTACTTGCTGATCGTGAGGAAATTGGTCGCTCCGGGCGCCAACAGCGCGATTTGCTGCCATCCGAAGATAATCAATACCCCCACCACCACCGGATGCCGGACCAGCGCCCCGAGGAACGCGCATAGCGCCCCGTACGCCATCAGGGACAGAGTCGCGGTAACGACATATCGAGCCAACGTCAACACGCCCAATGTGTCACCCCGTGCCGGAATCACCAGCGCAGCGGCGCTCAGGCAGGCGATCGAAATGACAATCATCCCGGCCGTGGTCGCGAGGTACGCCCCGAACCGGCCCGTAATCCACGCCGATCGCGGCACAGACCGCGTGAATACGTAAGAGATCGTCTGCGCTTCGACGTCCTCTCCGATCAGCATCGCCGCAAAAAACAGCGCGAGCAGCGGCGTGACACCCGTGATGTAAAAGATCTCGATCATCTGCGTGATGACCCATCCGCGCGTCGCGTCCATGTCGTGCTCGTGTTCGTGCGGCAGGAGGGTCACCAGCAGCGGCAGGAACGCGGGCAACACGACCATCGCACCGGCGACGTACGTCCTGCGCCGGCGCAAAAACGTCGCCAGCGCATGCTCGAACGAAACCATCGTACCGCCCAGAAACTCGCCCACCCTTCCTCCTACTTCACCAGGTAATCGAACACGGACTGCAGGTTGTCGTCGGGACAGTCCAGCGACGCCACCTCGATCCCGCTCTCCGCCACCAGCGCGTTCAGCGCCTGGTAGAACCCGCCGGGGTCCGCCGTCCGGATGCACACGGTCGATCCCGTCACATCGAGACCAAGCGTCGCCTCCTCGAGCGCGAACCGCTCGGCCACGCGCCGCGGCTCGTCGCATTGGATGCGTACCGTGTGTGGGTGCTCATCGATCAGCTCGCGAATCTCGCGCACGCTCCCCTGCGCCAGCATCCGCCCGCCGTACATGAGGATGATGTTGTTCGTCACGCGCTCGATTTCGTAGAGCACGTGGCTCGAAACGATCACCGTCCGGCCCGCGTCCCCCAGCCGCGTCACCAGCCGGAAAATCTCCTCGCGCCCTTCCGGGTCCAGCCCGGACATCGGTTCGTCCAGGATCAGCAACTCCGGTTCGTGCGCGATCGCCTGCGCGATCCGGATTCGCTGTCTCATTCCCTGGCTGTACGTCTCGATGTTGTCGTCCATGCGCCGCGACATACCCACCTGCGCGCACGCCTCCCGCGCCGCACGGTCCGCCTCGGCGCGCCCCATCCCCTGGTAGCGGCACAGCCACCGTACGAAGGCCAAACCGCTCATGTTCTCGAAGAATCGGTCCAGCTCCGGGCAGTACCCCACGCGCCGCGCGATGCGCAGGTTGTTCCGTGGCGATTCGCCAAATACGCGCACGTCGCCTCGGCTCGGCGAGTACAGCCCCAGGATCAGCCGGATCAGCGTCGTCTTCCCGGCGCCGTTCGGGCCCAGCAACCCCGTCACGCCCCTGTCAACCGCGATGTTCAGCCGGTTCACCGCCACGACTTCGCCGAACCATTTCGACGCGTCCCGCGTCTCGATGACGTTTCCCGTCGCGCCGCTCATCGTCCGATCTCCGCGCGCCGGGCCTTGCGGCAGACGATGATCGTCGCGATAACGAACACCGTCGCGACGTACATCGCCGACCATCCCCACCAGACGTTCACGGGGTTCTCATAGCGGTGTTCCTGAAACAAATACTCCCCGACGTTGTTCGCGCTCACGGGAATGGCAAGTGCCAGGTAGTTCTCTTCCCGGGTCACCACGCTGACGATCGCGGAAAACGCCGTGTTGATTAGCGTCAGCATGAACACGGCCACCGCCGCGAAGCGCGAGCTGTTCACCAGCGAGGAACTCGCGAGGATCCCCGCGGAAGCCGTCCCCACAACCATCAACGAAAACGCGACGATCGCCGGCGCGAGCCTCAGGCTCTCTCGCAATGAGCTCATCTCGGGCTTGAACACCACGTGCGTCAGTGCCATGAACAGCCCCGGCACGGCCGTCAACGACATCCCGATGGCGACCAGCGCGCCGAACTTGCCGAGGACGTAGTCTTTCCAGTTGATGGGCTTGGAGAAATAGACATCGACGAGATTGTTCCGGAAATCGTTGCAGATCATCCCCGAGCCCGCATACACCAGCGTCAAAAAAATCAGCGGGCTTTGCATCCGCAGGAAGTCAAAATACACCCACGCGCCGGTCTCTTCGAATGGAAGTTCCGATAGCGAATCGGCAAACGGGCTCGCCGGATTGCCCGACACGACATCAAGCACATACAGCTGCAATAACCGCAGAAACAGGTGGAAATTGCCGAGTAACACCAGGAAGATGAACATGCGCCGGCTCAGCAGCACGCGCAATTCTTGACCGATAATCGCCATCCAGCGGAACCGGCCCGGGTACTCGCCGCTGTAGGATTCGTACGTCTGCGCGTAGATCGGCATGCTCAGTCGCGCCTCCGCGCCGCGCCGCGCATGCGTGACGACCCGATCTGACGCGGTTCGGGCGCCCGCCCGTTGCCGTCCGCAGTGCCGCCGTGCCCGATCGCTTCGAGGAACGTGTCCTCCAATGACTGCCGAATCGGTTTCAGTTGCCGGATGTGCGTCCCCTGCTCGCGCGCGATGACGAACAACTGCCGCACCGCCACCCGTTCCGGCTTGACCACCCGCAGCGTGCCGTCGCCGAGCACCTTCACTGAGCAACCCGCCCGTTCGATCGCCGACGCGTACTCCGGCGTCTTCGAGTGCACGCGAATCTCGACCTCGCCGCCCCGCGTCGCCGTCAATTCGCTCATCGTCCCCGATCGCACGACGCGCCCCTCGTTAATGATCGCGAGGTGCTCGCACACCGCCTGCACGTCGGGCAACAAATGTGTCGAGAGCACCACCGCGATCCCGCGTTGCCGCGCTAGGTCCCCAATCAGTTCGAGCATTTCGACGCGCCCCTCGGGATCGAGCCCGTTCGTCGGCTCGTCGAGCAGTAGCAGCTTCGGGTCGTGGAGTATCGCCTGAGCGAATTTCACGCGCTGGCACATGCCCTTGGAATACGTTTCCATCTTGCGGTAACGCGCCTCGCCCAGCCCCACGTAGTTCAGCACCGCGTGCGCGCGCTCCATCGCATCGGGCCGCGTCATCCCGTGGAGCCGGCCGCAATACACCAGGAACGACACCGCGCTCACCTTCGGACTCATCAGGTCGCGCTCGGGCATGTATCCCAACCGGTGCCGCACGGCCAGCGGCTCCGCCGCCATATCCATCCCCAGCACGCGCAATTGGCCCGCAGCGGGCCGCACGTAGCCCAGCAACGCCTTCATCAGCGTGCTCTTGCCCGCGCCATTGGGCCCCAGCAGGCCCGTGGCCGCGTTCGGAAGCGACAACGTGACCCCGTCCAGGGCCGTCTGCCGCCCATAGCGGACCGTCAGGCCCTCGACCTCAATTACATCCATCTGCACCTCGTCATCGCGTTAGACGATGGAAACCGTCGACCGGTTGCGCGCAGCGAATCGGACCGTCAGAAACGGCGTGAATTCGGGGCGTTCCGGCATTGTCCGGCGCTCGGCGGTCAATCAATAATACGCTGCCATGACCGATCCCGCCGCCTTGTCCAGTTCGCGCCATCGGGATCTGGCCGTCTGCGCGGGGCTCGTGATGGTCTGCATCGCGATTTATGCGCGGACCGCTTCGTTTGGGTTCGTCTCCTATGACGATTTCACGTACGTCCAGACGAACCCGCACCTCGAACACGGCCTGACCTGGGACGGCCTGCGATGGGCCTTCGGCGGGTCGTACTTCACGGACTACCTTCCGATTACTCAGCTCAGCTACCTTGCCGATCATTCGCTCTACGGGACTGATCCCGGTGGGTATCATCTCACCAATCTTCTGCTCCACATCGCCGACACGTTGCTGCTTTATGTCTTGCTGATTCGAATGACTGCGCGCACGGCGCCGGCCGCGCTGGTTGCCCTCTTGTTCGCGGTTCATCCCCTGCATGTCGAGTCCGTCGCCTGGATTTCGTCACGCAAAGATCTGCTGTGCATCTTCTTCTGGTTTGTGACGCTGAACCTCTACGTATCCTACGCGCGGCGGAGTTCGGCGATGCTCTACCTCGCAATCGCCGTCACGTTCACCTTGGGACTGCTCAGCAAGCCGATGATCCTCACGCTGCCGGCGCAGTTGCTGCTGCTCGATTACTGGCCCCTCGCGCGATTCAAACAAGCGCGCTGGGGGCGTCTCATCGCGGAAAAAATCCCGCTTCTGCTGGTCGGCCTGGCGATGGGCGCTCTCACGTTTTACCTGCACCGCGAGTCGGACGTCATCGTCGTGGACGAGAATCTCTCGCTTTCCGAACGGTTCCAGCAAGTCGCCGCTGCGTATGCCCATTACCTGCAAAAAGCGGTCTGGCCCGTTGGCCTCATGCCTTACTACCCGCGGCCGAACGACGTGTCCGCACTCGCCAGTGTCGTTCATGTCGCGCTCCTGATCGTGCCCACCGTTTGCGCGATCCGGTGGCGCGCGAGTAGCCCTTGGGTGATCGTCGGCTGGCTCTGGTTCGTCGGCACGCTCGCGCCCGTTTCCGGGTTCGTCCAGAACGCCGACCACGCCGCCGCGGATCGCTATACCGACGTGCCGCTCGTCGGACTCTACATGCTACTCGCGTGGAGTCTGGATGCAGTCTCGACCGTGCCAGTTCGTCGTCGGCTGTTGGCGGCCGTCGCACTCTCGGTGTGCATGGTCCTCGGCGTACGCGCGTACATGCAGACCGGCGCGTGGCGCGATAGCGAAACGCTCTACTCGCGCATGCTCCAGTCCGATCCCCAAAACCGGCTCGCCCTCGAGAATCTCGCCCAGCTTCGATTCCAGGATCGCCGGTTCGACGAAGCCCTCGACCTCATCATGCAGGCGGTGAATGTCCGTCCGGGCTCCGCGCGGCTCAGGGTGCAGCTCGCCGCGACGTATCGCGCGCTAGAGCGCCCGGAGGAAGCCCTCGCGGAGGCCCGATTGGCCGCCACTCTGGATCCCGAAAACGAACTGGCACATGTTCAGCGCGCCGAATTGACCGAGTTGGCGCTAGGCCCGGAAGCCGCGGAAGAGGCGTACGCCGATTCACGTGAACAGCTCGGGTTCGCCCCCAAGCTCTCGACTTCGTTCGCCGCCTTCTTGATTCGGCATCAACGCATCGAGGAAGCCGAGGCGGCGCTGCAGGAAGTTCTGGAGCGCCGCCCAGAGTTCACCGACGCCCTCGCGCGCATGGGCGACCTGCGCGCCGCGCAACGGCGGTACACCGATGCCGAGACGTACTATCGCGAAGCAGTAGCCCTCGGCGCCGACGATGCCAACGTGTGGTTCAATCTCGCCCAATTCTCCCTGAAGCGCGGCGAACTCGATCACGCCCAAGCCCAGGCCCGCGCCGCCCTGCGCCTCCAGCCAGACCACGCCGGCGCGGCACAACTCATGCAGATGATTGCGGCGCGGAGGATGACCGACCGGGAAGAAGAATAAACTGGCGGGAGCGACGGGACTCGAACCCGCGACCTCCTGCGTGACAGGCAGGCGTTCTAACCGGCTGAACTACGCCCCCGGGTGGGTCTGACGCGGAACGCGTCAAGGGCGAGACTATAGCACGCGTGTAGAGCCTCCCGCAAAGCATTGTTCACGCCCCAAACCGCTCGCCACACGGGTTGACCGAATAGTTTCGATCGCTGCATTTCGATAGTAAGCCCTGCCGCGCCCCCTACCGCTGCGGCTCTTGTTCGGAATCCGGTTTGGCTATCGGGGGGTCGTCATCGATTTCGGCCTCTTGCTCCGGCGGGTTGAGCTTCAGTGTCGGAACCGTAACCTCGACCTCCTTCGAACCGAACTCGACTTCCGGGACGTGCACCTCGATCTCGGTCCCCGCACCTTCGTCCTTCACGTCCACGTCCAGAAATATCAACGCGCCGATCACGACGACCGCTACCAGCAGCAACGTAAGAAGTAACCCAAAGATTCTGCTCATGTCGTCCGCTGCCTCCTGAGTCGAAGACTAACTACAGCGAACGCATTTGCCGTGCCATCGAACGGAGAGGAGAATTGCGCTTGTTTGCGGGAATTACCGGCGCCAAATCACCGGTGCCCTGTGTAGTTAGGATACGAACCTTGCCTAATTGGAGCGAAGCTCGACCGGCTGTGTCTCAGTCACTCCGAGAGCGTAGGCGCGGGATTGCGCACAACGAAATCAGCAGCACAATGGTGATCCAGGTCCACGGACGCACTGGCGCCGGCACGACAAGACTCCCGCTCAAATCAGTCTCCACGAAACCCGGCGGGGTGCCGCCGCCCGCGGACACGCCCACGATGCCGTCCTTCGCGCCGATGCCGAGATACGTCACGCGCACGAGGCCGTTGTAATGCAGCTCGATTTGAAAGCTGTTCTGCGTGGAGGATCCGAATTCCGGCACGTCTTCGAACGTAATGGCCACGCGATCTTCCATCTCCTTGTAACTGACCGTTCCACTGGAGGCGGGATTGAGGTCGTCGAACAGTGCGGAAATACCCGGCAGCGCGAAGTGGTCCGAAAACGTCTCCTGGTACTCGGTGTCTCCGCCGCCAAACGTGATTCGGCCGTTGCTGTTCACGTAGAAGCTGTTGAACGCCGTCCCGTAGACGCTGACTTGTCTCCCCCCGCTCAGGTTGATCTGGCGGAAGTCATCGTCACCCAGAAAGATCTGCGTGCCTCCTACGGGGTTCGTTCGAAACGCGCTCATCTCGACGCGCCTCACGAGGTACGCCGTGGGGCCCTCGGGCCAGAAGGATATCCGCAAGCCGTCAAGGTCGAATTCGTCGCCAAGCGCGTTTGTGAAGCGTTCCGCCGGTGTCGACGCCAGGACCCCCGCTTCCGAGGACGCCATGGACGGCGAGGAACGGTCAGTGGGGCCGTGGTAGGCCCAGATCGAGTAGTAATACAAAGTACCCACCGTCACCGCCGTGTCCGTGAACGTCGTTCCCGGGCCCTGGTAAATCAGCGTCCCGCTCGAGTCGGGGTTGGACGGAAACGAGGTCGTGCTCCGCCGCACGCGGACCTCGGTAAATGAGCCCGCGTTCGGGTTCAACCAGTTCAGCTCGATCTCCGGAACGCCCGCCTGCGTCGACGCGTTGAATCCGTGCACCCCTTCGATAAACCGAATCTCGACCGCCCTTCCCGCGTTGTCGACCTCGGCCTGTTGTCCCGGCGAGAAACCCAGATTGATCGCCGCCTGGGCGATCGCGTCGTAAAGGTCGTAATAGTTCGATGATGGCGTCAGGAGGTTGACCTGACATTCATACATCAAGTCCGCCACGAGAGTGATACCAAGTCCCGTCACGGTATAGCCGTTAAACGATCCGCCGTCAGTCAGCAGATACGCCAGCTTGTTGCCTACGCCGCTGTTGACGTGCACGCCGCCATTGTCCGCCGAGCCGTTGTAGTAAAACGGGCTGCCCAGCCGATCGGGATCGCCAAACGACGTCGGGTTCGACATGCTGCGCAGCGCGCCGCCCGGCAGGTCCTCGCCGACCAGCCAGCGCACCCCGGCCGTGTCGGTGCCCGCCCCGTTGGTGAGATCCACCCACTCGCCCCACATGTCCGACAGCGATTCGTTGATCGCGCCGGACTGATTCGAGTAGATGAGTCCCGACTCGTTCGTCGTGACGCCGTGCGTCAACTCATGCGCCGTGACGTCATCGACCATGTATCCCTGACCGAACCACAGGCGCGTCCCGTCCCAGAAGGCGTTCTCGAGCGGACACGGATACCCGAACAAGCAGTAGCGCACGGTCGCGAGCATGGTGCCGCCCGAACCGTCGAAACTGTCACGGCCGTGCTCGGTCAGGTAAAACGAATACGTATCACCGAGGTATTGATAGACCTGATCGACGTTGGTGTTGCCCGTCGGGCCCTGGCCTTCGACGCGGGCAACCGCCCCTACGGAATCCGTGTTGTTCGCGTCGCGAATATGCCGGTCCATCGCGTCGTGGATCAGCGAGTAGTGCATTGCGACCTTGCCGTCGTGCGCGTCCACCAGGACGACCTCGCGCACCAGTGCCGACGGGTTGGCGACCTCAAACCGCCAAACCAGCCGCACCTCGCCCTCGTTGCCCACAACCGCCGGGTCGTAGATCGATAGTTCCGGCGTCGTCGCCGCCGCGGCCGACACGCCGAATTCGTCCAACGCCCACGCATCCGCGAATGCGGCGGCTTCACCACCCGTGATCGTGGGGGCCGTTTCGAGATCGCCGCTGGTCAACGGCCAAAATTCGCGCATGACGTCCGCCGAGACGTACTCGATGGCGTTCCCGCGCACCTGCACAACCGTTCCGGAGCCGAACACGGGCAGCCCGGAGTAAGTCTGCGTGAGTTTGATGTAGCTGCGGCCCGCCTCCGCGCGCACTTGGTTCACTTTGAAGCCAACGCCCGGGCTGCCGTCGAAAAACCAGCGGGACTGCGCGGTAAGAAAACCGAGCGCGACCACTTCGGGCGCCGTGCTGCGCGTCGATCCCGCGCTGAACCCCGTGCCTGCGGGCGCACCAGCGCTGGCCACGTAGCCATCGTCGGTGAGGCGGACTCGGGGCGCCGTGCTAGCGCGCGAGGCGGAGCCTTGGGTCCAGAAGGGTTGCTGCGCAGCAGCGGCGGCGGAGACCAGGAAAGCGAACACAAATCCAGCCGGCAAATAGCTGGATTTGAAAACACACCGCACGCGTACCTCCTCCCCCGACGGCCACGTCCGCGTTACTTCTCCCCCGCGTTCCCCATGGCGTCGGCACGAACCCGCGAGCACACACCGTGCCAGCGCCAGTGTAATGCATTGTTCACCGAATTGTCATTATTCCGGGCGGGTTTCGGGCGGTTTTCACACGGTTTCGGCGTGAACCGCACCGGCCCCCGCCGCGAGCATTGTGCGAGTTGTGCTCGCCTGCCCAAGTGTTGGCGCCGCTATTTCGCGACGAAGTTCACCATCTTGCGCGGGACGTAGATTTCCTTGACGATGGTCTTGCCGTCCAGGAACCGCGCCACGTTCTCGTCGGCGCGCGCCAGCCCCAGCACGTCCTCCGAACCCGCGTCCACCCCCACCACGATGCGCGAGCGCACCTTGCCGTTCACCTGCACGGGCACCTCGACCGTGTCCTCAGTCAGCAGCGATTCGTCATAGGCCGGCCACGGCTCGTAGGTCAGCGAACTCTCGTGGCCCAGTTTCTCCCACAGTTCCTCGGCCATGTGCGGCGCGAACGGCGCCAGCACGAGCACGAACTGCTCCGCCCATTCGCGGTCGATCGACTCGGCCTTCATCGCGCCGTTCACGAACTTCATCATCTCCGCGATCGCGGTATTGAAAAACAGCTTCTCGATGTCCTCGGTCACGGCCTTGATCGTCCGATGCAGCAGTTTCTTGAGGGACTCGTCCCCGCCTCCCTGCGCGATTTTCGGCGACAGCGCGCCGTCCTCGCCCACGAACAGGCTCCACACACGTTTCAGGAACCGGTGCACGCCCTGCACGCCTTCCTCGGTCCACGGTTTCTCGCGGTCGAGCGGGCCCATGAACATCTCGTACAGCCGCATCGAGTCCGCGCCGTACTCGCGAATCACGTCGTCGGGATTCACGACGTTGTAGCGGGACTTCGACATCTTCTCGACCTGCGTCTCGAGCAGCTCGCCGGTCGCCTTCAATACATGTGCATCGTTGTTGCGCTCGGTCTCGTGCGGGTAGTGGTACTTCCCCTGCTTGTCCTTGTACGAATGCGCCAGGATCATCCCCTGGTTAAACAGTTTCATGAACGGCTCTTTGGTGCTCACGAACCCCGCGTCGAACAGCACCTTGTGCCAGAACCGCGCGTACAGCAGGTGCAGCACCG
>CAYPNI010000035.1:0-34606 GCA_964411925.1 uncultured Nitrospirales bacterium
ACACCGCGCAAAGCTGACTGATTCCAACCAACCGTTTCATGACAACTGCCTCCTTGGATTCCGTAAGGCCCTGGGCCTAATTTCCACCTAAAATTTCCGCAAGCGTGATCCCTGCCGGACCCACCGCGATGATCAGAATTACCGGGAAGATGAGCGTCACCATCGGGAAGATCATCTTCACCGCCATTTTCTCCGCGCTTTCCTCCGCGCGCTGGCTGCGCAGTTCGCGCATGGTCTGCGTAAACACCCGCAGCGCGTCGGACAGGCTCGTGCCGAACCGCTCGGACTGCACGAGCGTGGCGACCAGCGAATTGAGTTCCTCGGCGCCGGTACGGTCGGCCATGTTGCGCATGGCCGAGCCGCGGTCCGCGCCGAGGTGCATCTCAAGGTTGGTCAACGCAATTTCATCGGCGAGATCGGAACAGACCGGCCGGATCTGCTCTTCGACTGAGTTCCAGGCCTGGTCGATGCCCATGCCGCCGGAGACGCAAATTTCGAGCAAGTCAACCGAATCCGGCAGATGCCGGCGGATGTTGAGCACGCGCTGGCTGATGCGCAGGCTCAGCACGACGTTCGGGATGAAGAAGAACAGTCCCGAGACGCTGATGACGCCCATCATCTTGATCGGCAACGGAGCTTCGATCAGCGTGCTGGCGAGGCCGAGCGTGACCGCTGACGCGATGAGCAGGATCATTTTCGTGCCGACGTAGATGGTACTGGCCGAGGTGCTGTACCAGCCGGCTTGCGCCATCTTGCGCTGCAGCTCCTGCGAAATGCCCTTCGGAGAAACCGCGCGTCCCATCGCGATGAATATCCGTGCGAAGAAGCCGTGCTTGCGCTTGCGCGGGTCGAGCGGCATGCCGTCCGACCGCATGCGCAGCCGTGCCTGGAGCGCCTCGCGCTGGGCGGCGCCCGCGGCGATGAACGCCCCGCCGACGCACACCACCGCGGTGAAGGTGAGCGCGGCGATCACCACCGTCGATTGCGTGAATACTAGGCTCATGGTTTCCATCCCCGTTTCCTCAGTATTTCAACGTTGCGATCTTGTTCATGACCCACGAGCCGAGAATCAGGAAGATGCCGGCCGCGCCGAGCATGTAGCGGCCGATCTCGCGGGTCCACATCAGTTCGAGATAGTCCGGCTTGAGGATCATCAGGATCGCGATGAGCACGAACGGCATCGCGATGAGCACCCGCTTACTGAACTGCGTCTGCGCCGTGAGCACGCGCACGCGGCGCTGCAGGCGCATACGGTCGCGGATGACCGCGACCAGCCGTTCCATCATATCCGCCAGGTTGCCGCCGCTGCGGAGCTGAATCACCGTCGATGCCGCAAAGAGCTTCATGTCGTCGCTCTCCAGCTTGGCTGCGGTGCGCATGATGGCCTCTTCGAGGCTCGTGCCCAACTGCTGCGCCTGCACGATCTCCGCGAAGACATTGCTCACCGGCGGATCCATCTCTTCCACGATGACCTGGAACGCGGACAACAGCGGATGGCCGGCCCGCAGCGAACGCGTGGCCAGGCCGAGCGCGTCGGCGAGCTGCTGTTCGAAGATCATCGCCTCCTTCGTGATACGGCGCGCGGCGATGAAATTGAGCACCACGGGGCACAGGAGCAACCAGCCGATACCCATCAGGACGTTCTGTGAAATCGAGAAGAGCAGCACGAACCCGATGAACAGAATCGAGAACAGGAACAGCGCAAACGTCGGCAGCGGGCCGCCCCAGTTCAAGCCGTTGCGCGTGCGCTCGAGCCAGCGGGTCAGCGGGCCGGGCGTGATGTAGTCGAGCACGGTCGTCGAACCGACGCCGCCATTGAGCCACAGGCGCAGCGTCTTTTCCTTCGTCGGGAAGGCCGACTTGGGGTGGAGACGCTCGGCGAAGCGCTCTTCCTTGCGGACACGCCGCATGTAGATGATGATCGTGCCGATCAGCCACAGCGAAAGGATGAGCGCAAACACGCCCGCTGCGCTGAATAGAACGACCGGGTTTGACAGATTGTCGAAGATCTCAGACATGAGACTTCTCCTGCCCGTTCGGCGAATGCTTCGCGTCGATGATGCGCTGGTGGAAGAAGCGATCGGGGAATTCCATCCCTTCCGCCTCGAGGCGCGGCAACACTTGCGGGCGCACGCCGCAGATCTCGAAGTGGCCGGCGGCGTGGCCGTCGGGGCCGACGCCCGTCTGGCGGAACCGCATGATGTCCTGCAACAGAATCTTGTCGCCTTCCATGCTGGTCACTTCCGAAACGCACACGACACGGCGGCGGCCGCCGGTCAGGCGCGCCAGGTGGATCAGGATGTCGATGGCGGAGGCCATCTGCTGGCGAATCGCGGCGACGGGGAAATTCAGCCCGGCCATGGCGACCATGTTTTCCACGCGCATGAACGCGTCGCGCGGGCTGTTCGCGTGCACGGTCGTCATGGAGCCTTCGTGACCGGTGTTCATCGCCTGCAACATGTCCAGCGCCTCGGCGCCGCGCACCTCACCGATGATGATTCGGTCGGGACGCATGCGCAGCGAGTTGCGCAACAATGCGCGCTGCGTGACTTCACCTTTGCCTTCGATGTTCGTCGGGCGCGTTTCGAGCCGCACCACGTGGTCCTGCTGGAGCTGGAGTTCGGCCGCGTCTTCAATCGTGATCACCCGATCGTCGTTCGGGATCCAGCGGGAGAGCACGTTCAGCAGCGTCGTTTTGCCCGAACCCGTACCGCCGGAGATCAGGACGTTGAGGCGCGAGCGGACGCAGCCTTGAAGGAACCGCGCCATCTCCTCGCACACCGAGCCGATTTCCACCAGCGTCTTCGGGTCCATCTGGATCGTGCCGAAACGGCGAATCGACAGACTCGGACCGCTCAGCGAGAGCGGCGGGATAATCGCGTTGACGCGCGAGCCGTCACGCAAGCGCGCGTCGAGCATCGGAGACGACTCGTCGATGCGGCGGCCGACTTGCGCGGCGATACGCTGGATGATCTGCAATACCTGTTCGTTGTCGCGGAAGCGGGCGTTCGTCTTCGTCAGCACACCGAACTTTTCGATGAAGACCTGGTCCGAACCGTTCACCAGCACGTCGCTGACGAGCGGGTCGCGCAGGAATTCCTCGATGGGACCGAGGCCGAAGACTTCGTCGAGCACTTCGCGGATGAGCTGCACCTTCTCCGGACCGGAGAGGGGGCGGTTCTGCTCGCTGAGGAGCACGTCGATCTGGCGCGAGCATTCCTTGTAGAGCTGCTCGACGGGCAATTGACGCGCCTCGTGCAGGTCCAGCGTGTCAAGCAGGCGGCGATGGACCTTGACCTTCAATTCTTCGTTCGAGTTGAGTTTGCGATCGTTCATGATTGCCCCATCTGCGAGGGAGTGTGGCCTGCGCCCCCACCCTTGTTATCGGCGCCGTTGCGGCGACCATCTGCCTTCGAAAACTGCGAGGCCAGTTGCACGAAGTCCTTCCTCAGCGCGGAACGCGGCGCGGAGGCGGACAGCAACTTGCCGTAATTGTTCCCCTGGATGGCGCTGTCGTAGTCATTGCTCAGGCATTCAGGAACGATGCCGCCCAGGGCCTTTTGCGCTTCTTCGACGGTGATCAGCTCGCGGCGCTTGCGGTAGCGGTTGAGGATCGGTTTGATGCGTTCCACCGCCACGCCGCGTCCCACGAGCGACTGGATGATGTTGTTCGTCACGCGGATGTCCTTGACGACCGGCTGCAAGACCACCAACGTCGTCTCGCTGGCATTCGCCAGGACCGCCGCGGCGTCCATCGGCAACCGGGCCGCATCGAAAATCGTGAAGCGGTGGCGCTGACGGCACGCGGAGAGCATTTCGGCGATGCGATGCGCCTCGATCGCGCCGTGCCGGCCGAAGCTGACGCTGGCCGGACTCAGGAGCGCGCGGATCGTGTCCGAATGCCGCACCGACGTCGTCTCGATCAGATCCGCGTCGATGTTGCCTTCGTACGCGAGCACATCGGCCACGCCGTACTTGCCCTCGAGTTCGAGATAGGACGCGACCGCGCCATAGGCGTAGTCGAGATCCACAATCAACACCGGCTCCGACGTCGTCAGTTGCAGTTCGTTGGCCAGGTTCACGGCCAGCGTCGTGCAACCGGCGCCGCCGCCGGCCGACAGGACGGTTATCGCTGAGCCCGTACGCCGGCTTTCGGCCGGCGCCGTGGACAGGATGCGCTGGATGACGCCCGGCAACTCCGCCGGGATGCGTTCCTTCAATTGCACATACCGCACCCCGACCTGCATCGCCTGCATCACCAGGTCGTTCTTCAGCTCGCGCGCCAGCACGACGAAGCGCGTGTGCAGATGGCGGTTGACGATCGGTTCGAGCCGCCGGAGCATGCCGTGCGGATCGGGATCGATGTCCACCAACACCAACGGCACCAGGCCCTTCTCGAGCGTGCCCGCCAGCGAATCGAATTCGCGGCTGACCAGCAGCCCCCCGACTTGGTCGGCGGCATCCAAGAGCAGGCGGAGCGCGCTCTCGGTGTCGACGTCCTTCGTCAGGACCAGTATGTCCGTTTTTGGTTTCATTACCGCTTCGTTTCCTTCAGGCCGTCTTTCGTTTCATGCGTTGCTCGATACCGGGCGCTTCAGTCACCCGATACCGTTACTTGCGCTTGTTCGGTCTTTGACGCGGGCTCGCTCTTGTAGTACGTCGCCCACGCGCCCGGACCCTGCAGGTCTTCGAGCTTGCCGAGGTCAACGGATTCGTTCGAAACCTTGTCCGGGTTACGCTCGCCGCCTTCGATGCGGCCCAGGCCGAACAGTTCCCAATCGTTCGGTGCCTGGTGCAGATCGCCCGGGACCGGGCGGGCCGCGACGTGGTTAAGCGGTTCGACGAGTGTCGGCGTGACGAGCACGACGAGTTCGCTCTCACCCTTCTGGTAGCTGACCGAGCGGAACAGCGATCCGAGGATCGGCAGGTCGCCCAGGAACGGCGTCCGCGAATTGCGCGCGGTAACGGACTGGCTGAGCAGGCCGGCCATGGAGAACGTCTGGCCGCTGTTCATCTCCAGCACCGTGTTCGCGCGGCGGGTCATCACCGAAGGAACCCGGAAGCCCTGGATTTCGACCGAGCCAATATCGGAAATGTCGCTGACTTCCGGCGCGACTTGCAGGCGAATCTTGCCGTTGCCCAACACCGTCGGCGTGAACTCGAGGCGGATACCGAACTCTTTGTATTCGATCGAGATCGAGGTGCCGCCGCCGGCGCTCGTGCCTTGCACGACCGGGATGGGGAACTCGCCGCCCGCCAGGAAGTTGGCCTTCTGGCCGCTCAACGAGACGAGCGTGGGTTCGGCAAGGACTTTCACGTACTGGTTTTCCGCGAGGGCCTCGATGAAGAACTCGAGGTCAGCGTTCGGGAAGCCGAGGATCAGCGTGTTGAACGGGCTGACCGAGCCTTCGCCGAACGCGAACGGAACGTTGTTCGCGTTGGCCAGGCCGGCCGGGCCGATCGGGAACTGGTTCGGCGCGCCGCCGCTCGAGGGCCCAGGCATGCTCACGCCGAAGAAGTCTTCACCGGCTTTGAGGATGTTCACGCCCATGTTCTTGATCGCGACGCGATTGACTTCCGCGACGCGCACCTTGAGCATCACCTGCTGCAGGCCCGCGACGCTCGTCATGTCGACGAACTTGATTTCGGCGGTCCCCAGGAAGTCCTGGAGTTGGCGCGCCTGGTCAGCCGTCTCGAAGACGCCCTTGGCGAAATAGACGTCCTGCGAGCGGTACATCTGGACCGTCGAGCGCGGAAACAGATCCGCGAGATCTTTATTGAGCTCGATGATATCGACGTCGACGATGACCGTCGTCGCCCACACCTCGCCGCCTTCACCCCAGAGGATCAGGTCGGTCTGGCCCACGGACTTGGCGACCACGAGCAGCTCGTTGGTCTCCAGCGCGTCCACGTCGGCAACATTCGGATTCGCCACGGACACGCGCTTGATCTTCCACGCCGACCGCAGAGCGGCGGAGTGGCCTACATTAATTGTCAGTTGCTTGCCGACCGCCTCGTTGACATCGCCGCCGGTGAGGAGGACGGGAGCCTCCTGCGCGCGCGCGGTCAGCGTCCCTACGGTCAGCAGGGCGGCGGTGACGGACGCGACTACGCGGCGCACGAGCCCTCTCTTCATGAAACCAGTTGCCGTCTTCACTGCACCTACCTCCTCAGATTAGTTTTGCACCGGGAACTGTTTTGGCTGGCTCTCCAGTCCCCGTATAACGTCCACTTCCCAATAGCGCCGGCCATCTTTGGCGGGCTCGACCACCGCAGTCGGCGACGCAGCAGCGGCCGGCTCCAACGCGACGTTGCCTGCCGCAACCGCTTGCACGCCGTCTTCCGGAGCAGACGCAATACGCAGTTCGTCGGAGAACTCATACTCGACCGCGTTCGGATCGCGATCGCCACCGCCGACTTTCGGCGCCAGCAGTTCGGCGAGCTGGGCCAGCTTGCCTTCAGCGAGCAACGTCGCCTCGCTATTGGTGATCGCTTCGTCGCCGGGATTGCGCAGCGCGAGCGAAACCGAGCCGTGCTCCATCGCCAACTGCAGCGCTTCTGCCTGGCGCGAGTCCACCATCAACGTGACCAGCAGCGAACGGCGCATGTTGCGCGAAGCGCGCGAACGGCTCTCGGTATCTTGTTCCTGTTTGTCCACGACCGTGCTGCCTTCGACGCCGAGCACCTGGATGTTCTGCAACAGCGTCGTCGAGACGGCGCGCCCGATTTTCTGCGCCACATCCACGCGGAACGACGCGACCACGTCCACGATGCAGCCGGGGTAGAGCAGGCCTTCGAGGCCGGAATAGTCTTCGAGCGCGATCTGCACGGCGCGTTTGCCGCGCGGCAGGTGCGAGGCGAGCAGCAGCCCGCTGCCGTCCGCCGGGAAGTTATCCTCGGTGTAGGTCTGTCCTTCAACGACCGGCAGGCTCAACACGCGGCCGACGACCTGCGACGCGTCGGAGAAGTACTTCCGCGGCGCAGACGTCACGGACACGACCTTCTCCACAACGTCGGTTTTCGTCACCGTTTGCATCGCGGCCAGATCCTTCGCGGCAACGAGCACGGTGACTTCAGTGATTTCCGGCGTCTTGGCGGCCTGAATGCCCTGCGCACTCAGACTGGCCGTCAGCACGGCCGCGGCGAGCGCCGCAACCACACCGAACAGCGCGAGGAACACGATCGACCATCTAATCTTCATCACCTGTCTCCCGGCGTCGCCCGTCTGGGACGCGCCTTAATTTGCCCGGGTATCCTTTGTTACCCAACCCCACCTCAATTTATGGACCCTCTTTCGCCATCGTCGCCGATGTGCTCAGAGTGCTACCCAAAAACGCCTGGCTTAAAAAAAGTCCGGTCAAATCGACGTTGCCCAGCGGGACCGAAACGGTCACCGTGATCAACTCGCCCGAATCAAGATCTTCTGTGTTGCCCGGAGTGATGCCGACGCTGTATCCCGTGATTCCGAAACCGGCCATCAATTGATCCACGGCGTTGATGGCGTCGCCTGGCGTGTGATCGGGGAGGACGGCCTGGCGCACGCCTTCGCGCGCGCCGTTGTTGAGCTGCTGAATTCGGTGGAAGATCCAGCCGTATTCCATCATCCCGAACGTGACGAACAGCAGGAGCAAAATGACGATGGCCGTTTCGACCAACGCCATGCCACGCTCGCTGCGCTTTTTGCTCGCGTTCTTGTAGGTTAGGAGTTCCACAACACTACTCCCAGTGCGGCAACCGACACGCCGCTGAAAATCGAGACCGCATACGGCATTTGCAATTGCTGCACGTCGGACATCTGCCAGGTCGCCACGCGGTGACCGGAAACGAACCAGACGTACCAAGACCTGAAAATGGTTCCCATGCGGCCGGAGACGTCGGCCAGGCGCCGATGCCAGGCGGCTTGCGCGAGCCCGAACAGCGCTCCGATGACCACGACCATCACCAGCACGAAAAGACTTTGTGTAACGCCGAGCCAGGCGCCGATGGCGCCCATGAGCTTGGCATCGCCGGCGCCCCCGCCCGCGTAGATGAACAAGATCACAAATGGAAGCGCGGCCAGCAGGCAGCCGCCAAGGCTGCCTGCTGCGCCGCTCAAACCTCCAAACCATGCGCTGTACGCGAACCCCGTGATCAACAGCGGGAACGTAAGCGCATTGGGAATTCTGCGCTGGCGCAGATCCCATACGGCCGCCGCCAGTGAGGCGCCGATTACGGCGCCCCACTGGACGAGCAGAGAGGTGTCATCCCCAAGGGAATACTCACCCGCCTGCGCGGCCTGAAGAAGGTTTGGAAGCCAACCAGACATGGAGCTTAGTTGATACCGTTGATCACGCCTTCAACCGCGCCGAACCGGCCGGAGATCGCCGCCGAGAGCAGCGTGATCGCCGTGACGAGCGCGGCCACGATCAGAGCGGTCATGACGGCGTATTCCACCGTCTCCATACCACGCTCATCGCGCACGAACTTCATGAGAGCCTTCATTTCTACTTACCTCCCTTCGTTGTGGGATCTGGAGGCCTGGCCTCCAATATCCTTTGCCTAAAAGCGGGCGACCACCGCCCGCGTCTGAACCTATACCTGGACCGTCTGCGCCACAGTGCCGATGCTGCCCGTCACCGCAATGCCCAGACTGATCAGAGCGGCCAGGATCGCGCCGACAATCAGCGCGGTCATCGCCGCATACTCGACGCCTTCGAAGCCGTCCGCTTCGCGCGCCAACCGTGTCCAACTCGCCTTCACCACGCTCATCCCCGATACCTCCGTACTACTTCCCGCCACCAATTACCTACTGCGTCAGCCCCGAAACACGACCTTGCCGAAGTCCCCGGCTTTCGCCTCCGCCAGACGGTTCTTCGCGCGGCTTAACAGGTTGAGCGCGGCGTCGTCAGTCGGATAGGTCGCAATCGAAAAGCGCAGATCGATGCGATCCGCGCAAAAGCTCTTGAAGCGCTCGACGGCTCGCGTTGCGTCCTCGAGCGTCGTGTGGGGCATAAGAATCGCCACGCCTTCGTTTACGACGAACAACTCATCGCATTCGCGAAGGGTGTCGTCGATGAGGCCGCGAATGCTGACGTTGTGCGAGGCCGGAGCGACCATGACGATCGATACGTAGTACCGGTAGCGTGCAGCGAGCTTTTGCTCGTGCAGCAACTGGCGCTCAAGCGCTCCCTCTTCAGGCATTGCCAGTGACATTCGACTCAGACCCCAATAACTTGTCTACGAGTCTCTAGAGGGCAACCTGCGTGCCAATCTAGAGTTCAGAATTGTGCGGCGTGCTGTAACTATCTCGAACCGTTCGAGTTATGTGATGCGAAGTGTGCCGCGATCGGCGCGAAAAAATCCCCCGTGAGATTTTCGATAGATGAAGGTTGCCCACCTTGAGTGAATGCAGCCCAGGCCAGTTTGTCATCCACGACGAATCGGAAAATCCCGCGGCGCAGAGTGGTCAGGCGTGCTCAATTAGTGCACAGGTGAATGAGTGACTCATTGCCACGTGAAATGCGAATGCGAAGAATTTCCCGAAGAGTCAAGCTCGTCTTGGGCCGATTGTAGACAACTGTTGCGCGAAGGAGAGATAGCGGTAAAGTGTTTCAGCGGTGTTTCGTTAAGCCGGATACGACGTGTTGAGCTGGTATCGCTCAATCCGGCGGCGAAGCGTGTTGTAGCTGATGCCGAGCATGCGCGCGGCCTTGCGGCGATTCCACCGCGTCTTCGCAAGGGCCTGAAGAATCACCTTGC
Organism: uncultured Nitrospirales bacterium; assembly: GCA_964411925.1. Lineage (GTDB taxonomy): Bacteria > Hydrogenedentota > Hydrogenedentia > Hydrogenedentales > VFKU01. The sequence goes on from CAYPNI010000035.1 coordinate 9,739, forward strand.
GCTCTGTGGACTGGTAAAGATCTCCGGACTCTTCGGAGTCAAATCCGAGCGGTTCCGAATCGAACGTGGGTGTTTCACTACGTTCCGGCAAGGCGATTTCAGGGGCATTTACGGTCGATTCGCTGTTCGACAACGAGAGCGCCCGGATTTCCAACAGTTGTTGGCGCTGCATGATGGCGAGCTTTACCTTGTGCACCAGCCAACCGTTATCGACAATGCGCGGGATTACGTCGTACGCCAGGTCTTGTCCCAACGTATAGGCATCGCGCATGCGGACATCGTCCGCGAGAAGGATGATAGGCAGTTCGGGTTCCTGGCGGAACACCTGCTTGACGACGGCCGAGAGATCGGGGCCGCTCGCGGTCACGCCTGCGATTGCCACATCAAAAATTTCAACGAGAACGGCGGCCGAGGTCTTCTCGGCGGGGACATGGGTCAACTCAATCCCGACCGACTCCAGGAATTCCTCCTGGTGGCGGGACAACGTGTAAACGTCGCCTATGACCAATGCCCGACCAGTCGCCATAGTCACCCGATTCGCGAAACCGCGGACCGATCCTTCCCCAAGGTCTTCCTCGTTCGCTCATCATCGCCCGCGACCCCTAAGAGGCCAGCGAGATCTTCCGCCTTCACTCGTCTGTCTCGGCGGACTACCCCGCGTGCACTCCGCGGACCGAGTCCAATACCAAATCTGGGCAAATGGTGTGCAAGTGTGGTGCCAACCCGCATAATTGGCAAGCGAAGGTAAGAATACCGTTAAATCCTTGGGTTTTTCCGCATCCAGCGCACTTTGAAGGGTTAGGTATTGGTCACATCTGACAAACCTGAACAGACAAAATTTGCCGAACGCGCAAATAGTGTGACACAGGCTGTCGCTTTCCCCCCGCGACGTAGACCTCGATAGGAATATCGGCACTCGGAACCGTAACTTTAGATCTTGCGTCCAACCCCCTGCCAATAGGGCTCCCGGAGCTTTCTCTTGAACAGTTTCCCCGAGTCTTCCCGGGGTAGGTCGGAGCGGAATTCGATGACTCTGGGGACCTTATAGTCCGCCACCCGATCGCTGAGATACGCCCGGACTTCACCCTCGGTCGGGGGGGTACCGTCCTGGGCTTCGATGACAGCCATAACGGACTCGCCAAAATCCGGGTGCGGGATACCGAACACGGCGCAGTCCCGGACCCCCGGACAGGTGATCAGTACGGACTCGATTTCAGCCGGATAGATGTTCACGCCGCCCGAGATGATCATGTCGTTGGCGCGATCGCAGAGGAAGAGACAGCCGTCTTCATTGAAGTAGCCAATGTCTCCCGCAGTGATCAATCCGTCGCGCTCGACCTTACGCCGTTTTTCCGAGTCGTTCTGATAGGTGAATTCCGTGGCGCAGTGCAGACGCCCGTAAATCGTGCCGGGCACGCCCGGTGGGCATTCGGCGCCGTTGTCGTCGAGCACCTTCACCGTCGCGGTGGGCAGCGTCCGGCCGACGGTGCCCGGAAACTTGATCGCGTCTTCGGGTGAACAAAGCGTGACGGAACTGATCTCGGTGCTCCCGTAATACTCCCAGATGATCGGGCCCCACCAGTCGATCATCGCCTGCTTGACTTCCGCGGGACACGGCGCCGCCGCGTGGACGACATACTCGAGCGAACTCGTGTCGTATTTCGCGCGGACCTCCTTGGGCAGTTGCAGCAGCCGCACGAACATTGTGGGCACGGCCTGGAATCGGGTGACTTTATACTTGTCGATGACGCGCAGGAGATCCTCCGCGTCGAACCGCGGCATGATCACCATGAACGATCCGAGTTGCAGCGAATAGATTGCGAACGCGTTCGGCGCGGAGTGATAGAGCGGCGCGGGTATGACGGTGCGCACGCCGGGCCGCACGCCGAGCACGCCGCCGACGACTTCGAGCGTCTGCTGGTACTGTTCGGGCGTGGCGGATTCGCGGCGCACGCCCTTCGGCCGGCCCGTCGTGCCCGAGGTGTAAATCATGCTGGCGGTTTCGGAATCGGGCGGGCGGTTCCAGGGGGAGTGCGTCTGCAGCCACCCGTCCCAGTCCTCCGCACCGGCCAGGCCGCAAGGCGACGCATCGGCGATGCCATAGCACTCGGCGAGCACGTCGGGCGGGCGCACTTCGAGCACGCGCACGCCCGGGGGAATGGACTTGTGCAGCGCGCGTAACAGGTCCGAGTGAATCACCAGCGCCTTCGCGCCGGAGTCCTGCAGGATATAGCCCAGTTCATCGGCCTTGAGATGCCAATTGATCGGCACGGGCAGCCCGCCCGCGACGCGGATGCCGGCCGTCGCTTCGAGATAGGCGACGTCGTTGCGCAGCATCATCGCCACGCGATCCTCGCGGTTCATGCCGAGCGCGCGGAATCCCGTCGCGGCCTGCGCGGCGCGCCGCTGCGTTTCGGCCTGCGGCACGAACCGATCGCCGAACTGTATGCCCAACTCACCCATGCGTTGTATCTCCCGGCGTCACAACGCCCGCGTCGCGGGTTCCTGCGCATACTGGTCGCGCAGCGCGCGGCGCAGAATCTTGCCGACGCCGCTCTTGGGCAGCGCGTCGATAAAAATGATCTCGGAGGGCGCTTTGAAACTCGAAACCTCGGACTTCACATGCGCGATCAATTCTTCCGGCGTGGCTTCGGCGCCCGCGTGTTTGACGACATACGCGACGACTCCCTCGCCGTAGATCTTGTCGGGCACGCCGATGACGGCGGCCTCGGCGACGGCGGGATGTTTGTACAGAATGTTCTCGATCTCCGCGGGGAAGATGTTCTCGCCGCCCTTAATGATCATGTCCTTCTTGCGATCGACGACGTAGAGCCAGCCCTCCTCGTCGATGATCCCGATGTCGCCCGAGTGCATCCAGCCGCCGCGCAGCGCGGTTGCCGTCGCTTCGGGATCTTTGAAGTAGCCCTTCATCACCGTCGGTCCGCGCGTGACGATCTCGCCCGGCGTGCCCGGCGGCAGCGGCTTGTCGTCGTCGTCGTGCACCGCGAGTTGCACGTTGCAGTAGGGCAGGCCCGCCGAACCCGGACGGTACGCCTTGGACAGGCGGCACGCCGTGGCGACCCCGGTGTTCTCCGTCATGCCGTAGATCTGGCGCACGAAGCATTTCGCCTTTCGCGCGAAGGCCTCCGCGAGTTCGGGCGCGAGCGGCGCCGCGCCGACGTCGGCCTTCACGATGGACGTCAGATCGTACTCGCCCGCCCGGGGGTGCGCGAGGATCATCGCGAGCATCGTCGGCACGGCCGGCAGGTCGGTGATCTTGTATTCCTGGATGATCTGCATGAAGCGCTCGGCGTCGAACCAGACTTCCTGCACGGTGACCGGCGCGGGATACTCCGCGGGGATGACGTATCCACCCATCATGACGCCCACGCCGAAGATGTGCGCCATGGGCATTGCGGTCAGTGTGCGAATGGGATGCGGCCGCGTGTGGTACTCCTGCGCGTCGAGCGTGGCCTCGGCCATGCCGAGGATGTTCGCATGCGTGAGCATCACGCCCTTGGGGCGGCCTGTCGTGCCCGAGGTGTAGAGCATCAGCGCGACATCGTCCTCGGCCATCGCGGGAATCGAAGGTTGCTGATCGGCCGCAAGCAGCGTCTCGAGCGCGTACTCGCGCGGCGTCGCCGCCGGGTTGTCCTTGCCGCCGAGAATCGCGATCCACTCGATGTGTTTGAGGCCCTTCACCGCCTCGCGAATCTTGTCCGCGAGCGTGACATCGGTCACGACGCCCGCCGCCTCGGTGTGACCGAGGATGTAATTGAGCTCCGATGGCGTGAGTTGAAACATCATCGGCACCGCCGTGCCGCCCGTGCGGAAGATCCCGCCGAACACGGAGTAGACGAGCGGGTGGTTGATCATGCAGAGCGCGGCCACTTTGCCTTTGCGCAGGCCGAGGTCCGCGAAGGCGCGTTGCAGCCGCCGCGCGCGCTCGAGCACGAGCATGTTGCTGACCGGCTCGCCCTTGAATAGGAGCGAATCGCGCGGCCCGAGCCGCTCAGCCGCTTCCTCCGCCAGTGCCGCCACCGTCCGAGCACCAAACATCGCCGCCTCCTCCGCCCCGAGGATCCTTGCCGCACTTTACTTGCTGTGGAGGGCGAGCGTACGCGGAAGCCGGAGTCTTCAAGTGCGCTCCGGCTTGCGGGTACGCTCGCCCTCGCAGGTCAAACTTTCGCCGGCTGCTTTTGCTTGTCGCGCTTGCGCGCCTGCTCCTTGATCTCGAGCTTCGCGATCGTCTCGTTGTGCACTTCGTCCGGACCGTCGGCAAGGCGCAGCGTGCGCGTGCCGGCCCACGCCTTGGCGAGGAAGAAGTCCTGGCAGACGCCGCCGCCGCCATGCGCCTGGATCGCGCGATCGAGCACGCGCAGCGTCATATTCGGCGCGACGACCTTGATGAGCGCGATTTCCTTGCGCGCCTCGCGGTTGCCGACCGTGTCCATCATGTACGCGGCCTTGAGCGTGAGCAGGCGCGCCTGTTCGATTTCCGCGCGCGACACCGCGATGTCTTCGCGAATCGTGCCGAACTCGGAGAGGTGCCGCCCGAATGCGATGCGTTCTTCGACGCGTTTGCACATCGTTTCGAGCGCGCGCTCGGCCACGCCGATGGTGCGCATGCAATGGTGAATGCGGCCGGGGCCGAGCCGGCCCTGGGCGATCTCGAAGCCGCGGCCTTCGCCGAGCAGCACGTTCGACGCGGGGACGCGTACGTTGTCGAACACGACTTCTGCGTGGCCGTGCGGCGCGTCGTCATAGCCGAACACGGTCAGCATGCGTTTGATCTTGATCCCCTTCGTGTCCATCGGCACGAGCACCATCGACTGCTGCAGGTGCATGGGCGCGGAACGGTCGGTCTTGCCCATGAAGATGGCGATCTTGCAGCGCGGATCGCCCGCGCCCGAGGTCCACCATTTGCGGCCGTTGATGACGTAGTCGTCGCCGTCGCGCTCGATCGATGACTCGATGTTGGTCGCGTCCGACGAGGCAACGGCCGGCTCGGTCATCGCGAAGCACGACCGGATTTCGCCCTCGAGCAGCGGCGTAAGCCATTTCTTTTTCTGCGCATCGGTGCCGTAACGCACGAGCACTTCCATGTTGCCCGTGTCCGGGGCTGAACAGTTGAACACCTCCGGGCCCCACGGCACGCGTCCCATGATCTCGCACAACGGCGCGTATTCGAGGTTTGTCAGGCCGGCGCCGAGATCGCTCTCGGGCAGGAACAGGTTCCACAGGCCCGCCTCGCGCGCCTTGGGCTTGAGCTCTTCGATGATCGGCAGCGGCTGCCACCGGTCGCCCTCGTTGAGCTGCTCGTGCGCCGTCTTCTCGTTGGGGTACACATACTCATCCATGAACTCGCTCACGCGGCGCCGCAGGTCCTGGACTTTTTTCGAGTACTCGAAATTCATTGGGGGTTGGTTCCTTTCTAGGCGTCGTCGTCGGGCGCGGATTCGCGTCCGTCCGAGTTTTGCAGTTCCTGTTCGAGTGCGGCACATGCCGCGCGGTCGCGTTGTGCGGCGTCCGCGTCGCCGATCGCTTCATACACCTTCGCGCGATTGTACAGCGCGATCGCGCCGTTCGGCCGCCGAACGTCCGCCACGACCGAGAAACTGTCCAGCGCTTGGTCGTAGCGGCCTTCGAGCGCGTGGATGATTCCGGCGCCGACGACGGCCCGTTGCACGCGGAGGAGTTTTTCCCGCGCCAGCAGAGACTTCTCGAAGTCCGCCTGTGCGCCCCGCCGGTCGTCCGTCAGCAGGCGCGCGAGTCCCCGGTTGGTTTGCGCGCGATCGAAGTCGTTGTTGTACTCGAGCGCGCGGTTGAAATCACGCAGTGCGCCGCGACGATCGCCGAGCCGCCACTTGACGACGCCCCGGCTATTGTATGCGTCCGCCTGGTCGGTGGACATCGACAGGGACTCGTCCAGGTGCTCCAGCGCGGATTCGAGATTGCCCTCTTCGATCTCGAGCTGGCCGAGGACGAGATGCGCGCGGAAGATTGTGGGATCGATCGCGAGCGCGGCATCGTAATTCTTGCGCGCGAGCGCGAAGTCTTCCTCGGCCTGCGCCGCCATGCCCTTTTCGATCAGCCGGTAGCCTTCGAATCGCTGCGCCGCGTGCGCCAATTGTGCCTCGAAGTCGATGCCCCGGGGGAAGAAGAAGAGCGCGAAGAGCATGCACGCGGCCAGCGTAGTGACGGCGGTCCCCAGCCATACGTGCCTGGTCAAAAACGACATGCCTGCCGCGATCTCCATCCAGCCCCGCCGCGAATTCGGCATTCTAGGCGGCAATCGGGGCCATCTCAACTCGCGGTCGCAGTTGCACGCGAAGCGTTCCCCGAACCAGCGCCGGAATCACATTAAGCGCCGCGGAGGCCAACGTTGGCGGAATCGGCCACGCGGGGGCGGGAACACGCCTGAGTTAGGCGAGAATGACAGAATGTTGACTGATATGCGCAAAATGATATACCCTATAACCTTAAATTTAACAGCAGTTTACGCAGAATCTTGGAATGGGAACGGCGCTTGCGCTTAAGAATCAATGAATTTGAACCAAACGGATAAAGGAACCATGGACACCACGCTCACCACAGGCAACGTCGCCTTCGTAGAACTGGAGGACGACGCCGAATTGCAGGCGCGGCTGCTCAAGCGCGCACTCCGGACGTCGTTCCAGGGGCGCGTCACGTACCGGCAGGGCGACTACATCGAAGGCGTGGCACTCGCGCGCAACCTCGGTCACGGCGACATCGCGCTCAAGCTCAACCGCTACATCGCGCCCGGCGCGCCAATCGATCTCGATTTGGACTGCCTGACGTACCGCGGACTGCCGATCCAAATGCGCGCCGAGGTGGAATCGTGCGAGCAGGGAGAGGACGACAAGAGCTTCGTTGCGTTCGTACACGTGAGCCGCAACGCAGTGCGTGAGCGATAGGTTTCGTCGTCGGGTGTAAATCTCTACTAATTCGAATAGGTCCTTTAAGTCCTATAGGACCTATTTTGCTATTCTCGAAATTAGAACGCCGCCGCTCCGGCTTCGGCCACCGCGAGATCGTTCTCGACGCTCGAACCCGACACGCCAATCGCGCCGATCACATCGCCCTTGGAGTTCTTGAGCGGGAGCCCGCCCGCGAAAGTGACGAGGCCACCGTTGGTCTCTTCGAGGCCGAACAGCGGCCCGCCGGGCTGGGTCATGGTGCCGAGCACGCCCGTGGGAGCGTCAAAGAAGCGCGACGTGCGCGCTTTCTTCATCGCAATGTCGATGCTGCCAAGATACGCGCCGTCCATCCGCGCGAAGGCCTTGAGGTTGCCCCCGGCATCCACCACGGCGATGTTCATCCGCGTGTCAGTGGCTTGCGCTTTTTTTACCGCGGCGTCGATCACGCGCAACGCGTCCGCAAGTGATACGTCGTGCCCGTCCGGCGCGGCGACGACGGCAGGGATTTCGCCGCGCAACAGAAATGCCGCCGCCGCGACCATCGCGATCGCGCCCCACGCTGTGTGCCGTCGAATGCTCATGCTCGTCACCTCTCCTGAGAATTCCGGCCACTCTACCCGCGCGCACCGGCGCGCCGCCAGCTTCTCAATGTGATGCTGCGGACGTTCGCGAGCCGGGCCACGGGGGTGCATGGCTCGCACCGCGCCGCGATCGAATGCTACAGTGTCGCGCGCTGCGGCGCAGCGATTTCTTTCGCGCCCGAGTCTGAACCGAGGGGAAACTGGATGGACGAGCATATGCTCGTGTCGCTGGCGGGCATTGTCGTGCTGGGCATCGGCGCGCAGTGGCTCGCGTGGCGCCTGCGCCTCCCCGCGATCATCCCGCTGCTCATCGCGGGCTTCGTCGCGGGCCCGGTGACCGGTTGGCTCGACCCCGCGCACACGTTCGGCGACGTGCTCATGCCGATGGTCTCGATCAGCGTGGGTCTCATCCTTTTCGAGGGCGGGCTCAGTTTGCGCATCCAGGAGCTGCGCGCCATCGGGCCCGCGCTCCGCGGCATCCTCACGATCGGCCCGCTCGTAACCTGGTTCGCCACGGCGGCCGCGGCGCATTTCATCGTCGGCCTGAACTGGTCGATCGCCCTGCTGCTCGGCGCAATCTGCATCGTGACCGGGCCGACCGTCATCGGCCCGATGCTGCGCCAGATCCGGCCGTCCGGAAGCGCGGGACCGCTGTTGAAGTGGGAGGGCATCCTGACCGATCCGCTGGGCGCGACGATCGCCCTGCTCGTGTTCGAAGGCATCGTGACGCACGACGGGTTCGGCCTCGTCTCAATCGTCGGCATGGTCAAGACCGTCGCCATTGGCGCTGCATTGGGCCTGGGCGGGGGCTGGGCGTTGGCGCAGCTGTTGCGGCTGTACTGGGTGCCGGACTACCTGCAGAACGCCGTCACCATCCTGTTCGTCGTCGCCGGACTCACGGCATCGAATCTGATGCAGCACGAATCCGGACTGCTGACCGTCACGTTGATGGGGATCTATCTCGCCAACCAGCGCCAGGCCGACGTGCATCACATCATCGAATTCAAGGAAAACATCCGCGTGCTCATCATCGCCGCGCTGTTCATCGTGCTTACCGCGTCACTCCAGGCGGAGGACCTGCGCTCGCTGCCCGTCGTCCCCACCGCCGTGTTCGTGGTCGTGATGTTCCTCGTGGTGCGCCCGCTCGCCGTGTTCAGCTCGACCATATTTTCCGACTTGACGCAGACGGAGAAGATTTTTCTGAGCTGGGTCGCGCCGCGCGGAATCGTCGCTGCCTCCGTTTCCGCGGTGTTCGGGCTGCGCCTGTCGGAGGCGGGCGTCGAGGACGCGCATCTCCTCGCGCCGCTCATCTACGTCATCATTGCCGCGACGGTCACCGTGTACGGCCTTACCGCGCGGCCGCTGGCGAACCGGCTCGCGCTCGCGGAGCCGAACCCGACGGGTCTGCTCATCGTCGGCGCGCACAAGGTCTCGCGCGCGATCGCGTCCGCGCTGAAGAAAGAGGCCGGCGTTCGCGTCCTGTTGGCCGACACGAACTACGGGCATGTCTCCGCGGCGCGCAAAGAGGGGTTGCAGATTTATCACGGCAATGTGTTGTCCGAGCAGGCCGAGGAGGAGATGGACCTGACCGCGATCGGCGGCCTGCTCGCCATGACGCCGAACGACGAAGTCAACAGCATCATGAGTCTGCGTCACGGCGAGTTGTTCGGCCGCGGCCGCGTGTATCAGCTCGCCGCGCAGCAGGAGGCGCAGTCCCGCCGGCAGCCCGTCGCGCAGCGCCTGCGCGGGCGCACCCTGTTCAGCGCGGACCACGGCTTCGATCGGCTGCTCGAACTGGTCCGCAAGGGGGGCGAGGTCCGGCGGACCGAGCTCACCGCCGAATACACCATGGATAATTTCAAGAAAGGATTCGGCAATCGCGCGCTGCCGCTCGTCCTCGTTCAGGACGGTATGCCCAAGCCGTTCACCGCGACCGACCCGCCCAAGCCTCGCGCGGGCGACACGCTCATCTCCCTTATCATGCCGCAGGGCATGGAGGCCGTCGAGACGACCAGCGAAGACGAAGACGAGTAGCGCCGAGAAAGGGACCAGAGATTGAATGCCATTTCCGCAGCAGAGGCGATGACGCGATTACACGACGGTAATCTGCGTTTCGCGCAGGGCGCTGCGCAGGTCAGTAATCGGTCGTTCAACACCGTCACCCGCGATCTCGCCGAGGGCCAGTTTCCGTTTGCCGTCGTCCTCGGCTGTTCGGACTCACGCGTGCCACTCGAGATCCTGTTCGACCGCGGGCCGGGCGACCTCTTCGTGATCCGCGTCGCGGGCGGCGTGCTCGTGCCGTCCACCATCGGTAGCATCGAGTTCGCGGTCGAGAACTTCAATTGCCCGCTCGTCGTGGTCCTGGGGCATACTCGGTGCGGCGCGATCGCGGCGACGGTGGACAAAATCCTGCATGACACCGTCATCGAGTCGCCGCACCTCAACGTCATCGTCGATCGTATCCGGCCCGTCGTCGAGCGCCTCCACCGCGACCACCTCGACCAGGACCCGCTCACCATCGTGGACAACGCGGTGCGCGGCCACGTCGATGTATCGGTCGAAAACCTCCAGGCGATGTCGGCGATCCTCAAACGCCGCGTCCAGGACGGCGCATTGCGCATCGTCGGCGCGCTCTACCACCTTGAGACGGGGCGCGTGGAGTTCTTCGAACGGTAGTCCCCGAGTTGCATGCGTCCCGTAGGGACGCAGTGATAGTAGCCCGCCGTTTCAACGGCGGGTAAGGGCGCAATCCACGATTCAGTCCCGGAGGGACGGCTGAGACTCGTGACGGGATTTCAGCCGTCCCTCCGGGGCTGGGCGCTTTGCGTATGCGATGACCCGGCACTGAAGTGCCGGGCTACTATCGAACGTCCCTCCGGGATGATCGCCGCGTCGTGCGCGCGGCGAAACATCGCACGGACGCGCGGCTCGCTGCTATGATGTGCGGCTTCGGGACCGGAATCGCGCGTGGGGGACTCGTACTTCCGCGGTTCCTGCGACCTGCGAACGCGGCGGCGCGCCGCTCCTACTCTGAGGTATTCATGGCACTAAAAATGGGCATCGTCGGCCTGCCGAATGTCGGCAAGAGCACGACGTTCAACGCACTGACCAAGGCGCAACACGCCGAGGCGGCGAACTATCCGTTCTGCACGATCGAGCCGAACCGGGCAATCGTGCCGGTGCCGGACGAGCGGCTGGACAAGCTCGCCGAACTCGCCAAACCCGAGCGAGTGCTCGCCGCGACCATCGAATTCGTGGACATCGCGGGGCTGGTCGAGGGCGCGAGCCGGGGGGAGGGGCTCGGGAACAAGTTCCTCGCGCACATCCGCGAGACGGCCGCCATCGTGCACGTCGTTCGCTGCTTCGATGACGCGAACGTGATCCACGTCCACGGCGCGTGCGACCCGAAGCGCGACATCGAAGTCATCGACGCGGAACTGATGCTCGCCGACCTCGAACAGATCGACCGCCGCATCGACCGCCTGTCGAAGCAGGCCAAGGGCGACAAGAAAGTCCAGCCGATGCTCGACCTGGCGAACGCGCTGAAGGCGCAGGTCGAGGCGGGCAAGCCGATCCGCGCGTATCCCGACCAGGATACCGAGGAATTCATCGAGACCGTGCGCGACTTGCAGCCCATCTCGGCGAAAAAGGTCATCTTCGCGGCGAACGTGGACGAGGCCGGCCTCGCCGACGACAACGAATACGTAAAGTCCGTGCGCGCGATCGCAGCCGAACAGGGCGCGGAAGTCGTCAAACTCTGCGCGAAGGTCGAGGAAGAAATGGCCGGGCTGAGCGACGCCGAACGCCAGGAGTTCCTCGATTCACTCGGCGCGAAGGAAAGCGGTCTCGATCAGATCATTCGCAAGAGCTACCACGCGCTCGGGCTCATCAGCTATTTCACCGCCGGGCCGAAGGAGGTCCGCGCGTGGACCGTCCGCAACGGCGCGAAGGGCCCCGAGGCCGCGGGAGTCATCCACACCGACTTCGAGCGCGGCTTCATCCGCGCGGAGGTCATCCACTTCGCCGACTATGTGCGCGACGGCGGCGAAGCCGGAGCGAAAGCCGCGGGCCACATGACGTCTGAAGGCAAGGAATACGTCATGCTTGATGGCGACGTGGTGCATTTCCGGTTCAACGTGTAATCGTCTGGCGGGTCCGAGCGCACCCCGTTTCGGCGCGCCTCCCCCAACCGTTGTCGAGCACGATCGGTGCGGAATCCAGGCGTTTAGCGCAGCGGCGGCCCGGGCAGCGAATCGAAGAGGTGCATGATTCCCGCAAGCGTCCTGTTGACCGGGGCTTCGCCCGGGAACCGGATGAACGCGACATGTCCATCCAGGTAGAGAACGTTGGATCCGCCCGGGACGTGATTGAATTTCGCAACCTCCGTCGAGACGTTGTCGTACATGACGAAGACATCGCTCTGGGCCCTCGCGGATGCGCCCGGGTTGTTGATGTCCGTAATCAGGAAGCGCTCGATGCCTTCGCGCAACCTGTAGACCGTCGAACCGTCGCCGTTTCCCACGCCTTCAGACACGCGGCGGTCCGCGTCCACGCCCACCAGAAACGCGCCCTCGTCGTTCGTGAGGCTGAGCGGCAGCGTGGAGAACATCAGGTCTCGGCCCGTCTCGACGAATTGCGTCGGCGCGGTCGAAAACCCGTCCGGAATATCGACTCCACCGATGACCTGAATCACACCCAGGAACGGTGTCAGATCCGTCTGGGGATCGCTGTCGCCGACGTGATCCAGCATCCATGGGACGTACGTGTAGCTCGCGTCAACGGCTTCGACGCCCTCGTTTCGGTTGCCCTCCAGTCGGAGCAGCAGCGTCAAGCTGCCGTCCGGGCCGAGGTGTTGGTCCAGCCGGTCTTCTGCGTCCGACGGACAAAAGAACAGGTTGGCGTCCGCCAGGTACTCCGGATAGATCGTGGCGATCCGTGGTCCCCAGGCAAAACAACTGCGCAGCCCGCAGCCCAGCTCCATCTCGAGCGGCGGAAACTTTTCGCCCTTGGATTCGGAGGCGTACATCTTGAAGACAATGCCGAATTGTTTGAGATTGCTCGCGCAGGACGCGCGGCGCGCCGCCTCCCGCGCGCGCGCAAGCGCCGGCAACAAGATCGCCGCAAGAATGCCGATGATGCCGATGACGACCAATAGCTCAATAAGCGTAAAGCCACGGCGTTTCATGGTTGGACAATCCTTCACGGGTTGGACGGCCGGGGCGCACCCGGGAATCCGGGTCTGAATCCGCGATTGGGACCAAACCCCGGCGGACCGGATCCACCCATGCGCTCCTGCATCATCTGCCGGAATTGATCGCGTTCTTCCGCAGTCATCTGTCCCATGCCCTGCATGAACTGGTCCCGCCGGCCCTCGGGCATGTCGTTAAACTTCTCGATCTGATCGGGAGTCAGCAGATCGCGAATCGACTTCGTCAGTGCCGCGCGTTGACCCATCCGCGCCATCATGGCCTGCGGGCTGAGTTCAGTGGTTGCGTCCTGCATCCGGCGCTTACGATCGGCCAGCAGCAGCGCCGCGATCTGATCCGTTTGTTCCTGCGTGAGTCCCAGCGCTTCCTGGTATTTCTGCGCCTCGCGCTGCGTCACGATCTCGTCCTGACGTTCCGGGTGAAGCGCGAGTTCGGAAACGCCGGGCTGCGGCTCGTAATCGGAGATCGCCATGGACCCGAGGACGCCGCCACCCACAAGCGTAATCACGCCAAAACCCGCCAGCACGAGTTTCATCTTCGGCGTGTTGCGAAGCTGATCCCACATACCCGCCCCTCCCAAAGGAATCCCCAAAGCCGATAGTGGCCGCGCCACGGCGTGGGTTACGTCCTGGGCACCGATGCTAATTCAAAACTCCGCTCTAGATCCTGTCGCGCCTGGCCCAACTCCAAGGACTAGCCCATGGGCGCCGTAGAACCGTATACTATCGCTTGCATCGGGGTGGAGACCGGAAGCGCGTGGCTGACAAGGCCCATCTGAAGATTCTGCGCGAAGGTGTGGCGCAGTGGAACGCCTGGCGCGAGGCGAATCCCGACGTGCGGCCGGACCTCACCGAGACCAACCTGCAGCGCTACCCGCTCGCCGGCGCAAACTTCGCCAGGACGGACCTCTCCGCGGCGAACCTGATGCATGCCGACTTGAGCAAGGCGGTGCTGGATGAAGCGGACCTCGTCAACACTGACCTGCGCAGCGTCCGCTTCACCGAGGTCTCGCTCAAGGGCGCGGACCTGCGCAGCGCAAATCTCGGCCGCGCATTCCTCGAGAATGCCGATCTCACCGGCGCCAAGATCACCCGCGCGATTGTCGCGGCGTGCACGTTTCGCAACGTCCGGCTCGCCGCGGCCGATCTGGAAGGCATGAATCTCACCGGCCTCGACTTTTCCGGTGTGGACTTCACGACTGCCTCGCTCGCGGACGCCCGGTGCGCGGGGACCGACTTCACGAACGCGATCATGGAGAAGGCGAACCTCCGCGGCGCAGTGTTCGAGGACACCAACTTTGAATCGGCCCGGTTCGCGGGCGCGACCTTCAATGAGGCGAAATTCATCCGGTGTTCGTTCAAAGGCGCGCAGTTGGGCACGGTGAACCTGACCGAGACGATTCTCGAGGGTTCGAATTTCATCGCGGCGAATCTTGAAGGCGCAAATCTGCGGCGCGTAAGACTTGTCGGCTGTTCACTGGCAAATGCCCGGCTCGGCGGCGCGAACCTTGAATCCGCGGACGTCTCGCAGGGCGACCTCACCGGCGCGCAGCTCGTGCGCGCGAACGTCGCCCATACGAGTTTCGTCGCCGCGAAGATGGCCGGGGTGAATCTGCAGGAGGCGAAAGCCGTGGGCGCGCGGCTGGTGGGTGTGAACCTCGAAGGTGCGAACGTCGCCCATGCGGATTTCACCGGCGCGTCGCTCGTCGCCTCCCGGCTGCGCAAGGTCGCCGGATGGGAGACGCTGGCGCTTCGCGAGGCGCGGGTCACGGGCCTGCTCGGCGCGTCGAAGGGTTTTCGCGACTACGCCAAGGCGCGAGGCGCGATCTTCGGCGGGCCGATGGACATCATCCACGAAGGGATCGGCGTGTGGAATGCGTGGCAGGCCGAGACGACGAAGGACCTCGCCGATGTGCGCGGGGTCGATCTGCGCGGCGCGAAACTCAACGGCATGGACCTGCTCAACGCGAGCTTTAGAAACGCCGACCTGCGCGGCGCGGACCTCGCCGAGAGCAATATGCACGGCGCGATGCTCGCGGGGGCGAGCCTCAAGGGCGCGAAACTCACGGGCACGCTGCTGACCGACGCGTCGCTCGAATCGGCCGACCTGCGCGGCGCCGATTTCAGCGGCGCGGACCTGCGCGGCGCGAACCTGACGGGCGCCCGCCTCGACGAGGCGAATTTCGCGCGGGCGCGGCTCGATAACGCGCGCTTCCCAGGCGCGCAGTTCGCCGGCGCGGAGTTTTTCGCCGCGGACTTCTCCGGGGCCGATCTGATGCGCGCGAACCTGTCTGGCGGCAAGTTGGAAGAAGCGCAGTTTGTCCGCGCGGACCTGCGCGGCGCCGTGCTGCGGGAGGCGAACCTGCAACGCGCGAATCTAACGCTCGCGCAATTGCACGAGGCCCGCGTCGAAGGCGCGGATCTGGCGGGGGCCGTACTGAAGGGTGCGAACCTCGCGGGAGCCCAACTGCAACAGGCGAATCTCGCCGAGGCCGACCTGAGCGACGCCGATCTGACGAACGCGAACCTCACCGGCGCGAGCGTCAAGGGCGCGGTCGGCCGCGACGCGAAGTACGACGGCGCGACGCTGAGTCTCGCACAGAAGGCCGTGCTCTGGGTCGCGTCGAAGCGATAGATTGCGGCGCGTTGAACGTGACGACTAACGCCGATACCATACGCATCCGATTCTGAATTGGTGAGTTTACCTTCAGTTCGTACAGCGGATGTCTTTTCTCGATTACAACACCATGACCATCTATCAGTTTATTCATGAATTGAGAGGTAGAAGCATCGCATTCACGTTGCGGCAACAAAGTATGCTCGGTGCCATATGCGTGGAGATTCACGTGCCGGGCCAAAAGTGGGAAGTAGAGTTTTTTGAGTCTGGCGAAATCGAGTGTGAAGTCTTTCGAAGTAATGGCGAAATCATAGACGGTGCGTTAGGCATTCCGGATCTCTTCGCCCGGTTTACCGATTAGTACGTCGCGTGAATGAAAGGAATACTGAGTGGAACACATCGTTTCTCTTTGCAAGCGCCGCGGATTCATCTTCCAGTCGAGCGGCATTTACGGCGGAATTAACGGCTGCTGGGACTTCGGGCCGCTGGGCACGGAACTCAAGCGCAACATCAAAAACGACTGGTGGCACACCTTCGTCCAGATGCGCGACGACATCGTCGGGCTGGACGCGTCCATCATCATGCACCCGGACGTGTGGAAGGCGTCGGGCCATGTCGATGAATTTCACGACATGCTGGTCGACTGCAAGGAGTGCAAGAAACGGTTCCGGCAGGACCACTTCAACGCGGAGGAAGACTGCCCGAACAAGCCCAAGTGCAATGGCGAACACCTGACCGAGCCGCGCGCGTTCAACATGATGCTGCAGACGCGGCTGGGCGCGAGCGGCGATTCCGCAGTCGAGACGTACCTGCGCCCGGAAACGTGCCAGGCGATTTTTGTCGATTTCAAGGACGTGTACTCGAGTTCACGCATGGCGCCGCCGTTCGGCATCGCGCAGATCGGCAAGGCGTTTCGCAACGAGATCAACCCGCGCAATTTCATATTCCGTTCCCGCGAGTTCGAGCAGATGGAGATCGAGTTCTTCTGCCGGCCGGAGGAGGAGGCGCAGTGGTTCGAGCGGTGGATGACCGACATCTGGGCGTGGTACACCGGCATCGGGTTGACCGAGTCGAAGATGCGCTGGTACGAGCACCCGAAGGAAACGCTTGCGCATTACTCCAAGCGCACGGCCGACGTCGAGTATGAGTTCACGTTTGGCTGGGGCGAGCTGCAGGGCCTCGCGAACCGCGGGTCCTACGACCTCACGCAGCACACGAAACACTCCGGCAAAGATCTCTCGTTCTTCGACCCGGACAAGAAGGAACGTTACACGCCGTCCGTCATCGAGCCGTCGGCCGGCGCGGACCGCACGACGCTCGCGATCCTGTGCGACGCGTATCACGAAGAGCAGGTCGAGGGCGAGCAACGCATCGTGATGCGGTTCCACCCGCGCATCGCGCCGATCAAGGCGGCCGTGCTGCCGCTGGTGAAAAAAGACGGCCTCGCCGAACTCGCGCAGGAATTCGAGAGGAAACTCCGCCGCAAGTTCGCGACGTTTTACGACCAGGGCGGAGCGATCGGCCGCCGCTACCGCCGCATGGACGAAGCCGGCACGCCGTACTGCATCTGCCTCGACTACCAGACCAAGGAAGACGAAACCGTCACCATCCGCGACCGCGACTCGATGGAGCAGGTCCGCGTGAAGATGGGCGAAGTTCCCGCTTGGCTGGACCAGCGCGTCAGCGCTCCATAACCTTCAGGATTTTCGCGCGAGGACAATCAATTTCTGTCATCCCCGCGAAGGCGGGGATCTCGCGAAACAGCGACGTCTATCTCGCGAAGAGATTCCCGCCTCCGCGGGAATGACAAACCGTGCGTATTTCGCTACGGTGTTGTGTTCAAACCGGTTGAGCGTCGAGCGCCGTCACGCCGGTACGGATATCGGCCTTGATGTAGTTCGTCGCCGGAATGGGGGAGCCACAGCGGCGGCGCATCGACAGTAGCTGGCCGACGTGCGTGAGGTTGTCGGCGAAGGGGCCCTGCACGAGTTTGAGGTCCATGCCCGTTTCGAGTGACGCACCAGCCGCGAGTTTCGCGTCAATCTCACCGAGGATCGTGTAGAACCGCTCGACTTCGCCCGCCCAGTCCCGCGGTTCATGCCGCACACGATCGGTCTGCGTGAGGGTCGCATACGCGAACGCAAGCACGTTGGTCATATGCAGCACCAACTCCTTCGCGCACCATCCGTCGTCCGCAAGGCGCGCATCCTCGAATCCGGCGGGCGCGTCGCGAAACGCGCGGCTCGCGCGAAACGCGATCGTCGCGACCAGGTGGCGCATCATTCGGGTCGTATCGGGTGACGTGGGTTCGGGCATGGTTCGGTCCTCGGCTCTGTGAAAGGGATGCTATGCGGATCAAGCTCTAAACGCAATTTCAACACAGAGGCTCAGAGTTCATAGAGGTTCGTCAGATTGATCGGCGCTGTGTTCTCTGTGTCTCCGTGTTTAGAATGAGGTCATGAGCGATAAGAAACGAAAGAAGAAGCAGCGGCGCGAGCGGCGGGCCGACTGGGAGTCGCAGCAGGATACGACCTATTCGCGCGATCTGAAGCGGCACCTGCGCACCGACACCGCGGTGTCGGACGCCGCGCCCGCGCCCGACATCCCCGAAGACTTCGAGCCGAACGGCCTGGTGATATCGCGCTCGCGCAAGTGGGCGTTCGTGCAGTGGGGTGGCCGCGAGGACCTCTGCAAACTCACCGATGACCTCGCGCAGCGCGGCGCGTCCGTCGCGCCCGGAGACCGCGTGCTCATCGAGGAGATCGAGGGCTCGCCGTGGGTGCGCGCGGTCGCGCCTCGGCGAACGAAACTCAGCCGGCCCGCGATGGAGCACGCCGAGTCCGACGAACAGGTGTTCGCGGCGAACGTCGACGTGCTTGTCGTCGTCGCTGCCGCCGCGAAACCCGCGTTCAAGCCCGGGCTGGTCGATCGCTATCTCATCGCCGCCGAAGTCGGAGGCGTCGAACCGGTGTGTTGCCTGAACAAGATAGACCTCGTCTCGAAAGAGCCGGCGGAGTTGCAGGCGTATCGTGACCTCGGCGTGAAGGTAATTCTGACAAGCTGCGAGACCGGCACGGGGATCGCAGAATTGCGCGCGGCGTTGAGCGGCAGGACCAGCGTGTTCGCGGGGCATTCCGGCGTGGGGAAGAGTTCGCTGTTGAACGCGTTGCAACCCGATCTTGACCTCGAGACGCGCGAGATCAGCGAAGCGACCAAGAAGGGCAAGCATACGACGACAACGGCGAAACTGTTTCAACTCGACGACGGCATCCGCATCATCGACACACCTGGCATCCGCGCGCTGGGGCTGTGGGAGGTCTCCCCCGAGGCCGTGGCGTACTACTTCCCCGAAATCGCCGAGCGCGCGGCCGGCTGCAAGTTCCGCGACTGCACGCACACGCACGAACCGAAGTGCGCCGTGCGCGAAGCCGTCGAGACCGGCGGGATTTCGCGGCACCGGTTCGAGAGCTTCCGGCGCATACGCGAGAGCCTCGAAGACCGGAATCAATCCCGGTGATCGACCGGGAACAGGCTTAAGCTGTATCCCGCTCAAGCTTGCCACCCACTACGTGTGAGGCGGAGAGCGGTTGCGGCATTCCGGCCGCATTTGTTACGCTTGCGGCCCGCGTGGGGGTGTAGCTCAGTTGGGAGAGCGCATCGTTCGCAACGATGAGGCCAGCGGTTCGATCCCGCTCACCTCCACCAGTTTCCCCACCTGGACCTACCTCGAATAAACAGCCACGAACTGACCCGTCGCCAGGATGTGGTTTTTCATGGCTTCGAGGAGCTGGTCCTTGTTCAGGCCCGGCTTCAAATCGAGGTCGGCATCCAACGCGTAGAGCGTGAACGTGTAGTGGTGGTCCTTGCCGGGTGGCGGCGCGGGTCCGCGGTAACCAGGTTTGCGCCAGCCGGTCAGCCCTTGCGTCGCGCCTTCCAGCGGCGCGGGCGCTTTGAGCACCTCATCGGCGGCCAATCCCTCGGGCAGCTCCACCGCATCGCCCGGGATGTTGTAAATCACCCAGTGCACCCACGGCTTCGGCGTCGGCGCGTCGGGGTCGTCGCAGATCAGCGCGAACTCCTTCGTGCCCTCCGGTGCGCCCGACCATTTCAACGGCAGCGACGCGTCCTTTCCGTCCGCCGTGTAGTCCGCGGGAATCCGCTCGCCGGCGTTCACCGCGGGGCTCTCGAGCGTGATCGTGTGGTCATCTGCGGTCGCGTAGACCGAAATGCCAATCGCCACGAGCGAAGCTACAACTCTGATTCTCATGTCCGCGTATTCCTTCCGTTTACACCAGCGTGGTTTGCGTCTGGCCCTGGGTGAGCGCGCCGTAATGTTCCGGGCGGCGGTCGTCGATAAGGTGATTGTACGGGTTGATGTGTTTGTCGTCGGCGCGCGCCGGGTCGATGTCGATGACGCCGACGAACTCTTCGGCCTCGGTCGCCTTGACGAGCACTTCGCCCTTGGGGTCAACGACCTGGCTCGCGCCGGTGAATTTCAGTTTGCGGCCTGCGCGCGTCTCGGTGCCGGTGCGGTTCGCGGTGACAGCGAACACGCTGTTCTCGAGACAGCGGCAGAACATTGCGCGCTGGCACCATTGCAGGACCAGGTTGGACGGGTGCGCGATGATTTGCGCGCCCTTCACCGCGAGCATGCGCGCTGTCTCCGGGAAGAACCAGTCGAAACAGATCATCAACCCGACGCGCCCCGCCGGCGTATCAATCACGGGTGGCTCCGCGGTCCCCGGCGCGAACAACTCCGTCTCGCGCGAGAACAAATGTAGCTTGCGGTAATTGTGCAGGCCGCCGTCCGGCGTCGCGAGCATCGCGCTGTTGTAACACCCCTTCGTGGTGTATTCGGGATAGCCGATGACGAGCGTCGTCTTTAACTTCTTCGCGAGCCGGGTCAACGTCGCGCTTGTCGCTCCGCTGCCGAAGGGCTCGGCGTATCGCTCGACCTCGCGCGCGTCCTTGAATTCGTACCCCGTCAGACCCAATTCCGGAAACACGACCAAGTCCGCGTCCTTTGCGGATTCCGCCAACCGCGCAATGCGCGCCGTGTTCTGGTCGTACTCGCCAAACTCGACGTCGTATTGCGCAAAGCCGATCTTCGCCACCCCGAGGGTCTCCAACCGTGCAGCCGGTGATGTCCGGACATGATACATCTGCGCTCCGTACGTGATCGCATCGGCGGAACCTGCACGCCCGCCGGGTCGAAAACGATGAATAAGCCGAGACGGAATTCGTCCAGATACCCGTGAATTCGTAACGATTCGGGCCGTCGTGTGGGAGTTTGCCGCCATGCCAAGACTGTTTGTTCTGTTCACGCTTCTTCTTGCGCTGCCTGCCGCCGCGCAATTGAAATTCCCGGACGGTACGACGCAGAAGACCGCCTTCGGCGGGGTCTCCAGTTCGGCCAGCGGTACGAACGCCACGGTGGCTGGTGGTGCGTTCAACAGTGCATCGGGTACGGGGAGCACCGTGTCGGGAGGCGGCGTAAACGTCGCGTCGGGTGAAGCCTCCACCGTCGCGGGCGGCCTCGTGAATTCCGCGACCAACACCGACAGCACCGTCGGCGGGGGATCGCAGAATGTCTCCAGCGGGACCGCGTCGGTCATCGCCGGCGGTTCGGAGAACATCGCCAGCGGCGACTATTCGAGCGTGCTCGGCGGACTGACGAATGAGTCCGCCCAGATCTATTCGTCAATCGGCGGCGGCACGCTCAATTTTTCCGCGGGTGATTCGTCGACAATCGCGGGCGGGTTCTTCAATGACGCGACGGGGCTCGACGCGGCCGTGGGCGGCGGTTCGGAAAATATCGCGAGCGGCCTCGCCTCGACAATTTCCGGCGGCAGCCAAAACATCGCCGCCGGCGACTTCAGCTTCGCGCAGGGGTTCGGCGCGACCGTGGACGCGGCGCACGACGGCGCGATGCTGTTCACGGACTCTCGCCAATTTTTCTTTTTCTCGGAGCGCGCGAACGAGTTTGCCGTTCGATCGACCGGCGGCGTGCGCCTCGTGACCGGCATCAACACGAACAACAACGGTGTGCCGAGTTCGGGCGTTGTGCTCCAGCCCGGCGGTGGGACGTGGTTGAGCATCAGCGACCGCAATGCCAAAGAGAACATCGAACCGGTGGACTCGCGCGCCGTGCTTGGAAAGGTCGCCGAGCTCGAACTCAGCGAGTGGAACTACCGCACGCAGGATGCGTCGCAACGGCATCTCGGCCCGATGGCGCAGGATTTTCGCGCGGCATTCGGACTCGGGCCGGACGACGTACACATCGCGGATCTCGATGTGGCTGGTGTCGCGCTCGCCGCGATCCAGGGACTGTACCTGCAAACGCGCGAGGAAAACGCGGCGCTCCGGGCCGAACTCGCGGCCAAGTCCGACGCGCTGGCGGGCTTGGAAGCGCGGCTCGGCGAACTGGCCGCGCAGGTGGCACTACTTCAGCGCGACGCGGCGCGGGAGTAGCGTTCGTCGCGGGTATCAGTTACGGCGGAGCAGAGCGCTTCGTCGCGTACGTGGCGCCTCGAACTGTCGGTCAATCGATCAGACCGCGAGGCGCTCAGTCGGTGTGATCGTCGTCTGCGATGCCTTTGCGCAGCGAGTCGAAGGCCTTGCCGAGCGAATCCGCCGTGATGTTTTCATGATCGGTGTTCCACACCGGGCGGCCGCCGCTCAGGAAAATCGCCTGCGGCGATTCGTGCTTGATCTGCGTTTGCTTGGCGATGAACTGGGAAATCGTCCGGTGCTCGATGACTTTGACGAGGAACACCGGCGGCGCCTCGCCGCCCAGTTCGCGCAGCCACGCCGCCGTGCGCCGGTAGGCCGCGCCGGAAACGTTGCACTCGGTGCTGTGCTTGAACAACAGAACGGGCTGCTCGCGGCTCGAGACCAGCGCCGTCAAAAAATCGCCTTCGCGGGCCAGCTCCTTTGCGCCCACTTCGGAGAGGTTGCCCTTTTCCGTGCCGTCATCGACTGCGGCGTCTGCCTGCGCGGTCTTGACTTGCTGGCTAATCACCGTGCCGAACCGGATGCCGCGCGTTTGGCCGTGTTCCGCTTCAGCAGCGACGAACACGACGCCGCCCGATACGAGCGCCGCGACACCCAAGTATGCAAGCCGATAGCTTGACCACATACGCGTTTTCCCCTGCACTCAATAGTATATCGCACGGCGGCGGAAATTGGCAGAGCCGCCGGCTTGGGTGTGAATACTGCGCTCGGTTCCCGATACACTCGGAAAAACGCCCCTCGCCACCCTTCGGGAGACACAGGATGGACAGTATGTCGCGTCGCGGATTCCTCGCTACCGGTTCAGCCTCGCTCGCGGCGCTCGCGGCCAGCGCCGCCACGGGCGCCGCCGCCAAACCGCGCACCGCCATCGCCGCGGGCGGACCGGACGGCACGCTCGAGTTCGGCGTTGCGCGGCGCGATGTCACGCCGCCGCCGGGCATCCAGATGTGGGGCTATTCGAACCCGGACCAGATTTCCGAAGCTACGCGCGACGCGCTGTACCTGCGCTGCGCGGTCATCAAGGCGGGCGACACGGCGCTCGGGCTGCTCGTGCTCGATATGGGCCGCCCACCGATGCCCGATGTCGTCGCGCGGATCCGCGAGAAGGCGCGCGCCGCCGGCGTCGCGGATGTGATTTTCTGCGCGACGCACACGCACAGCGGCCCGATGATGGAATTCGCGGAGCTGCCGCACATTCCCGCGATAGAGGCGGCGGCGGTGGACGGGCTGCGCGAGGCGCTGAGCCGGGCAGAACCGGCGACGCTGCACCTCGGCCGGACCACGATCGACATCTCGCACAACCGCCGGCTGATCAAGGACGGCGTGTGTTACATGCGCTGGCGCAACGAGGAGCGCGCGCCGACGTCGCCCGTGGACCACGAGGCGGGGCTGCTGCGGTTCGATTCGCGGAAGACGGGCAAACCGATCGCGACGTTTGTCCATTACGCGTGCCACCCCGTCATTTTCATGTGGGACAACAAGCGTTACTCGGCCGACTGGCCGGGCGAGATGTGCAAGCGCGTCGTCGAGGAGACGGGCGGCGAGTGTTTCTTTCTGCAGGGCGGCGCGGGCGACATCAACCCGTATCTCGACAAGACGCCGCTGGACCAGGGCGCGGAGGAGGCCGTGATCGGCGAGGGGAAGAAGGCGGCGAAGGCCGTGCTCAAGGCGCTGGGCGGGCTCGCGCCGGTGCCGGGTGGCGCGTTGCAGTATCGCGAGGAGCCGGTGACGGTGGGCACGCGGTGGGACTTGAGCGATGCGGGCCAGGTCGCGATTCTCGAGCAGTATTACGGGCGCGTCTACGAGAAGTACATGAAGGGCGTGCCGGCGGACCTCGCGGTGCCGCTCGGCACGCTGCTGTTGAACGATCGCATCGCGCTGCCGTTCATGCCGGGCGAGATGTTCGTCGATTTCCAGCTCGACCTCAAGCGGCGCTCGCCGCTGCCGGACACGTTCTTGTGCGGCTACGCGAATGAGTTCCACGTGTATTTCCCGACGGTACGCGACATCACGTATGGCGGTTACGGCGCGCAGACGGTGACGTATGTCGGTGTCGGCGCGGGGGAAAAACTGGTCACGCGCGCGACGTCGATGGTCGGCGAAATGACGGGTAAAATCCACGGGCTCCGCGGTCCGGAGGATTTCGAGATCAAGGAACTCGCCCCGGGAATCTTCCGGGGTAAATGACTTACTTTCTTTTTGGGAAAAAAGAAAGTAAGCAAAGAAAAACCGTTGTTTTGCGTGACGGGATTCGGTTGGGTGGCGGCGGTCTCGTGTGCAGTCTGCGGATCTGAGGCGGAAAGAAGAAAGTAAGCAAAGAAAAACCGTTGTTTGGCGTCACGTGATCCGGCTGCACGCGCGGCGAAGGTGGTACGGGCATCCTGCCCGTGCAGGTGTGCCGGGCGCCGCGTGCTCGGGCTGGAAGCCCGAGCCACCTTTGACCGAGCATGTTGGCTGCGCTTGTCCTCTATGTATTCCGCACGGCTGTTGCCATGGCTAATTCCCGGGCATAGCGCTGAGGCGCGCAGGGTTACCTCGGTCAGGATGTGCCGGCCTGGGTGGCCAGTGGGAGTCATGGTCATGACGTATTTCAGTCGCAGGATTGTGTGCTTTATTGGCGGCGCGTGTGTCGCGATCTTTCCGTTCGTGCTGAGCGGATGCGCGGGGGACGACGACCATGATCTCGACCACCGGTATCAATACCAGCGCCGGGGCGGCTCGCACGAGCATCCGCCGCATGAGTACCACCACGATAATCGCGACCATGATCAGTAATGCGAGTCCACGCGTGGCGCCGGCCTAAGGCGGACGGGCGCGACGGTGGCGCGGGCATCCTGCCCGTGCAGGTGTGTCAGGCGCTGCACGCTCGGGCTGGAAGCGCGAGCCACCTTCAGCCGAACGCGTTGGCCGCGCCTATCCTCTAAATACTTCGCACGGCTGTTGCACTGGGAAGGCTTCGGCGGGACTCGGGATGGGAGCGGGGAGCATGGAGCAGGTCGAGATTCCTCGG